>QFOX01000107.1 GCA_003241645.1 Azospirillum brasilense | reverse complement strand
AAATATAATTTCGTTTTGGCTTATAAAGTGAACATTGGAGTAGCCATCAAAACCTTCATTGCAGCTTAGAAGAATAGACGTCGGTTCTGCTTCTTGCTTCGACCACACCTCAAACGGGATATTTTTATCCAGTAACAGCAGCGATGCTGTCATGCCTCGACAACCAGAATATTGCGAGTAAGTCCTTTTGTTTGTTCCCGGCTGAATCGGTAACTCCCAATCATATTTTTGTCCCGGCTGTAACTTTGACAGAGCGCCGGTGCGCCATTCCAGCAAGGCCGCTCCACTCGGCAGCTTTTCGGTACGATCTTTGTAATTTATCTGCACATAGCGCCCATCCGGCGAGAGCGATACGGATGTCATGGTCATGCGCTGACCATACGGCTTTACATAGGGGATGCCGCTGCGAGAAATGCCCACCCCGCATGCCGTTAAGGTCGTGAGCATCAATCCGGCGATAAATAAGTGAACCGTCTTCATTGCGACACCCTATCCAGCGTTTCCATATCGTGAATGGCACTGCCTTGAATCGAGAAAGACCATGAGGGTTTGCCAGAAACTGCAACGTAGGTGGATTCCTTGAGCCACCACTCTTTCCAGCGCCCGTTAATGGCTTGTACGCTTCCAGGACAGCTATCATTCAGTGGGTGCAATTCTTTACCTCCATCTAGCTTGGCAAAAATCAGGTATTCTTTGCCCTGCGTGAGCGGATAATGGCGGCACGATAGAGTCAGGCGTTCTTGAGGGATTTCTGTTCCTTTCCATCTCTTGCGTACATCGAACATTGCGTAGCCAGTGCTGCCATCGCATTTTGTTTCCGTAACGGTTCCGGCAAAGACAACATCGCTTTTCGCTAATTTTTCTTCTGTGCTGGGAGCAAATACGCATGCGCCAGCAATCGATGGTAAGCCGCATACGGCTAGCGCCCATACGTATAATAGCCTTTTCATATCAGCGCCTCACTCATGGTAGCGGGGCGCATCAGCAGGCAATTCACCAAACGGTACATCGGGATCACGACCAAATGGGCGATACGTCACCTTCGGCGGCATGGGCTTCATCGTGCTTTCAGCCAGATTATCTGAGATTTTCTCTACCGATCCGATGTTAAGGCAGTTCTGTGGGACAGTAGCCTTTTCCTGATCCTCAATTGTTTTGTGCAATTTAGGATCACAATATGCCGCTACCCCCAACGGTGGATAGTCGTCACCCTGACGAGGACCAAAGGCTATTTGCAACCTCCCAAGGAATACCCGATCAGCGGGGGCGCTCAAAGTTGTCCACGGTAACTGCTGGCGTGACCAAGCATAGTAGTAATTCTTATCGCCATAGGGTTTCTCGCCCAGCAGCGTGATCGAGGCGAGCGCCAGTTTATCACTCTCGGTGCGAATCCGCAGCACATCATACGTTTTTACATTCCGGTAACAAAGCGGTTCGCCTTCCTCATTATCCCGGAAACAAATATCAATTTTCAGATTATGTGCCGTGGCACTTTGCGTAGGCTCAACTGCGTTGAATGCAGGGGTTTGAATAATCTGGAGGCCCAAAAGATATTGGGGCTTCCCCGCATCCGATGAACAGGCGGACAGCGTTGCGCATGCGAGCAATGTGATTAAAGATTTCTTCATGCCGCCCCCTACAAATTGTACGATGGCACCATAGCTGGAATATGCCGTTCGTACCAGAGAGTATTGCCCATTCAGCGGCTATTCATACACCGTCACCGTAATTTCTTCGCTGTAAGTGCAGACATTGATAGGATTTCCCGGCACCTTGATTTGCAGCAACTCGATGAGGTTATGTGTTTCCTTTTTCAGCCAGCGCTGCAGGTCGTTTTTATGTTCGGCCAACGATACGCCCGTATCCTTCACCAGCACTTCGCCCAGGTAGCCCGTGAACTGGTAGCCTCCATACAGGAACTTCCCTAGTAGCAACGGATCGGCGCTATCCTCAATATCACCTGTCAGTGCCGAGCTGGCTTTTTCCACGCCCTGCACGAAGAGCTTACTGTTTGCTCCATCGTAGGAGCCTTGCAGGAACACCCATTGCTGGGTCGGTACAGGCGTAGGAGCGAACACGCTATGCCAGCTTCCGCCGACATAGACATCCCATGCGGGAACGCCATCGCCATCGGGGAACCACAGGCGATAGCTGAGGTTCTTGTCCACCACCATGGCGGCGCTGTTGTCGATGTGGTAAATCCACGCGCCGACCGATACGCTGGTGGGGCTGAGGCTATCGCTATCGGCTACCTCCACCGCGCTTGTAACGCTCGGCGGGAAGGATAATACGCGGCCTTTGGCGGCAACGGCGGTAACGGTAGCAGTGGTCAGCACTCCCGTATTCCCATTGCCGCTCTTATCCGTGATTTCTTCGGATTCCTCGGCGGTAAAATCCCGATACCAGGCAACAACACTCATGCGACGATCTCCGAAGGATGCACCTCACGCAAGGCGAAGGTCAGGCTACCGTTAAAAGGCGGCTTCCAGTTCACCGAATACGCCCCCTCAAACCGCCAATAACGGGTCACACCCCGCCAGAGGTATTTGAATGGCAGCAGCGAGCCGTTACGCCCTGCCCAAAAGGCCGTGAATGTATCGACCTGTGCTGCTTTCACCTGATTGCAGGTGACATTGAGCGTCATGGCGTGATGGCCAGCATAGCTGACACGCTGCTCCAGCTCGCCCGCGAACTCTGTAATGGTCGTGCGATCCGATTTGCTTTCGGCAACACCAGAAACAGGCAAGGCCGGAAGCGTCGGTAACTCGGCGGCGATCCACGGCATGGCTTACGTCCTTACTTGCAGGCCGCGCTGTTCCATCGCCTGCAGCACTGAATTGACGATCACATTGCGCGTACGGCCACTGGTCATCGCTTCCGAGACCATGGTGCGCACGGTGTCAGGGTTGGTGACGTTGATGACCTGCACTTCGACCGGCTGGGATTGCACAGGGCTGGTGCCGCGCGGCAGGACGGTTTCGCCTTTCTGGAGGATGGCCGGGAACTCGTCCGGCTGCAGGCCGTTATGGAAGCGCGGTGCGGTAGCGAACATCGCTGCCGGCATCATGCGCGTCGGCGCAGCGGTTTCTCCAACCTTGCCGCCATCGTGGAAGATGGACGACAGG
>QFOX01000024.1 GCA_003241645.1 Azospirillum brasilense | reverse complement strand
GGCCAGATAATCCTGCACCACCTCGCCGGGGTGGCGTTCGTCGCCGGGGCGCTTGGTGTGCAGTTGCGGGCTCGACAGAATATTCAGCGAAACCCCACCCGCCGTAGGCGCATAAGGCGTGAGCAACAGGCGCGGCGCATGCTGCCATTGCAGCACCAACCGTTCGGGATCGACGAAGAATTTCTCCGGCGGCACGGGGTGGTACACCCATGCGTCTTTCAGTTTTTCGTGCTGCTGGCGCGCGCCGTAATAATCCATCACGGTATCCCAGCGGTCCTGATGCAGGGCACTGATGCGGTGGTCGTGGCAGAGCATGGCCTCGGGCGCGTAGTCGCTCAAGCGGCCGAGGCGGTCGTAGAACAGCGGCAGCCAATGTTCCATGCCGGGGTAGGGGCGGCCTGCGGAGATGCTCTCATACAGCGGGTCGTCCTTGGTGACGGAGCCGAACAGCTCGCGGTAGCGCGTGCGGAAACGTTCGATCGTGTCGGCCTGCAGCAGCACCTCACTCACCGGGCCGAGCGTGAAGTGCGGCACGGTTGCGTCGCTCACCTGCGTCAGCGGGTCGAAGCTGCGTAATGATTCCACCTCGTCACCGAACAGGTCAATGCGAATGGCCACCTCCGCCCCGGCGGGGAACAGGTCGATCAGCGAGCCGCGCACGGCATATTCACCCGCTTCCATCACCTTGCCGGTGCGGCTATAGCCGTTATCGGTCAGGAATTTCAGCAGCGCGTCGCGGTCCAGCGTGGCGCCGGTGCGCACACTGAAATTGGCGCCTTCAACCATATCCTTGGGCGGCAGCATCTGCGTGGCGGCGTTGAGCGTGGTCAGCACGATATAGGGCGTGCCCGGCTTGGCCTGCGCCATGGCGCTTAAGGTCGCCAGCCGCTGCGATTGCAGCTGAGGCGAGGGCGATACGCGGTCATAGGGCAGCGTGTCCCACGCGGGCAGCAGGTAAAGCGGAATTTCTGGTGCCAGGAACTGGCAGAGTGCGGCCAGCGCCTCGCAATCCTTGTCCTGCACCCCCACATGCACCAGCGGGCGCTTCTGCTCGCGGGCAAGGCGCGTCAGCACCAGCGCCTGCGCGGCAAACGGCACATGCGCCAGCTCCAGCAGCTCGCCGGGTTTCGGGGTGGGAATGGTGGCGGTCATTTACGCCGCCGTCTCGCTTTGGCGCAGCGCGTCCAGCAGCGGCAGGAATTCCGGCTTGGGGCAGGGGGTCTTGTCGGTCAGCCACGCCCAGATATCGGCATCTTCCTCGTCCAGCAGCGCTTCGAACAGCGCAAGGCCGCGCTCATCCATGGCTTCCAGCTGCGCGTCGCAGTAGCGGCCAAGCACGAGGTCGGTCTCCTTGCAGCCGCGGTGCCAGCTGCGGTAGCGCAGGCGCTTCAGCCACAGCTCACGGGGTAGGGCGATGTTCTGGGGGGTGGGCTCCACCATCTGCTTGACTCCTTTGTGGGGCGGAACATAGTGCCATAGGCCAATTTGGCAAGCCTTGAAGCCGGGGGAACCGCATGACGACCACTGAACCGACCACCGATACCGCCGGCCGCAAGGGCGATGGCATCGTGGTGCTTATCCAGAATAACGCGGCGCGCCGCCTTTCCATCAAAACCGCGAACGAGACCGCCTGCAACCTGCTGGGCTATGCCGATGGCGAGCTGAACGACCGCGACCTTGCCGAGATCCTTTCGCCCAAACTGGCCGAAGCGCTGATGGAAGACCTCGAATTCGACGATGACGCGCCGGACGTGGGCGAAATGCTCGCCCGCCAGCGTGATTTCAAGCTGCGCCACCGCATGGGGCAGGAGCTGGCCCTGCCATTCACCATTTCCCGCCAGATGGCGCAGGGGCATGATGCCTGTTTCCAACTGGTGCTGCCGAACGAGCGCGACAACCGCGCCCAGCAGCAACTGAAGGATTTCCTGAAGCTGAACCTTGAAGGCCAGCAGCAGCTGGACCCATCCACCGGCCTGCCGGATCGCACCACCGCCGAGATGTACCTGCGCGTGCTGAACACCTACATCGCCAATAACGGCATGCAGGCGGCGTTCGTCGCCATCCGCATCGACCGGCACGAGAAGAGCCTCGCGCGCTATGGCAAGGATGCCTGCGTGGAACTTATCAAGCATGTGGCGAATTGCTGCAAATCCACCTTCCGCACGGAAGATGTAGTCTGCGCGCTGTCGGACCACACGCTGGGGCTGGTCTTGCTGGATGTGAGCCGCGAATCCGCCCGCGTGGTGCTCAACCGCCTGCGCTGGAACGTGCGTACGCACCGCATCGTGTTCGGCGGCAAGTCCGACTTCTCGAACACCATCAGCCTCAGCTTCGACATGCTGGACCAGCACCGCGGCGACGGGCTGTTCGACCGCTGCGAAGAAGCCATCACCTCGCTGGATAAAGAAACGCGTAACCACCTCATCGAACTGGGGCAGTAACCGTGGCAGCCCTGCTGCGCGCACCCGTGCTTTTCTCGTGGTTCGCCAGCGTCAGCACGTTAAAGGGCGTGGGGCCCGCCGTGGCGCAGGCCATGCAGCGCCTGCTCACCGGGCGGCGGGCCGAGCTTGCCGAGCAGCCCATTCCCACCCTGCGCGATCTGGTGTTCCACCTGCCCACCGGCAGCATCGATCGGCGGCAGGTCAGCGCGATCGCCCAGCTCAAGCAGGGCGACTATGCCACCCTTGAAGTGGAGGTGGTAGACCACACACCACCGCCGCGCATCAAGCGCCGCATTCCCTACAAAGTGCTGGTGCGCGACGCGACCGGTATCCTCACGCTGAATTTCTACACCGTGAAGGGCGATTACCTGATTCGCCAGTTGCCGGTGGGCCAGCGCCGCGTGCTCTGCGGCACGGTGGACATGCTGCATGGCAACCCCATCATCTCCCATCCGGATGTGATCGCCCCACCGGAAAAGCGCGACGAGGTGCTGGCGCTGGCGCCGTCCTACCCGCTGGTGGCGGGCCTGTCGCAGCGAGTGCTCTCACGCCTCATCAAACAAGCGGTGGAGAAGGTAACCGTGCTGCCCGAATGGCAGGACGCCAAATTGCTGGAGCAGCGCGGCTGGCCAAGCTTCCACCATGCGCTGCGCGCACTGCATGCGCCGATTGAAGCCGAAGATATCACGCCGCAGGGCGTGGCCCGCACGCGCCTTGCCTACGATGAATTGTTGGCCGGGCAGGTGGCGCTGGCGCTGTCGCGCCGCAACCAGCAGCGCGAATCGGGCTGCGTGATCGAACCGAATATGCAGGTGATGATGGCGCTGATGAAAGCGCTGCCCTTCACCTTCACCAGCGGCCAGCAGCGCGTGCTGGAAGAATTGCTGAACGATATGCGCTCCGGCCACCGCATGCTGCGCCTGCTGCAGGGCGACGTGGGCAGCGGCAAGACCATTCTGGCCTTCGCGGCCATGGCGCAGGTGGTGGCATCTGGCTTTCAGGCCTGCCTGATGGCGCCGACCGACCTGCTGGCGCGCCAGCATTTGCAAAGCCTGCAACCGCTGGCCGATGCGCTGCGCATGCCCATTGCCCTGCTTTCCGGCAAAATGAAAAAGCCTGAGCGCGAAAAGCTGCAAGCGGCGCTGGCCAGCGGCGCGGTGAAGCTGGTGGTGGGCACCCATGCGCTGTTCCAGGACGAGGTGACGTTCCAGAAGCTTGGCCTTGTGGTGGTGGATGAACAGCACCGATTCGGCGTGGGCCAGCGCATGAAACTCACCGCCAAGGGCGACGCGCCCCACCTGCTGCAAATGACCGCCACGCCCATTCCGCGTAGCCTGTGCATGACGCTCTATGGCGACATGGAGGTGAGCAGCCTCACCGAGCGCCCGCCGGGGCGCAAACCCATCGACACGCGCGCGGTGCCGGGCGCGCGCATGGCCGAGGTGATCGAGGCGCTGGGCCGCGTGCTCGATACCGGCGAGAAAGCCTATTGGGTGTGCCCGCTCATCGAAACGCCGGACGAGGACAGCGAAGTGGCCGACCTTGCCGCCGCCGAAGAACGCGCCCGCGTGCTGGAGAAAATTTTCCCCGGTAAGGTCGCGCTGGTGCATGGGCAAATGAAACTGGCCGAGCGCGAAGCCGTCATGCAGTCCTTCGCGTTCGGCGATAAACAGTTGCTTGTCGCCACCACGGTGGTGGAAGTGGGCGTGAACGTGCCTGAAGCCACTGTGATGGTGGTGGAACATGCCGAACGCTTCGGGCTGGCGCAATTGCACCAGCTGCGTGGGCGGGTGGGGCGAAGCGAGCGCCCGTCGCGCTGCATTTTGCTGTACCACGGCAAATTATCGGAAACCGCGCGCGATCGTCTACGCATCATGCGTGAGAGCAACGATGGCTTCCTCATCGCTGAAGAAGATTTGCGCCTGCGCGGCGCGGGCGATGTGCTGGGCACGCGGCAAACGGGTCTGCCGGATTTCCTGCTGGCCGACATGGCGCACCACCTGCCGCTGATCCGCATGGCGCATGACGAAGCCAAGCTCATTCTTCACCGTGACATGAACCTGCTGGGCGAGCGCGGGCGTGCCTTGCGCATCCTGCTGGCATTGTTCGATTACGACCAGGCGATGGTGATATTGAAAGCGGTGTGAGTGAGGAGTCAGGCTGAATCTATGATGATAGATCGCTTCTTTTTTACCCCTCTCCCATAGGGAGAGGGATGCGCAGGCTTGGCGCGTAGCGCCTAGCCGCAGCTGGGTGAGGGGGATAATGATGCATAAACCCTCACCCGAACGTCACGTTGTTCCGTTCGACCTCTCCCAATGGGAGAGGTTATTTCAGGTAACCCAGAATAATATCCGCCGCTTTTTCGCTGGGGCTTTGCGCATCCTGCGTGCCAAGCATGGGGCCGATGGCGGCAATGGCCTGCGCCTGCGCCGCGCACGCGGCCGGGTTGTTCAGCAAGGGCAACAGCGCCGCGCTGATCTCACCGGGGGTGCAATGCTCCTGCAGCAGTTCGGGAATGACCATGCGCCCAAGCAGCACGTTCGCAAGGTTCACGAACGGCGTCTTCAGCAAGCGGCGCACGAAGGCCGCGGTCAGTGCATTTGCTTTGTAGGCGGTCACGCTGGGCAGGCAGGCCAGCGCGCATTCCAGCCCGATGGTGCCGGATTTCGCCAGCGCCACGTCGCTTCCCGCGAACAGGTCTTTCTTCTCGGCCGGGTCGGTCACCAGCGTGGGCAGCAGCGCCCAGTGGCGCACCAGCTGTTCGGCCAGCGGTGCCAGCGCGGGGGGAATCTGCATCACCACCTGAAGCTCAGGCATGGCGGCGTGCAGCGTGGCCACCGCTTCACCAAAAATGGGCAGCAGGCGCTTCAGCTCGCCCGTGCGGCTGCCGGGGAATACGGCCAGCACGGGCGCAACATCCGGCAGGCGGTGGCGCGCACGGAAGGCGACGCCGTCGCCTTTTTCTTTCCAGAACCATGCGATCTCATGGCCCACGAATTCGGCCCGCAGCCCTTCCTTCTGGAAGTAGGGCGGCTCGAACGGCAGGATGGTCAGCTGGCAGTCCATCAGCTCCGCCACTTTTTTCGTGCGGTGCGCTTTGTAGGCCCACACGGTGGGGGCCACGTAATGTACGAATTTGGGCAGTGGCTGCATGCCGCGGGCGCGCAGCATTTCATTGACCCGGAAATTGAACCCCAGCGAGTCAATGCTCACCACGATCTGCGGTTTTTCGCGCATGATGTAATCCGCCGTTTCGCGAATGCGGCGCTTCAGCCGCAGCGCGTGCGGCAGCACTTCGGCAAAGCCGATGACGGAAAGCTCCTGCATGGGAAACAGGCTTTGCAGCCCCTGTGCCTGCATGTTCGCGCCACCCACGCCAATGAGGCGCAGGTCAGGTTGCCGCGCAAGCAGCGCCTGCATGAGCCAGCCGCCCAGTTGGTCGCCCGAGGTTTCACCGGCAAAAATCGCGATGGTGGGGGTGCCCGCCATGGCGCGGCTATTCGAGCATGGTGAAGCCGACCACGAAGATGCCGAGCGCATCCGCCGTGCGTGCCACTTCGCGGCGGTTGATGATGAGCGACGCGCCTGCCTCGATAGCAATGCCAGCAAGCCCGCTCTGGGCCACGTTCTGCACCGTTGCCACGCCAATGGTGGGCAGGTCCACCCGGCGCTCCTGCTGCGGTTTTTTCACTTTCACCAGCACGCCGCCTTTGTCGTCGCGCAAGCCGGCGCAACGCGCGATCAGCGCGTCGGTGCCTTCCACGGCTTCCACGCCCAGCACTTTCTGGTTCTGTACCACCACGGCCTGGCCAATATCCAGCTCGCCGATGGCGCGGGCAATGCGCGCACCGAAGGCAATGTCGCTTTGCGAGCGTTTGTCGGGGTAGTGGCTGCCGATCAGCCCTTCGGGCGCAACGAGATCACGCACCACGTCTTCGGCGCCCACCACTTGCAGGCCTTCTTCCTCGAGGAATTCCACGATGCTGTTGAGCAGCTCGTTGTCGCCGGTGAGCAGTTGCGAGCCGATCTTCGCGAGCAGCTTCGTGCCTTTCAGGTCCGGGCGCAGGGTGGAAAGTTTCGGGCGGCTCACATAGCCCGCCATCACCACTTCTTTCACCTGCTGCTTGTGCAGCAGCTCCAGCGCTTTGCCGATGGCACCAAGGCGGATCCACGCATAATTATCGCCGGTGGCGGCGACGGTGTCTTCATCGGCCGCGTCTTCCAGCGCTAGCACGAAATAGGGGCGGCCCGAATGCTCGCACGCGTGGATGAGCGTGCGCGGCAATTCACCACGCCCGGCAATGATGCCCAGCTTGGGCAGCGACGGATTCACGCTGGCGGCGGCGGCGCTCATGCCGCGTCACGCTGGTCGGATTTGGCGGGCGTGCAGAAGGCGCGCTGCGTATCGGTCAGCACGAAATCGAGCAGGGCGGTCACCTCGGGCTGGCTGTAGCTGGCCTTGAGTTTTTCCGCGCGCTCCGTCAGCGTGCCTTCACTGTTCAGGAAGAGTTCCTTGAACGCATGGCGCAGCGCGTGGATATGCTCACGCTCCACGTTGCGGCGCTTCAGGCCGGTCAGGTTCAGCCCATCCAGCGTGGCGCGTTCGCCTTTGACGGTGCCGAACGGGATCACGTCTTTTTCCACGCCCGACATGCCGCCGATGAACGCATGCGCGCCGATGCGCACGAACTGGTGAATGGCCGAAAGCCCGCCCACAATGGCAAAATCGCCAAGGCTCACATGGCCCGCGAGTGTGGCGTTGTTGGCGAGGATGCAATGGTTGCCCACCATGCAGTCATGCGCCACATGGCTTGCGGCCATGAACAGGTTGTTGTCGCCCACCACGGTTTGCATGCCGCCACCTTCGGTGCCGGGGTTCATGGTCACGTGCTCGCGGATAACGTTGTTCTTGCCAATGCGGAGCGAGGATTGCTCGCCAGCGAATTTCTTATCCTGCGGGCGATGGCCGATGGAGGCGAACGGGAAGATCTCGGTCTTCTCGCCAATGCTGGTCAACCCATCCACCACCACGTGGCTGTGAAGGATCACGCCGTCGTCAAGGGTCACCTGCGGGCCGACCACGCAATAGGGCCCAATGCGCACGTCGGCGCCCAGCTTGGCCCCGTCGGCGATCACGGCAGTGGGGTGGATCTGGCTCATGCTACACGCCCTTCTTGTCGTCCATGATCATGGCGGAGTAGGTGGATTCGGCCACTTTCTGCCCATCCACGGTGGCCACGCCCTTGAACTTCCACACGTTGCCACGGCTTTTCTGGGCTTCGCAGTAAATGCGCAGCACGTCGCCGGGGATCACGGGTTTGCGGAATTTCGCTTCCTCGATGCTCATGAAATACACCACTTTGCCGCGTGCGTCTTCGCCCATGGTGTGCACCACAAGGCAGGCCGCGCTTTGCGCCATGGCTTCCACGATCAGCACGCCCGGCATCACCGGGTGGCTGGGGAAGTGGCCGGGGAAGAACGGCTCGTTGTTCGTCACGTTCTTGATGCCGAGAATGGATTTGCCTTCCACGATGTTCACGATCTTATCGATCATGATGAACGGGTAGCGATGCGGGATCAGCGCTTTGATGCCGTTGATGTCGTAGCTCGGCAGGTCAGGATTGGTGGTGAAATGGTCAGTCATGCGAACCCCGTTTATTGGTCTTGATGAGGCGCGAAAGCGCAATGGTCTGGCGGTGCCAATCCACGACCGGAACGGCCGGGATGCCACCATAAGAACTGCCGGGCGGAATATCGCCCATCACGCCGGATTTCGCGGCGATGCGCGCGCCCGCGCCGATCTTCAGGTGCCCGGCGAGGCCCGTCTGGCCCGCCAGCACGGCGCCGTCGCCAATGCGGGTGGAACCCGAGATGCCGCACTGCGCGATGATGACCGCGCGCTTGCCGATATTCACGTTATGGCCGATCTGCACGAGGTTATCGATCTTCGTGCCTTCGCCAATGTAGGTATCCGGGCCGGTGCCACGATCGATGGTGGTGTTGGAGCCGATCTCCACATCGTCCTCGATCACCACGCGGCCCAGCTGCGGCACTTTCACGTGGCCTTCGCGGTTCAGGGCGAAGCCGAACCCGTCCTGCCCGATCTGCACGCCGCGGTGGATGATGACGCGGTTGCCCACCAGCGCATGGCTGAGGGTGCACAGCGCGCCGATATTGGTCTGCTGGCCAATGACCACGCCGGGGTGGATGACGCTGTTCGCGCCGATGGCGCTGCCATTACCAATGACCACGCCCGCGCCGATCACCGCACCGGCGGCAATGCACACATCCGTGCCAAGCGTGGCGGTGGGGTGCACATGCGCGGCGGGCGAAATGCCTGCTTCGGGCTTCGGCTGCGGGTAGAATTTCTGCGCGGCCAGCGCGTAGCAGCGGTAGGGATCTTCGGTCAGCAGCACCGCCATGCCGGCAGGGGCTTTATCGGCGAATTTGGGTCGCACGAAGCAGGCCCCGGCATTGCTGCCCAAAAACTGCTCGATGTATTTGCTGTTATCGAAGAAGCTAACGTCGCTGGCGCTGGCGCGGTCCAGCGGCGCAACATCCGCGAGCGCACGGGTGCCGTGCCCTTCGTCGCGAAGGGTCGCCCCCGTGGCGGCGGCAAGGTCGCGCGCGGTGAACGGGCCGTGGTTGGCAAAGAATCGGCTATCAACCATCGGACGGACTAGAACTTCACGGCCACGTTGGGCAGTTTGCTGTTCAGGCGGCTGAGCACCTCGTCGGTGATGTCGAGCGTCGGCTCGGCATACAGCACCTGGCCCGAGGAAAGCACGATCGAGATCTTCTTCTCGGCAGCCACTTCCTTGGTGATCTCCAGTACGGTTTTTTGGATGTTCTCCAACGAGCTGGCGAGGGCTTTGTCTACGGCCAGTTTCTTCTGCTGCACTTCACGCTGGGCAACAGCGGCTTTGCTGCGGAAATCCTTCACCTTCTGGTCGAAAGCGGCTTTTTCCATGGTGTTGCTTTGCTTCACCAGCGCTTGATCTTCAGCCAGCAGCTGCTTTTCTTTGGCATCCAGCTCGGCCTGGAAGGATTTCTGTTTCGCCTGAAGCTGGCTGCGCACCGAAATGGCGGCCTTGCTTTCACGCATGATCTTCTGGGTATTCACCACGCCAATGGTGCCCTCGGCGGAAGCGGGGGTGAAAGCGGCGCTGCCAAGCACGGCCAGCGCGGCGATAGCAAAACGGAACAACGAATGTTTCATGGGACAATGGCCTTATGGTTAAGTGACAATAACGTGGAAGTGGTCTGCACGATTCCTGCGGGAAAATCCAGCGCTAAAAGCGTGTACCGAAGCTGAAACGCACGAGTTCTTCCTCGTCGTAATCCTCTTTCAGGAATGCCTTGGCAATATCCACGCGAATGGGGCCGAACGGCGAGCTCCACGCCACGCCCACACCGGCCGATGCGCGCGGGTTGCTGGAGTCGCGCACTTCGGGGCCGGTGGTGTCAAGGTCCCACTGGCTGCCGATGTCGGTGAACGCCGCACCCGTCACGCCCAGATCGTCGGGCAGGCCAAGCGGGAAGCGCAGTTCGGCCGTGGCGGCGTAGAACATGTTGCCACCCAGCGCATCGTTCGTGGTGATGTCGCGCGCACCAAGGCCCGAGTTCGCGAAGCCGCGGATCTCTTTGCTGCCGATGAAGAAGCGCTGGTTAATGGGAATGTCGCGGCCTAAGCCCACCATGTGGCCAAGCTGGCCCGCGCCAAGGAACGTCCATTTCTTGGCAACGGGGTAGTAATATTCGCTCATGATCTCGTGGCGAATGAAGCGCCCATCGCCGCCCAGACCGGCCAGATCCTGGTTGGCGCGCAGGTAGTAGCCTTTGGTGGGGTTGAAGCGGCTGTCGAGGTCATCGTAGATCAGCGAGTGACCGATGATGGAGGTGGTGTATTTGCCTTCCTGGTCGCGAATGAAGCGCGACGCGTCGGCCTGCACGTTGGTCACTTCGCTTTGCTCGAACGCATAGCGCAGCTGGTGCTTGGTCTTTTCGCCCAGGTTGTAGCCAAGGCGCAGCACACCACCGATGGCTTCGCGGTCGAACGACGACTGGTCCATGTAGTCCTGCGTGGTCTTGTACAGGTCGAACCCGGCGGAGAGGTCGCGGCCAAGGAAATAAGGCTCGGTGAAGCCAATGTCGAATTGCTGGCGGCGCTGGGCGAACAGGCCGCGTGCCCGCACTTCCTGACCGCGGCCAAGGAAGTTGCGCTCGCGAATGCCCACGTCGGCCAAGGCCCCGTCCACGGTGCTGAAGCCCGCACCGAAGGTCACTTCACCGGTGGATTTTTCCTGCACTTCCACGTCCAGCTCGGTTTTGTCGGGGGCCGAGCCTTGTGTGGGCTGGATGGTCACTTTCTCGAAGTAGCCAAGGTTGTTCAGGCGCTGCTCGGTGCGCTTCAGCTTGCTGCTGGAGTAAGCGTCGCCCTCGGAGAGGCGGAATTCACGGCGGATCACGTCGTCCAGCGTGCGCATGTTGCCGAAGATGTTGATGCGCTCAACATACACTTTCGGGCCTTCGCTGATATTGTAGGTCAGGTCGATGACTTTTTCGTTGCCGGGCCGGCGCACCGTGTCGGGCATGATGTCCACGAAGGCAAAGCCAGCATCGCCCAGCTTATCGACCATGCGGTCGATGGAATCCTCGATCTCGGTGGCGTCGTAAAGTTCGCCTTCCTTGGTGCCGATGGCTTCTTTCAGGTTGGGCACACGGCCTTCAGGCAGTTTTGTCGCCACGTCCACCGTGCCGAAGGTGTATTGCGGGCCTTCTTCCATGGTGAAGGTGAGGTAGAACGCATCGCGCTGGGGCGAAAGCTCGGCGATCGCCGATTTGATCTTGTAGTCCGCATAGCCGTTCTCGAAATAGAACTTGCGCAGTTTTTCCTGGTCGAACTGCAGGCGATCGGGGTCGTATTTGTCGGAATCCGACAGGAACTGGTACCAGCGCTCGGAAGTGCTGCTGATGACGGATTCCAGCGTGGCCGTGTCGTAGGAATCATTACCAATGAAGGTGATCTTCTGGATGAGCGCCTTCGGCCCCTCGTTGATGTCATAGACGAGGTTCACGCGGTTCTGGTCCAGCGGAATGACCTGCGGCGTGATCTCGGCGGAATAGCGGCCGCTGCGGCGGTACACATCCAGCAGGCGTTTCAGGTCGTTCTGCACTTTCGGGCGGGTGTAGATGGAGCGCGATTTTAGCGTGATCTCGTTCTCGAGGTCTTCTTTGTCGATCTGGTTGTTGCCCTCGAAGATCACGTCGTTCACGCTGGGGTTCTCGTCCGTATCCACGGTGAGGATGCCGCCATCCAGCGCCAGCGACACATCGGCGAAGAAGCCTGTATCGTAGAGTTTCTTCAGGCCAAGATCGAGGTCATAGCGCGATACATCGTCGCCGCGGTTGATGCCGAGATAGGTTTCTACCGCCGCCGCATCGATGCGCTCGTTGCCCTGCACGCGGATGTCTTTAACGACTTCGGCACTGGCCGACAAGGGAAGGGCGCAAAGCATTCCCAGCAGCAGGCGGCGCGCAAACGCATGGCATTTCATGTTCATGCCTCACCACTTGCGGCAACTGCATGCCGAAATCAAGCGAAACCTGTGGCTTATGCCCGATTATTGAACGTTAGGAAAAGAGCTGCCGCACATCGTTGAAAAGGGTCAGCGCCATAAGCCCCGCGATCAGCACAAAGCCGAAGCGGAAACTGTATTCCTGGAACTTCTCGGCGAGCGGGCGGCCGCGCAGTGCTTCCACGGTGTAGAAGGCAAGGTGCCCCCCATCCAGCATGGGAATGGGGAACAGGTTCACCATGCCAAGGTTCACCGAAAGCAGTGCCACGAACCACAGGAACAACCGGAATGTCTCACCCACCGTTTCGCCCTGCTGCGTCACTTCGCCGGAAAGCTTGGCAATACCCAGTGGGCCTTTCAGCTCGTTCACGCTGCGATCGCCGCGGATCATCTGCCCCATCATCTTCAGCGAGGTCACGCACATGTCGTAGGTCTTCTCGATGGCCGCACCCACCGCGCGCACCAGCCCCACATCCTCATAGGTCAGCTTTTGGCTACGCAGGCCGATGATATAACGCGTCACCGGGTTGCCGAGCACGTCCTTTTCTTCGAACGGCTTGGGCGTGAGGGTGAGGGTGAAACGCTCGCCATCGCGTTTCACTTCCAGCTCCAGCGGCGTGCCGAGATTGGTCACGATGCTGTTGGAAATATCGTTGAAGGTGGCCACTTTTTTGCCATCCACCTTGGTGATGCGGTCGCCTTCGCGCAGGCCTGCTACTTGCGCCGGGCTATCGGCAATGATCTCGCCGACGATCGGTTTGGTCGAGGTGATGCCCACCGTGAAAATGAAATAGGTGAACACCATGATGGCCAGCAGGAAATTCGCCATGGGCCCCGCGGCCACAATGAGCGCCTTGGCCCAGAGCGGCTTGTGGTGGAAGCTCACGCGCTTCTGCTCGTCCGTCATGTCGTTGAACAGCGCGTTGTCGGGCGTGCTGGCCGCGCCCGCATCGCCATACATTTTCACGAAGCCGCCCAATGGCCACAGCGCGAATTTCCAGCGCGTGCCGTGGCGGTCGGTGCGGCCGAACAGCTCGCGGCCAAAGCCGATGGAGAAGGTCTCCACTTTCACGCCGCACAGGCGCGCGACATAGAAATGCCCGAATTCGTGGATGAACACGATGACGCTGATGACCAGCGCGAAGGACAGCACGTAATGTGCGCCAGAGAAAAGCCAGTCGAGCATGCGTTATCCTTGCATAAGTAAGTGGGCGTGGCGGCGGGCGTGGGCATCGGCATCGCCCACATCCGCCAGCGTAGAAATAGGGGTATTATCGGTCTTCTCAAGCACGGCTGCAACGATTTGTGCAATCAGCGGGTAGGTTATCTGTTCCTGCAGGAAGGCGGCGACCGCCACTTCATTGGCCGCATTCAGCGCCACCATGGCGCGCGCGCCCTGCGCCAGTGCGGCTTTGGCCAGCCCGAGGCAGGGGAAGCGCGCGTCCGACGGTGCTTCGAACTGCAGCGTGCCTGCCTGCGCAAGGTTCAGCCGCGGGGTGTTGAGCGGCAGGCGTTCCGGCCAGCCCAGCGCATAGCCGATGGGAATGCGCATGTCCGGCATGCCCAGCTGCGCCAGCACGGAACCGTCGGTGTAATGCACCAGCGAATGCACGATCGATTGCGGGTGGACCAGCACGTCCAGCTGCGCCGGCGGCAGGGCGAACAGGTAATGCGCCTCGATCAGCTCAAGGCCTTTGTTCATCATGGTCGCCGAATCCACCGAAATTTTCGCGCCCATGTTCCATTTGGGGTGGGCCACCGCCTCGGCCGGGGTCACGCTGGCCAGCGTTTCGGGCGGGCGCGTGCGGAACGGCCCGCCGGACGCGGTGAGCGTAATTTTCTCGACCTGCGCGCGATGCTCGGCGGCCAGTACCTGAAAAATGGCGTTATGTTCGGAATCGACCGGCAGCAAGGGGGTGCCGTGCTGCGTGCAGGCAGCCATCACCAGTGGGCCGGCACAGACAAGGCTTTCCTTGTTGGCCAGCGCCACGCGCTTGGCGGCGGCAATGGCGTTCATGGTGGGCACAAGCCCTGCGGCCCCCACAATGGCGCACACGCTTAGATCCACCGGAATGCTGGCCACTTCCGCCACGCCGCTGGCACCTGCCAGCACGTGGATGCCCGTGCCCGCCAGCAGGGTTTTCAGCGTGTCGAAATGCGCTTCGTTGCCAATGGCCACGTGGCTGGCACCGAACTGGCGGGCCAGCGTGGCCAGCTTTTCGGCATTGTCCTGCGCGCAAAGAGCTGCGACCTGAAACCGTTGCGGGTGCTGGGCGATCACGTCCAGCGTGCTGCTGCCGATGGAGCCAGTGGCGCCCAGCACGCTGACGCGCTGGCGGGCATGCGTGGCGACAGGCGCGGGCTGGGCGCTCATGCGGCCGCCGCAAGGCGTGCATACAGCAGCACCGCCGCAAGGATGGCGCAGGGAAGCAGCGCGTCCACCCGGTCAAACAGGCCGCCATGGCCGGGAATGAGTTTGCCGGAATCTTTCACCCCGGCATGGCGCTTCAGCGCCGATTCGAACAGGTCGCCACCAAGGCCCACCACCGCGAACACCGCCCCAAGGATGGCATGCGGCACCGGCGCCACATGGCCCAGCACGCCGCCGATGAGCGCGCTCACCAGCATGGCACCGGCCAGACCTTCCCATGTTTTTCCGGGGCTGATGGTGGGGGCAATTTTGTGTTTGCCGAATTTTTTGCCCACCAGATAGGCCGCAATGTCGCCACCCCACACAATGGCGAACACCGAAAGCAGGATGTTCAGGTTCGTGCCGCGCAGGTAGATGAGGCTGACCGCCGCCGCGCTGAGATAGGCAATGCCAAAGATGAAAAACCGCGCGCCGCGGGTGCGGGTGAGGGCGAACCATTCCTGCCACAGCAGGGCGGTGCCGAAAATGACCATCAGCGAGAAGGTCAGCGGCGAAGCGAGCGTCATGCCCAGCGCCACGGCCACCAGCACCACGGCGCTCAGCGTGCGTTTTTTCAGGTCGCTCCAATCCGCCATGTTACGCTCCGTTGCGCGCACCGAAACGGCGCTCGCGCTGGCTGAAGGTGTGGATGGCGGCATCAAGCTCGGCACTGCCGAAATCGGGCCACAGCACGTCAGTGAAATAAAGCTCCGTATACGCCGATTGCCAGAGCAGGAAATTGCTGAGGCGTTCCTCGCCGCCCGTGCGGATCAGCAGGTCGGGGTCGGGCATGTGGTGCGTGTGCAAATGCGCGCTGATGGTCGCCTCGTCGATGCTGGCCGGTGGCAGGGTGCCCGCGGCGACCTTCTCGGCAATGGCGCGCATGGCATGGGCAATTTCCTGCCGCGCGCCATAGGATAGCGCGATCGTCAGGGTCAGCTTGCTGTTGGCCTGCGTCAGCGCTTCCACGGCGGCGAGGTCGTCGCGAATGTCGGCGGCCAAGGCCTCGCGCTGGCCAATGAACTGCAGCCGTACGCCGCGCTTGTGCATGGCTTTGGCTTCGCGCTTCACGTAGTGGCGCAGCAGGTTCATCAGGTCGGTCACCTCGTCGGGCGAGCGTTTCCAGTTCTCGGTCGAGAAGGCATAGAGCGTCAGGTGCGTGATGTGCGGGCGTGCCTCGCAGGCTTCCAGCACGCGCTTGAGCGCTTCGGCGCCCTGGTTGTGGCCGCGCACGCGGCTCATGCCGCGGGCTTTCGCCCAGCGGCCGTTGCCGTCCATGATGATGGCGATATGCGCAGGCAAGGCTGCCGTCTGCGGCGTCGGCGAGGCGGCCTGTGCAGCGTTGCTCATGCGGGTGATTAAACGCTCAGGATGTCTTTTTCTTTGGCGACCAGCATCTCATCGACCTTCTTCACGTGGTCGTCGGTGAGTTTCTGGATCTCGGTCTCGCGCTTGCGCAGGTCATCTTCCGAGATCTTGCCGTCCTTCTGCTGTTTCTTCGCGTCGTCCATGCCGTCGCGGCGCACGTTACGAATGGCGACCTTGGCGCTCTCGGCATATTTGCCGGCCACTTTCACCATTTCCTTGCGGCGCTCTTCCGACAGTGCAGGGATCGGCACGCGAATGGTCTGGCCATCCACCATCGGGTTCAGGCCGAGGTCCGACTCGCGAATGGCTTTCTCCACGGCTTTCACCATGCCTTTGTCCCACACGGAAACGGAGAGCATGCGCGGCTCCGGCGCGGTCACGTTGCCCACCTGGTTGATGGGCATCATGCTGCCATACGCGTCGATCTGCAGGTGATCGAGCAGGTTGGTGCTGGCGCGGCCGGTGCGCAGGCCGCCAAATTCATGCGCGAGCGATTTCAGCGCACTGTCCATTTTACGGGTGATTTCCTCGTGGGCCATGGTGGTCTCCTTGTTCTTATTGATCGATAATGGTGGTGCACTGGCCTTCGCCGGTCAGCACGCGGGCGAAGTTGCCCTGTTCGTGGATGGAGAAGACGATGATGGGGATCTTGCTTTCCCGCGCAAGGCTGATCGCGGCGGCGTCCATCACCTTCAGGTCTTTGGCCAGCACGTCGTGGTAGGTCAGCGTTTCATAACGCACGGCGTTGGGATTCTTCTTCGGGTCGCTGTCATACACGCCATCCACCTGCGTGGCTTTCAGCATGGCGTCGCAGCCCATTTCGGCGGCGCGCAGTGCGGCCGTGGTGTCGGTGGTGAAGTACGGGTTGCCGATGCCGCCCGCGAAGATCACCACGCGGCCACGCTCGAGGTGGCGAATGGCGCGGCGGCGAATATACGGCTCGCACACCTGCTGCATTTCAATGGCGGAGAGTACGCGCGTGTCCACGTCCATCTGCTCAAGGATGTTCTGGATGGCGAGCGCGTTCAGGATGGTCGCCAGCATGCCCATGTAATCGGCGCTGGAGCGTTCCATGCCCGCCGCCGCACCCGAGATGCCGCGGAAGATGTTGCCACCGCCCACCACCACGCAGACCTGCACGCCCATGTTGGCGACCTGCTGGATGTCTTTCGCGATGCGCTGGATGGTGCCAAGGTCCTGCCCGTAGCCTTTGTCGCCCATCAATGCTTCGCCCGATACTTTGATCAGTACGCGCTCGTACTTGGCGGTGGCGTGCGGGGTGGCGGCTAGCGTGGCTGCGGTCATGGGAAGGCTCCTTGGAAATCGGGCCTAGAACTACTGCGCTGGCTTGAAATTACAAGGATAAAGTGCGCAGCGCCGCAGGGGGTGCCGCGCCCGGTTCGATTTATTCGGCGGGCGGCTGGTTCGCGAGCGTCAAATGCACCGTCGCGGGCGCGTATTCGTAGCCTTTTTCGGTCGCCGCATCCACATAGGCGGGCAGGCCGAACAGCAGGATGTTGCCATAGGCGCGGCCCCGCGTGCGCGGCTCCAGCACTTCGGTGGCGCTCACGCTGTCGCCCGCGCAATGCACGGTGAGGGGGCTGAAGCTGCGCTGCACCGCCACCGTGCCGGGGGTGGATTCGATCGCCCAGCTGCCGTCTTTGTTGGTGAGTTCGCAACTGGCGCCGGTCGGTTCCGTGGTCACGGTGATGTCCTGCGTGCTTTTGCTGGTCACCGTGGCACAGGCGGAAAGTAACAGAAATAACGGCAGTATGGATAAGCGCATTTTGTTCTCCCACGTCATCGCACGGAGCCATGGCGACATGGCGATCCAGCCTTGTCAACGGCCCTGGATTGCGTCGCTTCGCTCGCAATGACGCCAATGTAGCAAACAAAAAAGGCCGGGGCAATGACCCCGGCCTTCCTTATTGGAATACAGCGGATGCTTACGCAGCGCTGCCCGCCATTTTGGCGACTTCGCTGGCGAAATCGTCGGCGGCTTTCTCGATGCCTTCACCAAGGCCGAAGCGCTCGTAGCCCTTCAGGGTGATGGGGGCGCCCGCGTCTTTTTCAGCCGCTTTCACCACGTCTTCGATCTTGGTCTTGCCGTCCATGACGAAGGCTTGCTCCAGCAGCACCACTTCTTCGTAGAACTTGCGGATACGGCCTTCGACCATTTTCTCGGCCACTTCCTGCGGCTTGCCCGAAGCAACGGCCTGCTCGATCAGCACGGTGCGCTCACGCTCCAGCTTGCTCGCATCCACGCCTTCGCGGTTCAGTGCTTCCGGCTTGGCAGCGGCCACATGCATGGCGATCTGTTTGCCGAGGGTTTCCAGCGCGGCTTTGTCGCCGGTCGATTCCAGTGCAACCAGCACGCCGATCTTGCCCATACCGGGCTTCACCGCGGTGTGGATGTAGGTCGCTACCACGCCATCGTTCACCGAAAGTTTGGTGATGCGGCGCAGGGTCATGTTCTCGCCGATGGTGGCCACCGCGTTGGTGATCTTGTCGTTCACCTGGGCTTTCACGGCTTCCACGTCGCCATTGCCGGCGAGCGCGACCTGCGCGGTTTCTTCAACCAGTGCCTGGAACTGCTCGTTGCGGGCAACGAAGTCGGTTTCCGAGTTCAGCTCGATCACCACGGCTTCTTTGCCGTTGCTGGCAACAGCCACAAGGCCTTCTGCCGCCACGCGGCCAGCTTTTTTCGCGGCCGAAGCGAGGCCTTTGGTGCGCAGCCAGTCAATGGCGGCTTCCACGTCGCCGTTGTTGGCGTCGAGGGCTTTTTTGCAATCCATCATGCCGGCGCCCGAGCGCTCGCGCAGTTCTTTTACAGCTTGTGCAGACATATCTATCTCCGTGAGTGGTGAATAGTGAGTAGTGAATGGTGCGGTGAAATCAATTCACTCAACACCATTCACCATTCACTGCGCCCTTAGGCGCTCTTTTTAGCGGCTTTCTTCGCAGGCTTTGCTTCTTCTGCTTCAGCAGCCGGAGCATCGTCGGCCTTTTTCTTGGAAGCGGCTTTTTTAGCTTCCTCGGCGAAGGCTTCTTTCTTGGTGGTCGATTTCGCCGGAGCAGCTTTCGCGGGGGCCTTTTTCTCGGTCTTCGCGTTGGCGGTGCGGGCTTTCTCTTCCTGCTGCTGACGAGGGGTCTGGCCTTCTTTCAGGCTTTCCTCGTCGGTCTGGCGCAGCGATTTCGGGTTGGCTTGCGCGCCGAAATCGAAATCCTCACCCTTGAGGTTCTCTTTCAGGCCCGACAGTGCCGCATCCGAGATCAGCTGGCAGTACAGCTTGATCGCGCGGGTCGCGTCATCGTTGCCCGGGATCGGGAAGTCGATGCCATCCACCGAGCAGTTGGTGTCGATGATCGCCACGATGGGGATGCCCAGCTTCTGGGCTTCTTTCACGGCCAGTTCTTCACGGTTGGTGTCGATGATGAACAGCAGGTCCGGCTTGCCGCCCATATCACGGATACCGCCGAGCGAACGGTCCAGCTTGTCGCGGTTGCGGCTGGCTTGCAGCAGCTCTTTCTTGGTCAGGCCCGACTGGTCGCCCTCGGCCAGTACTTCTTCGTACTTGCGCAGCTGGCGGATCGAGTTCTGGATGGTGCTCCAGTTGGTCAGCATGCCGCCGAGCCAGCGCTGGTTCACATAGTATTGGCCGCAACGCTTTGCAGCGGCAGCGATCTCATCGCTCGCCTGGCGCTTGGTGCCCACGAACAGGATGCGGCCGTTCTTGGCAACGGTGGCGCGCACGGCGGTCAGGGCCGCGTGCAGCATGGGAACGGTCTGTTGCAGGTCGATGATATGCACATCGTTGCGCGCACCGTAGATGAACGGTGCCATACGGGGGTTCCAGCGCTTGGTTTTGTGGCCGAAGTGAACGCCAGCATCAATCAGCTCGCGCATCGAAAAGGTCGGAAGTGCCGACATAGTAGACTCCTTTGTCCGGTTGGTCCTCTCCATGCAGTTGCCCCGGATGGGGACCGGCGGGAAACCAGGAACTCCCTGATGGCCCTAAAGCATGGATGTGTGTTCCTCGCGCGGCACCATGCCGCTCAAGGGTGGGGCTAATTAACCCAACGAACGAGGCAATGCAAGGGGTTTTTGCCGTTTTAGGCGTTGCGGCCAGCGGCGGCTTCGCGGGGGTGCTGCTCCAGCCGTTCGGCATGGGCCACGCTGCCTGCGCTGATCTTGGTGCCCGGTTGGGCGTGCTGGGCGGCGTTGTCATTCGCGGAAGGCTGGGCAGGGGTGCTGGGGCTGTTGGCCAGCTTGCGCAGGAACTCGCTGGGGCTTTCACCCTCGGCCGCCATGCGCTGTTCGAACTGCTGGTGGTAGGCATCCGTCAGGCGGGCTACGTCTTTCTTCTGGCCCATGGCGTTCGCGATGGTGCCGCTCACGCCGTTGCTGGCGAGATCGGCCTTCAGCGGGTCGAAGCCGGAGACAACCAGCAAATGCTCGAACCCTTCGCCGGTGACCAGCGCCTTCATGTGGGTCTTCATGTCGGCCTGAAGGTCTTTGGGCACGTCACCGTTCACGAAATACGTGTCGCGCACTTCATGCAGGGCGTGCAGGAAGTTGCGTTTTTTCACCAGCAATTCGCCCTCGGGCATGTCGGGATAGAGCTTGGCCAGCACCGAATGCACCAGTGCAGGCAGCTCGCGCGGGCGCTGCTCGGGGTTGTGGGCGAGGTAGTTCGAGATGTAGCCCAGCGTTTTTTTGATGCCCCACGGGGTGAGGCCCGCATTGCCCGACCACCATTTGCCAAGGCCCGGCGTGGCCACCTGCAGGCCGGAGCCAAGCACGTAGCGGCTTTGCAGGTTGCTGGAGTAGTTGAAGAACGGCACGAGGTGAATGCCCGAGCCGGTATTGAAAATGGACGTGACCGCCGTGAGCGCCGCGAAGGGCTTGGATTGCTCCATGGCGATCTTGTCGGTGAAATCCTCGATCGTTTTGGGCGCTTCCATGTTCTTCAGGCGATCCTTGAAGAAGCTGGCGCTACCCGTGTAGGTGCCCACCGCACCGAACGCCACGGGAATCAGGTAATGCGCAGCTTGCCGCCAACGGTCGGCAATGCCGTCGCTGCCGGGGGTGTAGTGCAGAATGCCATGCACGGCGCGTAAGGGGCGCAGCAGGCCGGTGAGGCTTTCTTTCGTGACCTCGGAATTGAACATGGCGCCCGAGCGCAGCAGCGGCAGCTTGCGGCCGGTCATGGCGTCGGCCAGTTTCATACCGCCATAAAGTGCGGCCGAAAGGTAGCCCGCGCTCATCAGCCGGTGCATGGATGGCGGCACGATGACCATGCGGCTTGCCCATTCCATCATGTTCAGCGGGGTGCCGTTGAAGCCGTCGAGCAGGTTGCCCTTTTTCGCCGTCGCGCGGTTCTGCGCCACGGGCGTGTCGTAGTTACTGGTGACGACGGTGCCGTCCTCGTCGATGCGCGCAGCACGCTTATTAATGGCGTGTGCCGCCATGCTGCCCGCACCCACCACGGCGGTGGTGGCCCCCGCAATGCCACCCCACAGGGTAAGCTTCTGGCGGGCGGAAAGCTCCGGCGCGCTGGCGTCGAATGTGCTGGCGTTCTTGAAGTTGCCCTTTTCAAGGTATTCCGCATAGGCCTTGCGCGGGCCTGCCTCGTGCTTGGCGGCACCCAGGCCGCGCGCCACCGTGCTCATGAAGCCATGCTGGCTGGGCTGCACCTTGCCAAGGTCGATGCCCACATTATCCAGCAGGCGGTCAAACCCCTGATAGCTGAAGCCCGGCGTGCTGCCATTGCCGGTGATGCGCTGGTAGATGGCTTTCTGCGTGTCGGGCGACAGCGCTTCGCCTGCCTTGGGCATCATGGCGTGGGCGTCGTCGATCACGCCGCGCAAATGTTTGGCCACGTCGCCGATCTGCTGTTCCGTGGCATGCGGGAAATGCTGCAGGGCGTCCTTCGCCCATTGCGTCAGCCGTTCGGGCGTGGCCCATTCTTCCAGCGGGCGGTGCGTGTGCAGGTTGCCCTCTACCCATTTCGCCGCGGCGTTCATCACCCGCGTGGGCGACACCGACATGCTGGAATGGTTGCCAAGCACCCGCTGGTTGATCCAACGCAGGCCGGCGCGCACGCCGGGAATGTTCGTCTCCGGGAAGCGCGGCTTGATGCCTGCACCAATGGCGAAACTGTTCGCCCAGTTATTGTGGTTGCCGGGGAACACGCCGCCCAGTTTATCGGTGCCGATGGTCGCGCCCGCGCCATACGTGCCGGCGGCAAGTTTGCGCATCGCATCGGCCTGGTGCATGGAGCCCAGCTGTTCCAGCGCCTGGCTGGACATGGGCGCCGTGCCGGACTTCACGCTTGCGGTCAGCGGGTGCAGGGGCTTCTCGGCCTTATCCAGCAGCGACCAGCCTTTGCCATGGAAGAAATGCTTGCCGCCGTAATACGACATCATGGCCCCGGTAATGGCGGGCACGAATTTATCGACGACGCCTTTCCAGCGGTCGCTTGGGGCATCCGAATAGGGGTTGTAGCGCAGCACGCCGTGCAGCGGGCGGAACAGCTGCGGCACTTCCTTGCGCGTCATCTCGGAGCCATCGCTGCTGTGGCGGGCGGTCACCACATCCATCAGCGAGCGGCCACCCCACAGCCCCACGGCCAGCCCGCCCGCGGCCAGCAGGCGGTGCATGCCGGGCGGGATATAGGCGTTCTCCGCCATCCATTCGGCGGTTTTAAGGCCGCCCTGGCCAAGGCCGGATGTGCTGAAGGATTGTTTTAGGCTAGGCATGATTCGCGAATTCTCCAATGGGGCCAGTGTAGCGCACTCACGCGAGGGGCGGCAGCGAAAACCGCTGAAAACGCGCAATCTTCACACAACTGAAACAATCAGTGGAAACAGCGTGTTAATGCTGCGCTGCGGGGGCGGTTTTTTGCCCCGATTGTCATCAAACCTTCACATGAAGGGTGGGGGCGCTGTGATAGATTGTAAGGTGAGAAAAACCATAAGGTTGACCGATTGAATTGATGGTAGACGTGCCAACAGTAGCGCCGACGACGGATGTGCCCGAGCAGGACATGAGCGCCCCTGCGCGCGCGCCGTCGGTCGCATTGCGTGCGGGCAGCCCCGTGGGCGCCAGCCTGCCGGATGCGGCGCACGGCACCAGCCGCAACTACAGCAGCACCACCTATTCGAACTACCTGTTCGGCCGCGCCGGTGAAAGCCAGCTGCCGCTGTGGAGCGACACGTTCCGTGGCCGTGCGGCGATCCGCCTTGTATCGCGCGGTATCGTCGGCGCCGCCGCCATGACGATGGTGGACCGCGCTACGCGGCTGCAACTGGGCGACTACAACCCCACGACCGCGAAATTTGGTGAGAACGGCATCTGGCACGATGTGGCGCTGGGCATCGATAAAACGCTCACGCGCGGCATCCGCTTCGGCCTCGAGAAGGGCGCTGGCTGGATCGGCGGCATGGAAGCGGGCGCTGCCAAAAGCTATGCGCAAAGCGCCACCACGTTCCGCCAGAAAAGCTATTACCATTCTCACAGCGGCCAGCCGGTTGGCCGCAGCCTCGGTGCTGAGATGGTGGCCGTTACCGCAGGTTTCTCGGCCGCCTCGTTCGGCGATGCCACGGTGCGTAACCTGATCCAGATGGTCGATCCCAACAGCGCCAAAAGCTGGATGGTGAACGACGCGGGCGACCCCGCCAAACCGGGCGAGAAACGCCATTTCGATTTCGGTAAATGGGTAAACGCCACCGCGCGCACCACCTGGCGCATTGCCACGAAGAACGCCGGGGAAGACTGGGCCGTGGCGCTGCCCTACGTGTACCAGATGCGCTGGCAGCGCGGCCTGCTTTCCAAAATGTGGCCGGATTCAAAGCTCGGCCTTGATAACGGCATGAATGGCGGCTCGCTCTATTTCAATAAAGAAGGGCAGGTCATTGGCGATTTCCAGGCCGCCGGCGCGGTGGATTTCCACGCGCGCTTCGTGGGCTATAACTGGTACACGCTGATGTTCCGCGAGGCCTACGACGCCGTGGGCCGCCAATTAAAAGGCTGGAAGGATAA
Organism: Azospirillum brasilense; assembly: GCA_003241645.1. Taxonomy (GTDB): domain Bacteria; phylum Pseudomonadota; class Alphaproteobacteria; order Rickettsiales; family UBA3002; genus QFOX01. Next base: position 4,045 of record QFOX01000024.1, on the reverse strand, counting down.
AGACTTCTCGCTGGATGTGAAACTGCCCGAGAACCCCATCAGCTCCGCCATCAGCAATGTGGGCTACGGCGCGCGCTACGTGGCGAAAAGCTTCATCAAGGCCAACCTCTACATGAATCCGGCCGTGGTGCCGTTCTGGGCGGTGCGCGTATCGCAAAGCAAATGGCGTGCGTCACCCGTGCTGCAGGACCAGGAATCCATGCGCAATGCGTTCGGCTCCATCGAGCCGACCAGTGCCTCGCACCTCACCGGCGCGACCGATGGTGGCCACCAGCATCTGTACGATTCGCTGGCCAAGGGTTACCCGCAGGATCCCGGCCTGCACCTGCATGGCAAATTCGAAGGGCCGGTCGGCAGCACCATTCACTTCGACAGCAACCACACCGCCAATGGCAGCATGTTCGGCAAGCGCGGCGGCGTGTATTCGTGGGAAGCCTGCAAACAGCAAATGAGCGCCAACAAGCTGGGCGGCCTGTTCAGCACGCTGATCAACCCGTTCGGCTGGGCATCGTATCAGGCGGGCGGGGGTGCCACCAAACTCACCGACCGATTCATGCCGAATGGCCATATCGATAATTTCCTCAGCAAGGGCGCAGCCGGCGCTTCGCAGGCGCTGGGCGCCCGCAGTGCGCGTCGCGAGCAGTTCGTGCGCACCTTCGTGGACAATTCGTTCGCCTACACCCCCTACATGATCGCCAAGGCAGAGACCGCCCTGCGCGTGGATGAGCGCTCGCCCGATGGTGGTTTGGGCGACATGGATAAAGCGATCTACAAACTCATCGATAGCACCGTGAAGTTCGACATGAAGGGCGTTGGCAACGCGCTTGGCACCATCAAGGCGGAAGCCATGGATATGGGCCGCGAAGTAAAAATGCGCGAAGGCGACGACCCGCTCGTGGAAGCGGCGAAAAAACGCGCGGCGCACACACCCACCCCCGTGGTGCAGGGCCCCAGCGTGTCGCATGTGGGGCTGGCGGCGGCCCATGCACCCGTGGTGCAGGCAGAAAAGGCCACCGCTGCCGATGAGAACAAAGACGAAAAACGCTGGGCCGATTCGGTCACCGGCCGCTCGCTGGCCGGGCGTTTCCAGCAGGGCCAGCACACGCTGCACTAGCCGCGCCCGCCACGCTACCCACACCCTTTGATTCTGCGTTGCAATCTCTGTGCGCTCGGCTACTGTTCTAGCCCTGTTCACGAGGGGTGCCTTGCCATGCTTCAATGGTTACAATCGCTAGCTGTTCTTGCCGTGCTCAGCGGTGCGGCGGCGCTGGCATCGATCGCGCTCAACGTGTCGTTCCTGCTGGTGTTCGTGTGCGTGTGCCTCAGCACCGCGGCGGGTTTTCTGGCCATCGCGGCGGTGGGCAAGCAGCGCACCAGCCTCGAACAGGCAAGCAACGCCGTGGGCAATTTCATGCGCGGCCAGTGGCAGGCGCGCATCCTGCCCGATTCGGCGGATGATGAGTTTTCGCGCTTCCAGCATCGCATCAACAACCTGCTCGACGTGGTGGACCTGCATTTGCGCCAGCACGACGCCGCGATCGACGCGGCAAGCCATGCCGAGTACATTGAAAAACTGCGCTGCACCGTGCTGTATGACGCGCTGGCCAAGCGTGCCCCCATGGAAGCGGATGGGGCGCTTGCCCCCCGTTCGGCCAGCGAGAGCGTGGGCGCGCTGCTGCAGCAGCTGGGCCACAATGTGGCGAACCTGTTCGATCCCGAAACGAAGGACGAGCCGACCTCCGAGGCAGATGATAGCGACGCGCTCGCCATGCAGGACGACGACGCCACGACCGAACATGACGATGCGTTCCACGCCTACGAGCATCTGGCCGAACAGCGCCATGCCGCGTTGCAACGCCTGCAGCACGGCCTCCAGCGCATCAGCGCGGCGAACGCGCAACTGGCGCAACGCGCCATGCACCCACCCACGCCGGCGGAAAAATCCAACCGCGTCAGCTCCGCGCAGATCGAGCAGGGCATGCAACGCGTGGCCGAGCAGGCGACCGTGATGGCGCTGAACGTGGCCATCGAATCGGCCCGCGCGCCGGAAGGCTCCAGCCTGCACGAACTCTCGGGCGAGCTGCACCTGATGGCCGCACAACTGCAAAAGCTGCGCAGCCAGACCGGCGCGCTGGTCGCCTCCGTGGTGCCGGTGGCCGAGCCGACCACCAGCGTGCCGCTTTCCTACGCGGTGGAAGCGCTGGCGAATGCCGAATACAGCCTGCGTGAAGCCGTTGAAGAACTTGGCGGCGAAGACGAACCCACCACGACCGACACCCCCATGGAGCACGCCGCATGAGCAACCTGATCCGCCCTTTCGCTGCCGCTGTTGCCATGCTTGTGGGCGCGGTGCTTCCGGTGCAGGCGCAAGCCCCCATCAAAACGGAAACCTCGGTGCAGAGCTGCACGCCGACCCCGGCCTTCGCGGCGCATAATTACCCCGGTGCGCGGAACATTCCCGCCATGAACGACCTGACGCGCTACAGCGGCAAAGCGCTGAGCAGCGACGGCCAGAAAGTGCTGATCCAGGGCCGCGTGCGTGACGCGCGGTGCGTGCCCATTCAGGGTGCGGTGGTGGAGCTTTGGCAGCGCGATTCGTTCGGCAACTGGCGCCTTGCCACCCGTCAGGATCAGGCCAACCCGAACCCGGTCTTCAACGGGGCAGGGCGCACCTACACCGACAATAACGGCAGCTTCTCGTTCATCACGGTGTTCCCGGCGGGCGCGCGCAACGAAGCGCCGCATATCCACCTGCGCATCAAGGCGCGCGACATGCGCCCGTTGACCACGGCGCTCTATTTCGCGGATGATGTGCGCAACGACAAAGACCCCACCTACAAACGCCTGTCGGCCACCGCGCGCCAGCAGATCACCCTGCGCATGTCGCCCATGCGCGACCCCAATGCGGGGTTGGTCGGCGAAACTGAGATCATCCTGCCCGGCAAGGTGAAATACCGCGGCTACTAAGCGCCGCGGCACAGCTGCCTATTTCGGGGCGATCATCTCTTCCGGGCGCACCCACGCATCGAACTGTTCGCTGGTCAGCAAGCCAAGCGCCATGGCGGCTGCTTTTAGTGTGGTGCCTTCCTTGTGCGCTTTCTTGGCGGCTTTCGCGGCGTTGTCATAGCCGATATGCGGGTTCAGCGCGGTTACCAGCATCAGCGATTCGTTCATCAGCTGCGCAATACGCTCGCGGTTGGGTTCAATACCTACCACGCAATTATCGGTGAAGCTGACGGCGCCATCGGCCAGCAGCTTGATGGATTGCAGCACGTTATAGATCATCACCGGCTTGAACACGTTCAGCTCGAAATGGCCGTTGCTGCCAGCCACGCTCACGCTCACATGGTTGCCCATCACTTGGGCTGCCACCATGGTCAGCGCCTCGCTCTGCGTCGGGTTCACTTTACCCGGCATAATGCTGCTGCCCGGCTCGTTCTCCGGCAGGCTCAGCTCGCCAATGCCGCAGCGCGGGCCGCTGCCCAGCAGGCGAATATCGTTGGCGATCTTCATCAGCGAGCAGGCAATGGTGTTCAGCGCGCCGGAAAGCTCCACCAGCGCGTCATGCGCGGCGAGGGCTTCGAACTTGTTCGGCGCGGTCACGAAGGGCAGGCCGGTGATTTTTGCTACTTCCGCCGCAAACGCCACGTCGAAGCCTTTCTTGCTGTTCAGGCCGGTGCCCACGGCGGTGCCGCCCTGCGCCAGCATGTACAGGCGCGGCAGGCAGTTCTTCACGCGCTCGATGGCGTATTCCACTTGCGTGGCATAGCCGCTGAATTCCTGGCCCAGCGTCAGTGGCGTGGCGTCCTGCAGGTGCGTGCGGCCGATCTTGACGATGTCGTTGAACGCTTCGACCTTGGCCGCCAGCGCCTTGTGCAGGTGGGAAAGCGCCGGGATAAGCGCGTGGTTCACCTGTTCCGCCGCGGCGATGTGCATGGCCGTGGGGAAGCTGTCGTTGCTGCTTTGGCCCATGTTCACATGGTCGTTCGGGTGCACGGGTTTCTTGCTGCCCATCACGCCGCCGAGCAGTTCGATTGCACGATTG
>QFOX01000106.1 GCA_003241645.1 Azospirillum brasilense | reverse complement strand
ATAGTTTATTGCAAGAAGTGCTGCTGGATGAGGAGTTGCCGCGCATTAGGCTGTATCTGGCATGGAATAAATTTGCGCTGAGAAAACCTCGCACACAATTTGTTCGTGATGCGATCTTAGAATCAGCTGCACGTTTCAAAAGTCCCAAACTGAATCAACCTACGGTATATGAGCCGGAGCTATAAATTATCTTATAGGTTGTGATAATTCTTTTCATTATCCGCATACATCGAAAGCCGTTATTGGTATCCGTCCGAACAGCTAACTATCAGAGAAAGAATTAGTTAATAGCTTATGATAACGGATTGGACATGGGCTTTCCAGCGAAAAAATATGAGCGTCTGGGATGCCTGCAACGTGTATGGCAGGTATCGCAGGAGGATGTCTATTATGCAGTAGAAAACGGCCTGCTAAAAACAGCCGTTTGGCTGCCGCTACGTTATGTGGAGCGTGGAGTTATCAAAAACCGCAAATTCATTTACGAACGCCATGAGCATCTGGAGGGGTTCGTTGGCGTGAGGCCGGAAGACTCCCGGCAGATATTTAGCAATGGCCGCGCAAAGCTGCGTATGTTTCATTCTGTGTGCGATGAAAGCAGAATCTTACGCCTAGCATACGAGCCACCGCAGCCTGCCGTTTCAGTACGCATCAGTGACTTGATTGTTCTGCAAGAACATCGCGAACAGTTTGAATGCTCATATCACTTGGCATCTACTGAAGCATCAGCATGTACAACAAAACCAAACAGGCAATTTGAACCATCTTCGGATTATCGGCATGTACGGTTCAAAGACACAGATTATCATTTCGGAGATGTGCAGGCGAAAATTTTAGAAATGCTGCATGATGCCTCGCGTAGCCGTAATCCTTGGGTACATGGGAAAACACTCATTTATGAATCAGGCTCTCAGGCCATACGATTGCGCGATGTATTTAAGCACAAACGGGATTGGCGAGATCTGATTATTTCCAATGATCGAGGATACTACCGGCTGAATATTGCTTCAGATGAAGTGCAAAATGATCCAACCGATACCGCTGTAAAAGGCGAGAGCAAAAAACAACACCGTAAAGATAAACACCGTTAAGCGGTTCAATACTCTTCGCCAGCGTGGGAATTGACTCCAGTACAGTCGCTCGTTTTCTTCATCCAATTTATTTTGGTAGCGGTATCCCATCAATCCGCCCTCCGAATGAGTGTCAGTAGAGTAGAAAGTGCCTGTTTGCCATTCTTATCGAGAGCATGGAAACACTCTAATAATTGCGCTTCTTCGCGATTCAATGAGCAACCATGCTTTATATCCTGATTTGGCAGGAAGAATGTAATTGGAAAGCGCATTACATCCGCGAATTCCTGCAATAAAGCTACCGATATACGGTTAGCGCCACGCTCATATTTTTGTATTTGCTGAAAGCTGATTGGTTTGGAAATTTTCTGGCCGAGTTCTCTCTGATTCATGCCGCGCATGAGTCTGGCTTGCCGAATGCGCACACCAACATGAATACTTATTGCATGTACATTTTCAGAGTTTGTCACGCTCATTACCTCCATTCCGGTAACGAGGCACAAGCCTATGACACACTATGGTGCCGGGAGGTTAAGAAGCCACAAAGCAGCCGCGATGTATTCCCGTAAAGGTATTGTATTCCATCGCCCTCCCAACATAGTGGGAGGACTGAAACGGTAAACACGCAGTCCAAATCATCGCGCCTTTGTGGGTTCTTACGCCCGTTACGCAGTATGCAGCATAGAGGTTAATCGCAAACATTCAATAAATAGCTGGTGTTTGCATGTGGGACGCGTGAGCCCCCTCATAGCCCTACCCAAGGTCACCCTTCAGCCCCACCCAAGCCCCCTTGACAGGCTTTCTAAGTCTAAATTTCGTGAAATTTTATCGGTTGATAGCCCCACCCAAGGTCACCCTTTAGCCCCCACCAAGCCCCACGCCAGCCCCCCATATCGTCGTGCAGCCTTTGTCCGAACAGTTCGAACAACGGAGGCAATCATGAACGATTCATACGATCACAAACCCATCTCAACCTTTGATGAAATTTGTCACCTGACCATCGAAACTATGCGGCGCATGGATATGGAAACCTTGCTCACGCTCAAAAAGCAGGCGGTGCGCGAGTTAGACCGCGCAAAGCTCACCAAGGGCTGCATTGAACTGGCGCTATCACTCAAGCAGCAGGATCACGACCGCGAAGTGGCGCAGGCCGATGCCAATCAACCCAGCTTGCTCGATTAGGGCAATGCATGTCGATGGAATGGTTCAGGATGTATCACGGTATGCCACACGACCCTAAGCTCAAGGTGATCGCGCATCGTGCCAAACAGAAGATGGCTCACGTCGTGGCGGTCTGGACCTGCTTGCTCGATGCGGCATCCCAGCACAAATCACGCGGCACGGTGGAAGTGGATGCTGAACAAATCGCCATCATGCAGGACATGGAAACGGCGGCGGTGGAGGCCATCATCGCCGCCATGTACACCAAGGGAATGCTCAACGAGCAGAACCGTCTCACCGCTTGGGATAAACGCCAGCACACCACTTCCACCGAGCGGATGCAAAAGCATCGTGACACGAAGAAACGCGATGTGACGGCAAGTGACACGGTGAAACGCAAGGTGAAACGCGGTGACGCAAAAACAGCAAAAAAAGCACCAGATACAGATAGCAGATTACAGACTTCAGACTCAGATGCAGAAACTCAGAAAAAACAGATTTCAGATAAAAAACTTAGAGCGAGAGCAGAGGGAGAGCGCGAGAGGGAGAAAACAAAAGCCCTGCCAGACGATATTGCAGAGCAGATGCTGCAAATTTGGAATGCAGAGGTTCAGAACAAACTGACCAAAGGGCAAAGTGCCAGAATAACACCCAAACGCAGACAGCAAATGTTGGAGCGGTGGCAGCAGGACTTCCAGCAGGACATCCGGGCATGGCGCTATTTCTGCGAAGTCATCGGCAGCAGCGATTTCTGCCTTGGCAAAGTGGCAGGCAAGGATTGGACGATTGACCTTGGCTGGGCGGTAGAATCCTCCGATCATGTGGCAAAGATTCTGGAGGGCGGCTTCTCCGGCGGCAGTCATCCACCTAAACCACCTGCCTGCGATGTGCCGGGCTTGCAGCAGGCGTGGGATGCGGTGCTGGATGCCTTCCAGCAAAAGCACAGCAAGGCTTCATGCCGCAGCTGG
>QFOX01000023.1 GCA_003241645.1 Azospirillum brasilense | reverse complement strand
CAGCATGCCGGGTTTCAGCTTTTTGGCGGGGCGCGCGAAGGCGCTCCACAGCCCGTCGGGGCGCAGCTGATGCAGCAATACTTCGATCTGTTTTTCCCCCACGCGGCAGAACAGCCGCGCCGGGATCACCCGGCTGTCGTTGAACACGAGGATATCGCCGGGGTTCAGCAGCTCCGGCAGCTCACGCACGATGCGGTCGGCGCGCGTGGCCCCCACATGCAAAAGCCGCGCGGAATCGCGCGGCTCTGCGGGGTAGTGTGCAATGCTGTGCGGTGGCAGCGTGAAATCAAACGCAGATACGTGCATAAAACCTGTCATGCCGTCGCATGACGGCATCCATCTTTTTTGCCCTTAGCAGAATGGACCCCGGCACAAGGCCGGGGTGACATCCACATTATTGGGCAGCAGCCGGTGCCGGCGCAGCCGAAGCCTGCGCGGCGTCTTTTGCCACGTCAGCGGCGACGCGCATGGTGATGATCTTGTCCGGGTTTGCAGGCGGCTCACCACGGGTGATGGCATCCACGAACTCCATGCCCGAGATCACCTGACCGAAGGCGGTGTACTGGCCATCGAGGAAGTTGGCGGGCTTGAAGCAGATGAAGAACTGCGAATCGGCGCTGTTGATGTTCGCCGCGCGCGCCATGGATACGGTGCCGCGGATATGTTTCAGGTCGTTGAATTCGGCCTTCAGGTTCTTGCCCGAACCGCTGGTGCCGGTGCCGGTCGGGTCACCGGTCTGCGCCATGAAGCCTTCGATCACGCGGTGGAACACGATGCCGTCGTAGAATTTCTGGCGGGTGAGTTCCTTGATGCGTGCCACCGTCTTGGGGGCTTTGTCGGGGCGCAGCTGAATGGCCACGGTGCCGTCTTTCAGCTGCAGCAGCAGCGTGTTTTCGGGATCTTTGAATTCTTGTGCCGAAGCGGCGGTAGCGGTCATGAGGAATACTCCGAGGATCATGGAAAGAAAACGCATGGTCAAAACTCCTGTGCGATGGATGCAGCCGATGTATACCGCCCGCCCGTGAATTGCAATACGTAGCCGGAAATTACGCGTAGGCTTTTGCCAAGGCGGCAGCCACCGCCGGTGACACGAACTTGGTCACGTCGCCGCCGAGGCGCGCGATCTGCTTCACGAAACGGCTGGAGATGAAATGCGTGGCGTCGCTGGCGGTGAGGAACACGGTTTCCAGCTCCGGCGCGATCTTGTTATTCACGCTGGCCATCTGGAATTCATATTCAAAGTCAGAAACGGCGCGCAACCCACGGATAAGTATGGAAGCTTTTTCGTCGCGCGCGAAGTTGGCGAGCAACCCGCTGAACGGTTTCACCGTGACCCGTGCGGCATCTTCACCCAATGCATCAAGCTCGCTGCGCACCAGCGCGGCGCGGGCCTCCACATCGAAAATAGGGTCCTTCGCCGTGTCCAGCGCCACCCCGATGATGAGCTGGTCCACCACGCGCGTCGCGCGGCGGATAATGTCCATATGCCCCATGGTGATGGGGTCGAACGTGCCGGGATAAATGCCGATTCTCATGCCGCAAAAATACTGGAATGCCAAGAAGTTGCAAGCGCAACTTTAGCGATTGCGTTCGCTTTCGTCGCGCGGGGCGGTGGCGGCGGCGGTGTGTTTGCCGAGCACGGGTTTGTCCCGCGTTGCATCCACCTGATGGTACAGCGCATGCAGCTCACGATCGAGCGCCGCGAGCGCGTGTTTCGTCACCGGGCTTTCGATATCCCTTTCGGCCAGATCAAAGATAGGGCCGGTCGCTTTTCTGTATTCGGTGATGGTGTCGCGCAGCTCGGCGCTGGGCTCTACCGAGAAGTTCATCATGGCCTGCAGCGCATTCGGCACCAGATCGATGAGGCGCGCCGCGCCGCTGGCCTGCGCGATGTCGTTGCGCGCTTCGGGTTTCAGGTCGGGCTTGCGGTCCATCAGCTCTACCAGATCGGCTTCGACCTGACGGTAGGTTTGCAGGCACTGCTCAAGCTCGCCCTCGAAATGGGCGGGGTTGGCAAGGCCGGTCACGGGTGTGGGTGCTGTACTCATCCGAACAGGATAGCACGCCCGTGTGACAACTTCATGACGGAAAATGCCGCGGGCTTATTCCGCCGCGTTGTTTTCCGCCGCCGAAGCCTCACCAGCTGCATCATCACCCAGCTCAGCATCATCGGCCGCGTCTTCCACGATCATATCCGCGGCGATGCGCACCGCTGAGATCACCTTTTCCTTGTCCGACGTGCGGAAGGTGATGACGCCCTGACTGGTGCGGCCGCACATGCGAATGTCCTGCACCGGGGTGCGGATCAGCGTGCCCTTGTCGGTCATCAGCATGATCTGGTCGCCCGATGCAACCGGGAAGCTGGCCACGATGGTGCCGGTCTTCTTGCCAAGGCTCATGCCGGTAACGCCCGAACCGCCGCGGTTGGTCACGCGGTATTCGAAGGAACTGGTGCGCTTGCCGTAGCCAAGCTCGGTGACGGTGAGGACCATTTCCTCGGCCGCTTCCATCTCGGCAATGCGCTCGTCGCTGAGCGCCACGTCGGCCACTGCCTCGCCGCTGTCTTTCTCGGGCGCGGCATCGGCTTCTTCCTCACCGCTGGCGCGGCGCTTGGCGCTGGCATATTTGCGGTACGCCTCGCGCTCTTCCGCGCTGGCGCGAATGCCATGCAGGATGCTGATGCTCACCACCTCGTCCTTATCGGCGAGTTTCATGCCGCGCACACCGTCCGACGTGCGGGATTTGAACACGCGCACCGCATCCACCGGGAAGCGCATGGCCTTGCCATCTTTCGTGGCGAGCAGCACATGGTCGTCCTCGGCGCAGGTTTTCACGCCCACGAGTTTGTCGTCCTCGTCCATGCGGATGGCGATCTTGCCATTGCTCTGGATGGATTTGAAATCGCTAAGGTCGTTACGGCGCACATTGCCCTTGGCGGTGGCGAAGAAGATGTTGAGCTTGTCCCAATCCTCCTCGTTCTCGGGCATGGGCATGAAGGTGGTGATGGTCTCGCCAGCCTTCAGCGGGAAGATGTTCACCAGCGCTTTGCCGCGTGCCTGCGGCGTGCCCAGCGGTAGGCGGTAGACTTTGAGTTTATAGACCTGACCGGTGGAGCTGAAGAACAGCACCGGCGTGTGCGTGTTGGTCACGAACACTTCGGTGGTGAAATCCTCGTCGCGCAGGTTCATGCCGCTGCGGCCCTTGCCGCCGCGCTTCTGCGCACGATAGGTCGCCAGCGGCACGCGCTTGATGTAGCCGCCCTGCGTCACCATCACCACCATGTCTTCGCGCATGATGAGCGATTCCATGTCGATCTCGGCTTCGCTGTCCTGGATCTCCGAACGGCGCGGCACGGCGAACTCGGCCTTCACCTTCAGCAGCTCGTCGCGCATTAGCGCGTAGAGCTTCTCGCGGCTGCCGAGAATGGCGAGGTGGTATTTGATGTCGGTCGAAAGCTCGTTCAGCTCGCCGTCGATCTTCTCGCGCTCGAGGCCGGTCAGGCGTTGCAGGCGCAGCTCGAGGATAGCGCGGGCCTGCTCTTCGGTGAATCGGATCTTGTCGCCGTTGAGCGCGTTGCGCGAATCTTCCACCAGCTCCAGCAGCGGGATCACATCGGCCGCTTTCCACTCGCGGCGCATCAGTTCCTCGCGCGCGATGTTGGGGTCCGACGATGCACGGATCACCGCGATCACCTCGTCAATGTTGGCCACCGCAATCGCAAGGCCGATCAACAGGTGGGCGCGGTCACGCGATTTGCCAAGCAAATGCTGGGTGCGGCGGGTGATGACTTCCTCACGGAAGCTGATGAACGCGGTTAGCACGCGTTTGAGGTCCAGCAGCTCGGGGCGGCCATTGTTCAGCGCCAGCATGTTCACGCCGAAGCTGGTCTGCAGCGGGGTGTATTGGTAGAGCTGGTTCAGCACCACCTCGCCCATGGCGTCTTTCTTGATCTCGACCACCACGCGCACGCCGGATTTGTCCGACTCGTCACGGATGTCGCTGATGCCTTCGATCTTCTTCTCTTTCACCAGCTCGGCGATGCGCTCGATCATGCGCGCCTTGTTCACCTGATACGGGATCTCGGTGATGATGATGCTCTCGCGGCCCTGCTTGTTCACTTCCACTTCGGCGCGCCCACGCATGACGACCGAGCCGCGGCCCGTGGTCATGGCGCTGTAGCTGCCGGTGCGGCCGAGGATGATACCGCCGGTCGGGAAATCCGGCCCCGGGCACACGGTCATCAGGTCGTCGAGCGAGCTTTCCGGGTTGTCGATGAGCATGGTCGTTGCATCAATGACTTCGCCGAGATTGTGCGGCGGAATGTTCGTCGCCATGCCCACGGCGATACCGCCGCCACCATTGACGAGGATGTTGGGGAAGCGTGCGGGCAGCACGGTCGGCTCCTGCTCGGCGCCGTCATAGTTTTCCTGGTAGTCGATCGTGTCGTTCTCGATATCGTCGAGCAGCGCGTGTGCGGCCTTGGAAAGGCGCGACTCGGTGTAGCGCATGGCCGCGGCGTTGTCGCCGTCCATGGAACCGAAATTCCCCTGCCCGTCCACCAGCATCAGGCTCATGCTGAAGGGCTGCGCCATGCGCACCAGCGCGTCGTAGATCGCGCTATCGCCGTGCGGGTGGTATTTCCCCATCACATCGCCCACGATACGCGCCGATTTTTTGTAGGGCTTGTTGTAATCCACGCCCAGTTCCATCATGCCGTAGAGAATGCGGCGATGCACCGGCTTCAGCCCGTCGCGCACGTCGGGAATGGCGCGGCTCACGATCACGCTCATGGCGTAATCGAGGTAGCTTTTGCGCATTTCCTCTTCAATGGAGATGGGAAGGATTTCAGCGTTCATGCCGGCCATAGTGGATGCCCTTTACTCATTTCTTTTTGTCATCCCTGCGCAGGCAGGGATCTAAAGCCTCCGCACGAGAAACACTTCTCTATGGGGGCCGCCCTAGATTCCCGCCTTCGCGGGAATGACACGATGAAAACGCTTGTAGCAGGGCCATAGCGTTTAACAAACGCAGGGCGGCACTTATCCACAGTTTGGGAAGAAAAAGATGGCCTAGCCGATACCCATGCCCTGACCGCGGTCAATGGCCACGTTCGGCGTTTGCGGCGCCGAGAGATTGCCCAGCGCGGCGAAGAATTGCGCGGGCGGAATATCCTGGAACGGCATGCGCTCGGCCGTCACGCCATAGGCGTTGGGTTCTGCGGCTGCAACGCTGGTGGCCGCACCGGCCCCAAGCAACGCCCCCACCGTGGGAAGCACGGCAGCGGCACCGGCCGATTGCTGGGCGTCATCCGCATTGCGGGTGCTGAACATGTTGAACTTGTCGGCATCCAGCTGTTGCTGGACCTTGGCTTCCACCACCGCGGCCGTGTCGAGGTTGTTGCCGGGCAGTTGCGCCACGGCCTGCTGGATCTCTTTGTCGCTGGCACCGCTGGCGATCATCTGGGTGGCCACGGCTTCCGCGCGAGCGATCACGCGTTCCACATCCGCATCGCTCACACTGGTGCGCCCGGCGGATTGCGACATATCCAATTCGCCACGTTCGATGGCCAGATCAAGGCCGGTGGCCGTGGCGCTCATGGCGTTCTGCAGGTAGGCGGCTACGTCCTGCGGGCCCTGAATGCCCTGCGCGGCCATGGCTGCGGTAATATGGGCTTGCAATTTCTCCGGCAATTCCATGAATTGCTTCACAAGCGCATCGATCTGCGCGTCGGAAAAGGTGGGGGTTGCCACTTCGGCCACAGGCGCAGGGGCTTGCACCGCCGGGGCGGGTGCCTCATCGATGGCGGCGAAATAATTGCCCCATCCTGCTTGTGTCGACTCATTGCTCATATGTCTTATTCTATCACCTAGCTTATCGGGCAAATGTGAAGATTTTGTTAAGGCGCATCTATCCACAGCCGGTTCAAGGCCATGATTTTACTCTAAAAGCTAGCGGGCAACGGCCAAAGCCGGGGTGGCGCTGGCCACGCTCGGCGCGGGCGCGGGGGTCGGCATGTCGGCCAGACCCAGATCGCTGGCGGTCAAGCGGCTGCTTGCGGCCACGGCGGCCGTGGCTTGCGCCCCCACTTCCGGGGAAATGGAAGGCTGCGCGGGTGCTGCCGCGCGTTGCGGCGCTTGTGCCGTGGCGGCAGGTGCTGCGGCTGCGGCCTGCGGCGCATCGTCGTTGCCACCGCCGAACAGCCCACCGATCCAGCTGAACAGGCCTTTGATGAGATCACCAATTTTCGAGAACAGGCCCATGATCATTTCCATGAAGCCGCCGCCGCTGCCTTGGCCCTGCGCATCCTCGGCGGTGCGGGCGTTGCGTTCGCGGGTCTGGCGCTGCTCGTCGGTTTCGCCTGCGGCATCGCGGCCACTGGTGGCGGCTAAGGCCGCACCGGCGGAGGTCTGGCAGATACGCGCGAGGTCGCCATAGGCGCCGTGAATTTCGCCACCGGCAATGCCGTTGGCGGTGGCCACGCAGCCATCGGCCACGGTGGCGTTGCGTAGGCTGCGCAGTTGCTGGTTGGTTTGGGCGGTCTTACCGTTCAGGTGGGCATAGGCACCGCCCATGCCCTCTTCGCGCAGCGGCGCGATGACCACTTTGGCGCCCTTGGCGTGCAGCTGGTCGACCCAGCCTTGCAGGCGCGAAACGTCCTGCGTGCTGAGGCCGTTGGCACCCGTGCTGTTATATCCGGCGGAAATGATGACCGTATCGCCTTGGCTAACGCCCGCGATGGCACTGTTGAAGAATGGCTCCATCTGGTCGATGCGGGCACCCTCGCGCGCCACGATACGCGCGTTCTGGATCTGCTGGCCAATGCCAAGCGCCACCGAATCACCAACTACATAGGTCTGGGCCATGCTACTCCTTTATATGAGCATCCTACCCCAGCCATGTGACAGCTTGATGACGGAAACGAAAATAGTTCCGCTACTTGCCCTGATGGCGCAAACGCAGGCGCAGCGCGTTCAGCTTGATGAAGCCTTCCGCGTCGCGCTGGTTGTACACCGAATCGGCCTCGAAGGTCACATGCGCCATGGAATACAGGCTGTGCGGCGATTTGCGGCCCACCACCGACACGCTGCCTTTGAACAGTTTCAGGCGCACGGTGCCGGTCACGTTCTCCTGGCTTTTGTCGATCAGCGCCTGCAGCATTTCGCGCTCGGGGCTGAACCAGTAGCCGAAATAGACCAGCTCGGCGTAGCGCGGCATGATCTCGTCCTTCAGGTGGGCGGCCCCACGATCCAGCGTGATGCTCTCGATGCCACGATGCGCCGCGTTCAGGATGGTGCCACCCGGCGTTTCATACACCCCGCGCGATTTCATGCCCACATAGCGGTTCTCGACGAGGTCGAGGCGGCCAATGCCGTGCTTGCCGCCAAGGCGGTTCAGCTCGGCCAGCAGGTTGGCGGGCGAAAGCTGCTCGCCATTGACGGCCACCGCGTCGCCACGCTCAAAATCCACCTCGATGTATTCGGCTTCGTTCGGCGCGTCTTCCGGGTTCACGGTCAGGCGGAACATGTCGGTGCCGGGCTCCACCCACGGGTCCTCCAACGCTTTGCCTTCGTAGCTGATATGCAGCAGGTTCGCGTCCATGCTGTAGGGCGCTTCCCCGCGCTTGTCCTTCGCCACGGGGATCTGGTTCTTCTCGGCGTATTCGATCATCTGCGTGCGCGAATTCAGCTCCCACTCGCGCCACGGCGCGATCACGTGGATGTCGGGCTGCAGCGCGTAGTAGCCCAGCTCGAAGCGCACCTGATCGTTACCCTTGCCGGTGGCACCGTGGCACACCGCATCGGCCCCTACCTGACGCGCGATCTCGATCTGGCGCTTGGCGATCAGCGGGCGGGCGATGCTGGTGCCCAGCAGGTACACGCCTTCATACATCGCGTTGGCGCGGAACATGGGGAACACGAAATCGCGCACGAATTCTTCGCGCAGATCGTCGATGAAGATCTCCTTCACCCCCATCATCTCCGCTTTTTTGCGGGCGGGCTCCAGCTCCTCGCCCTGCCCCAGATCGGCCGTGAAGGTCACCACTTCACAGTTATAGGTATCCTTCAGCCATTTCAGGATGATGCTGGTATCCAGCCCGCCCGAATAGGCGAGAACGACTTTTTTGATCTGCTTCTTGGTCATGTCAAAATTCCCTCTATTGGCGGCTCGTTTACGACAGCATCCACATCCACGCAATAAATGATTGCATCCCGCGCATGATTTGCGCATAACGCAGCGCAGCAAATATGCGTGACGGTTTTCTTTGTCATCCCTGCGAATGCAGGGATCCCCTCCAAGGAGATTCCCGCTTGCGCGGGAATGACAATTAAAGGAAGCATGCATGGATATCAGCAAGATCAGCATCGGCAAGAACGCCCCCGAAGATGTGAACGTCATCATCGAAGTGCCCATGGGTTCGGAACCCATCAAATACGAGATCGACAAGGAATCCGGCGCGGTCTTCGTGGATCGCTTCCTGCACACCGCCATGACCTACCCCTGCAATTACGGCTTTATTCCGCACACGCTGAGCGAAGATGGCGACCCGACCGACGTGCTGGTGGTGGGCCGCCGCCCGCTGATGCCGGGCTGCGTGGTGCCCTCGCGCCCCATTGGCGTGCTGCTGATGGAAGATGATGGCGGCAAGGACGAGAAGATCCTCGCCGTGCCCGCCAAACGGCTGCATCCGTTCTGGGACGATGTGGAGGAATACACCGACCTGCCCGCCATTCTCATCGAGCAGATCCAGCATTTCTTCGAGCACTATAAAGACCTCGAAAAAGGCAAATGGGTGAAGGTGACCGGCTGGGCCGGCAAGGCCGAAGCCGAGCGCCTCATCCGTGAAGGCATCGCCCGCGCGGCAAAATAACCATGCGCGGCTTTGCACGCATGCTAATGAAAGCCGCAGCCATGATCCTCGCCCTCGTAGGCGTACTGTTTGCGTGGTGCTATTACGCGTTCTATTGGGTGCTGCGCGACTGTTTCAACGCAGATGGGGGTTGCATGCTGGCCGGAGAAGGCGTTGTCCATCACGACAGCAGCTTCGTGTACGGGCCCATGGCCGTGGCGTGCTGGGCGGCATCTTACGCCATCTGGCGCGCACGGAAACGGCAGAGCACCAACAACACACCCCTTTGATATTCAAGGCATTTTGCCGCAGTGCAGCATGCAATTTGCTTGCATTGGCCCGCGATTATTCCTCTAAACGATGCAATCCCGGCCATGCGCCGGGTCCTCGCCTGTCTGTGCCATTTCGTTTACTGAAGGAGCCATGACTCATGGAAATCGCTGATCTGCAAACCATCATCATCGCCTGCGGCCTGCTCGCCGTGGCGTATGGATTACTCACCATCAAATCCATTCTCGCCGCGCCGCGCGGCAATGAAACCATGGTGGAGATCGCCACCGCCATCCAGCAGGGCGCCAGCGCCTACCTGAACCGGCAATACACCACCATCGGGCTGGTGGGTGCGGTGATCTTTGCGCTGCTCTGGTGGAAGCTTGGCCAGTACGTGGCCATTGGCTTTGCCATCGGCGCTATTTGCTCCGGCCTTGCGGGCTATATCGGCATGAACATTTCGGTGCGCGCGAACGTACGCACCGCCGAGGCCGCACGTGGCGGCCTGCAGAAAGCCCTCACCCTCGCCTTCCGTTCGGGTGCCGTGACCGGCATGTTCGTAGTGGGCCTTGGGCTGTTGGGCACGGCGGGCTATTACTTCTTCCTGAAGAGCGCCGGTGTGGCGCTTCGCCCGATCCTTGAATCGCTGGTGGCGCTGAGCTTCGGTGCCTCGCTCATCTCTATCTTCGCGCGCCTTGGCGGCGGCATCTTCACCAAAGGGGCCGACGTGGGCGCCGACCTTGTGGGCAAGGTGGAAGCCGGCATCCCCGAGGATGATGCGCGCAACCCTGCCGTGATCGCCGATAACGTGGGCGACAACGTGGGCGACTGCGCCGGCATGGCCGCCGATTTGTTCGAGACCTACGTGGTGACCATCGTAGCGACCATGCTGCTTGCCGCTATTTATTTCACCAAAGCCGCGCAGGAGTTGTTCATGATGCTGCCGCTGGCGATTGGTGCGGTGTGCATTGTTGCCTCCATCATCGGCACGTATTTCGTGCGGTTGGGCAAAAGCAACAACATCATGGGCGCGCTGTATAAAGGCTTCATCCTCAGCGCGGCCATTTCGGCCGGGCTGGTCTACCACCTGATCGATTCGGTGGTCGGCTTCGATGCGACCTTCAAAGCCGCTGGCCTGCGCTTTACCGGCATGGAGGTGTTCTACTGCGCCCTGATCGGCCTCGGTGTGACCGGTGCGCTGGTGTGGATCACTGAGTATTACACCAGCACTGCCTACCGCCCAGTGAAGTCGGTGGCGCAAGCCTCCACCACCGGCCATGGCACGAACGTGATCCAGGGTCTGGCCGTGTCGATGGAAGCCTGCGGCC
The DNA here is from genome assembly GCA_003241645.1 of Azospirillum brasilense. Taxonomy (GTDB): domain Bacteria; phylum Pseudomonadota; class Alphaproteobacteria; order Rickettsiales; family UBA3002; genus QFOX01. The sequence goes on along the minus strand of QFOX01000023.1, from coordinate 18,597 downwards.
TGCCGATCCTGGCGATCTGTGCGGGCATCCTCGGCAGCTACCTGCTGTGCGGCCTGTTCGGGGTGGGCATTGCGGCCACCACCATGCTGGCGCTGGCGGGCATGGTCGTGGCGCTGGATGCGTACGGCCCCGTGACCGACAATGCCGGTGGCATTGCCGAAATGTCGGGCCTTCCCGCTGATGTGCGCGTGACGACCGACGCGCTGGACGCCGTGGGCAACACCACCAAAGCCGTGACCAAGGGCTATGCCATTGGCTCGGCGGCGCTGGCGTCGCTGGTGCTGTTCACCGCCTACACGCAAGACCTGAAATACTACTTCCCCAACCTCGACGTGACGTTCGACCTCTCCAGCCCCTATGTGCTGGTGGGCCTGTTCGTGGGCGGGTTGCTGCCGTACTTCTTCGCGGGCATGGCCATGATGGCCGTGGGCCGCGCAGCGGGTGCGGTGGTGGTGGAAGTGCGTCGCCAGTTCCGCGAGATCAAAGGCATCATGGAGCGTAAGGCGAAGCCGGATTACTCCAAAGCCGTGGATATGCTGACGAAAGCCGCCATTCGCGAGATGGTGATCCCGTCGCTGCTGCCCATCGTGGTGCCGGTGGCGCTGTATTTCATCATCAACGCCATTGCGGGTCAGGAAGCGGCCTTCTCGGCACTGGGTGCCATGCTGATCGGCATCATCGTGACCGGGCTGTTCGTCGCCATCTCGATGACCTCGGGCGGCGGCGCATGGGATAACGCAAAGAAATACATCGAGGAAGGCCACCATGGCGGCAAAGGGTCGGAGGCGCACAAGGCCGCCGTCACCGGCGATACCGTGGGCGATCCCTACAAGGATACGGCGGGCCCCGCGGTGAACCCGCTCATCAAGATCGCCAACATCGCGGCGATTTTATTGCTCGCTTTGCTCGCACATTGATGCGAGCCGACAGCCTACGGCCGCAACTCGCGCGGCTGAAGGCTCCTTCTGGCCCTGCTCGCCCACGGCGCGTAAGGTCAAAGCCACAGCTACCACGGAAAGGGCGCTGGAAATTCCAGCGCCCTTTTTGTTTCCGTTGCGGCCACGCGCGCGATTGATTACCGCTAGCCTATGAAACGTATCCTCGCCGCTGCCCTGCTCTTCTCCTCCACCGCGCATGCGGCCGACCCGGCCAGCACCTACCAGCAATGGAGCTGGCTGCGTGACCCCAACACCGCCGCCATCAGCTTCGATGCGGGGTTGAACTTCCTCAACCGCCATGGCGACTGGCCGCAAATGAAGGTCATTCGCCTGCGTACCGAAGAAGCCGCGCTGCGCGAGCAGCAAAGCGGCGGCGTGGTGCGCAGCTTCTGCTCAGCCTACCCGCCCATTTCCGGGCGCGGCATGGTGGCGTGCCGCAATGCGGGCGTTGGCACCGATGCGGATGTGAAACAAGCATGGCTGCAGGGCGATTTCAGCCCCTTCGAGGAAAAGCAGATCCTTGCGCAATACGGCCACCTGCTGGGCAACCGCGAGCATGAAGCGCGCGTCGATCGCCTGCTGTTCGAGAAAAAGACCGGCGGCGCGCAGCGCATGCTGTACCTGCTGAACGGCGAACAGCAACGCGTGGCGCAGGCGCGCATGGCGCTGCAGGCAGGCACGGGCGATGCGAACAGCAAACTCTCGCAGCTTTCGGCCGCGGCCAAGAACAGCCCCGGCGTGGTGCTGGACCGCATCCGCTACCGCAACCGCAACGGGCTGAACATGGAAATGCGCGAACTGTTCGCGCAGGGCCCGCAGAACCCACCCTACGCCGACGAGTGGTGGCCGCTGCGCGCCATCGCCGTGCGCGAGTCATTGCAGGCCGCGCAATATGGGCAGGCGCTGGAGATCATTCGCCGCCACGGCGCGCTGAAGCCCGAATTCCTTGCCGAGGCCTTATGGCTGAAAGGCTGGATCACCCTGAGCTACCGCAAGCAGCCGCAGCAGGCCTATGAGGATTTCTACGCGCTGTACAACAGCGTCAGCACGCCGGTCAGCAAATCGCGCGGTGCGTATTGGGCCGCCAAGGCCGCGCAGAAGAATGGCAATACCGATATCGCGCGCGACTGGTTACGCAAGGCCGCGGAATACCCCACCGTGTTCTATGGCCAGCTGGCGCATGCCGAGCTGAGCCCCAACGCACCGCTGAACCTGCCCAGCGCGCCCAGCATTTCCGATAGCGCGCGACAGGACTTCGCCCGCCAGGAACTACCCCGCGTGGTGCGCATGCTCGCCGAACTGGGCGATAACGACATGGCCGACCTGTTCCTGATCCACATGGCCGAACAGGCCGACGACGCGGAAGAATTCGCCCTGCTGGCCGACATGGCCAACCGCATCAACGCCAAGCATGGCGGCGTGGTGGTGGCCAAGCAGGCGCTGCGCAAAGGCATCGTGCTGACGCAGGTGGGCTGGCCCACCATGCCGACACCGGCGAACCTTTCCATCGAACCGGCGCTGTCGCATGCCATTACCCGGCAGGAGAGCGAGTTCGACAGCCGCGCGCAAAGCGGCGCGAATGCTCGCGGCCTCATGCAGCTGCTGCCCGGCACCGCCAGCGAGACCGCGCGCAAGCTGGGCATGGCCTATGGCCCGAACGACATCTGGGACCCCACCACGAACGTGACGCTGGGCTCGGCCTATCTCGGCCGGCTGGTGAACGCGCGCGACGGCTCGTACATCCTCGCGATCGCTTCGTATAATGCAGGCCCGCGCAACGTGAACAACTGGACGGCGGATTTCGGCCCACCCCCGGCGAACGTCGAGGGTGCGATCAACTGGATCGAGAATATTCCCTTCGGTGAAACCCGCAATTACGTGCAGCGCGTGCTGGAGAATCTGCAGGTGTACCGCCAGCTGCTGAAGCAGTCGGATTCCGTGAAGCTCGCCGAAGACCTCAAGCGCTAATGCGCATGGCGTAGCGCTTTATGGCGCGAGCCGCGAAGCGGGAGGGGTAAGGAGCCGTAGGCGACGAAGGGGACGCAGCCCCTTCCCTTTGATAACTAATCACCACCACAACTGGGCGCATCCATGATGCTGCAATCGGGCGCGGCGTAGTAGCTATCGTTATCGATGGGGTAGGCATTGTAGTTCGGCACTTCGTCGCCCACCGGGTGGCGCGTGTCGTAACTGTCCCAGACATTCTGGGATTCTGGTCCCCCGCCACAGCCGGCTAACAGCAGCAGCATGGTAAGGGGCAACGCGAAACTGTAACGCAATTGTTTCATCGTGGCCGTGCTATAGCATAGCTCACCGTGCGATGCAGCAAAAACAATCCCTAGGTTTTATAGCGCCTTATATTCTTTCTCCCCAAGCTTATCCTGTGGCATGCCTGCCCGATAGTTTAACGGCAATTAGTTAAAATTAAGCCTTTCTTAACGATGACTGCGCCATACTCCCACCCAGTGCCAAGCTACCGTAATTTATCCCTTTTTCTTACCCTGCGTTCGCCCGCCAGCCCGTGGCAGGCCGCATTGCTGTGGCCGCCGGCGCTGCTTGGGCTGCTGGTCTTCGCCCTGTTCAACCTTGCGGGCTATGCCGCCCTTCAGGGCATGGGGCTGATGGCCCAAAGCCACGACCTGACCCACGCCCTGCAGCATGCGGGCCTCAGCCAGCAACGGCTGCTGTGGCTGGTGCTGGCGGTGAACCTGGGGGCCATGGCGCTGGCCTATGCGCTGCGGCGTTATTGGCTGGTGCCGTGGCAGCGCATCATAAGCATGACGAATGACACCAGCACGTCGCTGCACTGGCCCAGCGCCCACGCCGTGATGCAGCACATGGCACAGGTGATGCACCACGCGCAAACGCAGGCAAGCCGCTGCCGCGCCCTGCAATACGAGCTGGATGTGTCGCGCCAGCTGATGGCGCGCGCGCTGCAGCAGCAACAGGCAACCCTTGCCAGCGCCAGCCGCGAAATGATCGAGCAATACCAGCATGTGCTCGCCTATGCCCATTACCTTGATGAACATATCCAGCGCCAACGCGCCGATCGCCACCTGCGCTACGATTTCGACGATGTGTGCGAGTCGGGCTTTAACCTGAAACTCATGGCCCAATCGCTGCAGCTGCTGCATAGCCGCCAGTCACGGCTGGAGATCGTGCCGCTGGCGGCGCTGCTGCAGCAAAGCCTGATCGCGCTGGCACCCTCGCTGGAGCGCCGCTCCATGCGCCTGTCCAGCGCCGGGGTGGATGACGCGGCCACCGCCTGGGCCGACCCCGTGCTGCTTGCCCAGGCCTTGTGGATGGTCATGCTCGGCACCATTCGCTACGCCGCGCCGGAGAGCACGCTGCGCCTGCGCTGCCAGCACGAGGCTTCAGGCACGCACGCGGTGCTGGCCCTGACCATCAGCGAACTGGCACCGGGGCAGCTGACGCCCGAGGAGCGACACGCCCATCTGGTGCGGCAATTGCAGCATGCCAGCGCGCATATGTTCGCCGAAACCATTCGCCTGCACGCCAACGTGCAACTGGCCCAATGGCTGCTGGAGCGCAGCGGCGCGCAGATCGTCATTACCCCCATTAGCCAATGGGCATGCGATATTTCATTTATTTTACCAATGGTTAAAAAATAATCGCCGCCATGGCGCAGGGGGCGTATGCTGTGGCCCGTATCAGTTGCGAACCATGGAACAACCATGGCAGCACGATACCCTACCAACGCAATGGAGATGAGAATGAAAAAACAATTGCTGACGATGCTTGCACTCGGCCTGTTCGCGGCCCCCGTATTCGCACAGGATGGTGGCCCGGAAGGTGGCCCCAAAGGCCCCGGTGGGCATGGCGGCCCGGGTGGCCACGGCGGCCCGATGATGGAAAAAGTGGATACCGACAAGGACGGCAAGATCAGCCGTGCGGAATTCCAGGCACGCGGCGATGAAATGTTCAAGGAAGCCGATACCAACGGCGATGGCTTCATCACCCCCGAAGAAGGCAAGGCCGCGCATGAAGCCCGCCGCGCCAAATGGAAAGAGCACAAGGCCGAGTTCATGAAGAACCGCGAGGGTGCGGGCGAACATAAAGGCCCGCTTGCCGGTGGTGAGCGCAAAGGCCCCATGGGCGGTGAGCCCAAAGCCCCGCTGGTGAAACCCGAGTAGGTTTTCGCTGGAAGGTACGGTATGCTGATTCCCATGGAATCGTTTCACCGCTTAACGGACGAGCAGTTGATGGCCTACGTCGCCAAGGGCGATCGGCGTGCCTTTGACTGGCTCGTCCGTCAGCACCTGCCGCGGGCCTATGCCATTGCACGCCGGGTGCTGATGAATCAGGCCGACGCCGAGGAAGCCGCACAGGACGCGTTCACCAAACTCTGGGTGCATGCGGCCGACTGGCAGGAAGGCAAAGCCAAGTTCACCACGTGGATGTACCGCATCGTGGTGAATGCCTCGCTGGATCTGGCGCGCAAGCGCAAGCTGCCGACCACCAGCGATGAGACCATCCTGCATGCGCAGGCCGACGGCGACGACAGCGCCGAGGACCGCGTGATGCAGCACGAGGAGCACGTGGCCCTGCAGGCCGCACTGGCACATTTAACGCCCGCGCAACGCACCGCAGTAAGCTTGTGTTATTTTGAAGAATTGACTAACCCTGAAGCCGCCCGCGCGATGGGGCTGAACGTGAAGGCACTGGAAGGACTATTGGTGCGCGCACGCAAGCAATTGCGCGGTTTATTGAGCAAGGAAGGAGGACAACGCCATGCTGCATGACCACGAGATGAACGCATTACGCCAGCAATGGGTGGTGGAATCCCCCGCGCCGGACCTTGCCGACCGCATCATTCGCCACGCGCTGGCCCAGCCGCAGCGCCAGCCGTTCATGGCGCGCCTTAGCCAGTGGTTCGCGCCGCAGCACTACCCCACGGCCATGAAGGGCCTCGCCTTCGCCGCCTGCGTGATGGTGGCGGTGGTCGCCTATGATGGCAACCGCACCCACACCACCACCGCCAAGGATGGCACGAAAGTGACCTACCAGAAGCCGATGGAACAGATCGTGGATGAGCTGCTGCTCAGCGACTACCAGTACAGCTACTAGCGCCGCTTGCTGAGCAGGAACACCCCCTGCTCGCCGAATAGGTTCGCCTTGAACCCATGGCCGGTGAAGCGGGCTTTTTGCCCGGCCGCATCCACCACCACCCGATCCTCGATGGTGATGCCAAGCTGCTCGGCAAGGATCACGAAATCGGTAATGGTGCAGAAATGGATGTTGGGCGTGTCGTACCATTCGTAGCTGAGCGTTTTCGTTACCGGCATACGCCCGCGCAGCAGCAATTGCACACGGTTGCGCCAATGGCCGAAATTCGGCACCGACACAATGGCCTTGCGACCAATGCGCACCAGCTGTTCCAGCACGGCGCGCGGATCGCTCATGGTCTGCAGCGTCTGGCTTAGCACCGCGATGTCGTAGGACTGGTCCGGGTAATGCGCGAGGTCCATCACCACGTCGCCCTGAATGACCGGAATGCCGCGCGCAATGGCGCGGTACACCCGCTCCTGATCGATCTCGATGCCGCGGCCATCCACCTGCTTTTCGTCGCGCAGCCATTGCAGCAATTCACCTTCGCCGCAGCCAATATCCAGCACGCGCGAACCCGGCTCGACCAGCGAGGCGATAACGGCCAGATCCGGGCGAAGAAGGGTGCTCATTGCATAACTCCGTTTTTACCACCCCACGCGTAGCGCCGAAGTGGCGCGAGCCGCAAAGCGGGAGGGGTCAGCGCGTGGAACGCGCGAAGGGGACGCAGCCCCTTCATGCACGAAGTGCACACTGTAAAACTGCTCATTTCAGGCCTCGTGCGATCGCGCAGCCATCAAGGAAGCCGCGCAGGGTGGCGTGGAAGGCGGGCACATCCAGCAGGAATGCATCATGCCCTTTATCGGTGATGACCTCGGTGAAACTGACGTTCGCGGCCACCGCATTCAGCGCACGCACGATGTGGCGGCTTTCGCTGGTGGGGAATAGCCAGTCGCTCGAGAAGCTGACCACGCAGAAGCGGATCGGCGTATCCTTGAACGCCTGCGAAAGGCTACCGCCCGCATCGGCCTCGAGGTCGAAATAATCCATCGCCCGCGTGATGTAGAGGTACGAATTGGGGTCGAACCGCTCCACGAAGTTTCGGCCCTGATGGTGCAGGTACGATTCCACCTGAAAATCCACGTCGAAACCGAAGGTGATCTTTTCCTTGTTCTGCAGGCGGCGGCCGAATTTCTCCTGCAGCGCCACCTCGGAAAGATAGGTCACGTGTGCCGTCATGCGCGCCACCGAAAGGCCCTTGGCCGGGAACGTGCCCGCATCGATATAGCGCCCGCCCATGAAGGCGGGGTCGGCCATCACGGCCTGACGGCCGATCTCATGAAAGGCGATGTTCTGCGCCGAATGCCGCGCCGCGGTGCAGATGGGCGCGCAGGCGAACATGCGCGTGGGGTAGCGCACGGCCCATTCCAGCGCCAGCATGCCGCCCATGGAGCCGCCAATCACCGCGAACAGTTTCTCGATGCCGAGCGCATCGATCAGCAGCGCCTGCGCGCGCACCATATCGGCAATGGTGATGACCGGGAAATCCAGCCCATACACATGGCCCGTGGCGGGGTTGATGGATTTCGGACCCGTCGAGCCCAGACATCCGCCCATCACGTTACTCACGATGAGGAAATATTTCTCGGTGTCGAACACCTGCCCGGACCCCACGATGTCTTCCCACCAGCCGGCTTTTTCGGTCACCGGGTGCGGGCCCAGCAGGTACTGATCGCCGGTAAGCCCGTGGCACAGCAGGATGGCGTTCGATTTATCGGCATTCAGCGTGCCGTAGGTCTGGTAGGCCAGCGTGATGGAATCCATCGTCGCGCCGCAATCGAAGGTGAAGGGCGTATCCGGCGTGATATCCACCAGCTGCCCCACCTCGACCATGCGCTGCGAGGGGCCGAACGCCAATTTCGTACTGTAAGGGGCTGAAACCTTCATCCCTCCACTCATAGCGCGCTGGGGCGCGTGCGCAAGCGCTGCTTGCATCGCTGCGCTGCCTGCGATAGAGCCGTTTGCATGGAAATGACCCCCGAACAGACACTGGAAACCCTGCGCGCCCGCATCGACGGGCTGGATGACCAGCTCATCGCCCTGCTCAACGAACGCATCGGCGTGGTCAAGCAGGTGGCCGCGCTGAAAGCCCAGCACTGGCCGAACAATTGCCATATCCGCCCCGGGCGCGAAGGCCGCATGCACCAGCGCATCGCCGAACGCTTCGCCACGTCGGATTTTCCGGCCGCGGCGGCACTCACCATCTGGCGACAGATCATCGGCGCCAGCACGCATGTGGAATCGCCCCTGAAGATCGCGGTGAAGAACGCGGCGCAGGCCGCCCTTGCCCGTGAATATTTCGGCACGACCGCCGAGATCACCGCGTTCAAGACCCTGCCCGAAGCGCTCGCCGCCATTGCCGAGGGGCGCGCCACGTTGCTGCTCGCCACGCCGCGCGATCTGGGCATCATCCACCAGCAGGCCCCGGCGCTGAAAGTATTCGCCGCGCTGCCGGTCGCCACGCCGAAGAAACCGCTGGCCATTGCGCTGGCGAACGTCATGCCCGAACCCTCGGGCGACGATATCAGCTACCATCTGGAAAATAACCGCATCGTCGCGCGCCCGGGCTTCAACCCCGAGGGCGTGTGGCTGGGCACGCACCCGCGCCCCATTCGCCTGTAGGAGTTTTTATGGCCAAGCACCCCACCCCCAAAGCCGGTATCACCGCGATTGCGCCCTACGTTGGCGGCAAATCGAAGGTCGAAGGCGTCAGCCGCGTCATCAAGCTGTCGTCGAACGAGAACCCGTGGGGCCCGAGCCCGAGGGCCATCGCCGCCTTCAACGCACAGGCCGCCAGCCTGCACCGCTACCCCGATGGCGGGCACGCTGCCCTGCGCGAAGCCATCGCCCGCGCAGAGAAACTGCCCGAGGCTGAACTGATCTGCGGCGCGGGTTCGGACGAACTGCTCGGCCTCACCGTGCATGCCTATGCCGGCCCCGGCGATGAAGTGCTGTTCACCGAGCATGGCTTCCTCATGTACCGCATCTACACGCAGGCCAACGGCGCCACGCCCGTGACCGCGCCGGAGAGCAACCTCAGCGCCGATGTGGACGCACTGCTCGCCGCCGTGACCCCGCGCACGAAGATCGTGTTCCTTGCCAACCCGAACAACCCTACCGGCACGGTGATCCCCTTCAGCGAGATCCGCCGCCTGCGCGCGGGCCTGCGCGAAGACATCATCCTCGGGCTGGATGCGGCCTATGCCGAATACCTCGACCATGCGGATTACGAAGCGGGCCACAGCCTTGTGCACGAAGGCACCAATACCATCGTGTTCCACACCTTCTCGAAGATCCATGGCCTGCCCGCGCTGCGCCTTGGCTACGCGCATGCCCCGGCACACATCATCGACATCCTCAACCGGGTGCGCAGCCCGTTCAACGTGAACAGCGCCGCGCTTGCCGCGGGTATCGCTGCCATTGAGGACAGCGCCTACGTGGCCGAAATGCGCGCACGCAATGCCGAGCAACTGGCGCGCGTGAGCGACGCGATCCGCGCCTATGGCTACAACGTGGTGCCCAGCGTGACCAACTTCATTCTCGTGCATGTGGGCGCGCAGGCCAAAGCGCTGAACGAGCACCTCGCGGCGCGCGGCCTCATCATTCGTGAAGTCGGCAATTACGGCCTGCCCGAATTCCTGCGCATTTCCATCGGCACGGCCGAGGAGAACGACCTGCTGCTCGCCGCCGTGGCGGATTTCGCCAAAAGCCACGCCGCATGAGCGACCGCCAGACCATTGCCCTGATCGGCACCGGCCAGCTGGGCGGCTCGTTCGCACTCGCGTTGGTGCATGCGGGCGTTGATGCGCAGATCGTCGGCTACGATAGCGACGCGGCGCAATCCACCCTGCTGCGTGAGCGCGGCGCGCTTTCACGCGTGGCCACCAGCGTGGCCGATGCCGTGACGGGGGCGGATGTGGTGGTGCTGGCCACGCCGCTGCGCAGCTACCGCGCCCTTGCCGAAGCGATGCTGCCGCATTTGGGCGCGCATACCATCATCACCGACCTTGGCTCCACCCAATGCACGCTGGATGCGCTGCGCAGCGTGCTGCCTGCCGGGCGCATCGTGCCCGCCCACCCCATCGCCGGGGGTGAAGGTGCCGGTGCCGCCGTGGCGCGCGAGGACCTGTTCGCAAAAAAACTCGCCATCATTTCGTCGCACGAGGGGGTTCCCGCCCCCATCGTCGAAGCGGTGGAAGGGCTGTGGCACGCCGTGGGCGCGGTGGTGCTGAACATGCCCACCGAAGTGCATGACCAGATCTACGCGCACGTGTCGCACCTGCCGCATTATATTGCCTTCGCCGCGGCCGAGGTATTGTTCCAGTCCGGCGCGAAACTGGACCTGTCCGACGACACGCTGCAGAAATTCCTGCGCATCTCGCGTTCCAACCCCCGCATGTGGACGGATATTGCGCTGGAGAACCGCGAGGCATTGCTGCCCGTTATCAGCACCTACGCCGTGCTGCTGGAGCATTTCAGCACCGAATTACTCTCGGGCAAAAGCGAGGGCGAGGCCGACGCGCAACTGGCAGCGCAGCGTTTCTACCCGCGCATTCTTGCCAGCGCGCTTATTTCCACGGTGCATTTCTTTGAACAGCAGGCAGGCCTTTCGCTGCGCGAATTCGGCGCGGGCGGCATGCGCGATATTGTGGCCCCCGCCGCCATCGACCCCGAGGCGGAGCTTGAGAAAATGTCGCAATCCGCACCGGCCATCGCCGCGCTGTTGCAGCAGACGGTGCCGCTGTTCAAACAGCTGGAAGCGCTGATCGGTGCAGAAGATGCGCCCGCGCTATTCGACCTGCTGAGCGCGTGGGTCAGCCATGCGCATGCGCTGGTGAGCCCGCGCCAATAGCCGCAAGGAACAACCGCGCAAAGGCCGCATGGTCGATTGCATGCGCCGCAAAGCCGAATCCATCATGCGTCATGCCTTCCGGCGCGTGGTCACCGAACAGCACGGCCGTGGCACCAATGGCGTGCGCGCATTCAAGGTCCACCCCCGTATCGCCCACGAACCAGACCGATTGAGCGCCTGCCCCCGCATACGCGGTGAGCGCCAGCAGCGCCGGGTCGGCACTGGGCTTGTCGCGCGCGGCATCGCCGGCGCCAATGGCCACATCGAAATACTTCTCCCAGCCCAGATGCGCCGCTTCCAGCCGCAGCGTGTCGCCCTTTTTGTTGCTTACCAGCCCCACGAACACGGGGTAGTTGCGCAGCAGCGCCAGCGTCTGCTCGGCCTGCGGCAGGGGCTTCAACTGCTGCAGGTGCAGCGAGCGATAGCTCTGCTGGTAATGCGTCGCCGCTTCCTGCCAGCGCTCACCGAACAGTTCGGGAAACGCGTCGCGCATGGATTTTTTCACGTTGCCCTTCACCTGCTCCAGCGACCATTCGGGGTGCTGCATGTGGCGCATGGTCATGTTCAGCGCGGCGTGGATGGTCGGCCACGTATCGACCAACGTATTGTCCCAATCGAACAGGATGGCGTGGGGTTTTGGCAGCGTGATCATGCGGGGAACCATTGCTGAAGGTGGGGGCGAAGTTCAGCCAGCGTCGGCAGCGCCGTATCGCGCGGCGAAAGCAGCGGCGCATCGATGGGCCAGGGAATGTTCAGTGCGGCATCGTTAAAGCGAATGCCCGCCTCGCCTTCGGCGGCGAAGGGCGACGTGGTTTTGTAAATCACTTCGGCCTCGTCCTCGCCCAGCACGCAGAAGCCATGGGCGAAGCCGGGCGGTATCCACAGCATGACGCCATTATCGCCGCTGAGCTCTTCGGCCACGTAGGTGCCGAAGGTGGGCGCATGGGGCCGAACATCCACCGCCACATCCCAGATGCGGCCGCGCGCCACGCCCACCAGTTTGCCCTGCACCGGGCTGTGCTGCAAATGCAGCCCGCGCAGCACGCCCGGCAACGAGCGCGAATGGTTGTCCTGCACGAACGATTCATGGAAGCCCAGCGCTGCCAGCTTCGGCGCGCTGTAGCGCTCGCAGAAGAAGCCGCGCGCGTCGCGGAACATGTCCAGCGTAATGCGTTTCACCTCGGGAATGGCCGTGTCGGTAATATGCATGCTATTCCTCCATCAGCGCATCGAACGCCTGCCGCCAATGCGGCAGCACCATACCATGCGCCGCGAGCGTGCGGCAATCAAGCCGTGCATCCAGCGGGCGCGGGGCGCGCATGGCGTATTCGTGGCTCGGAATGGGCAACACCCGCGCGGCGCTTTTCTGCTGCGCGGCAATGGCGCAGGCAAAGCCATGCCAGCTGGTGAAACCGCCGCAGGTGAGATGGTACGTGCCCGGCGCAAGCTGGCCGGATTGCATGGCAGGCGCCAGCGTGTGGATGGCACGCGCCACTTCGCGTGCGGGCGTGGGTGCGCCCAGCTGATCGGCCACCACGCGCAGTGTTTCACGCTCGCGCAGCAGGCGCTGCATGGTGCACAGGAAGTTGCTGCCGCGCGTGTCGTACACCCATTGCAGGCGGAAGATGTAGGCGCGGCCACCGGCCGCGCGCACGGTCTGCTCGCCATACCATTTGCTGGCGCCATACACGCTGAGCGGGTTCGGGCTCGCGTCCTCGCCATAGGGCCCGCGCGCGCCATCGAACACGTAATCGGTGGAGAAATGCACGAAGGGTATGTTCATCGCCGCCGCCGCTTGCGCCAGCAGGCCGGGGGCCGTTGCATTCACCGCCTCGGCGCGGGTGCGCTCCCCCTCGGCCGCATCCACGGCGGTGTAGGCCGCGGCGTTGATGAGCATGCACGGCTGGTGCTGCTGCAGCAATGCCTGCGCCTGCGGGAAGGTGAGCGTTTCAAGGTCGCACTGGGTGCGCTCCAGCGCCTGCACATCGCCCGCGAAGCGCTCCGCCAGCCGGTGCCCCACCTGACCGTTTGCGCCCAGAATCAGCACGGGCTGGCTCACGCAACGGCCTGCTTATGCGCCAGCATGGTGGTGATCCATGGCGGGTTGGCCGCATACCAGCGCACCGTGTCGCGCAGGCCTTCCGCAAAGCCGATGCGCGCGGCAAAGCCAAGCTTCTTGCGGGTCGGCTCCACGTCCAGCGCGTAGCGGAAATCATGGCCCAGCCGGTCGGTCACATGCGTGATGAGGCTTCGGTAATCCGCGCCCGGTGCGCAGGCCGAAAGCTCATCGCACACGCGGTGCACAAGGTCGAGATTGCGGGATTCCACCCCACTGCCGAGGTGGTAAATACCGCCCGCATCGCCGCGCGCCAGCACGGCGAGCACGCCTGCCGCGTGATCGTCCACATGGATCCATTCGCGCATCTGCTGCCCGTCGCCATAGACCGGCAAAGGCTGGCCCGCCAACGCGTTGCTGATCATGCGCGGAATCAGTTTTTCCGGGTGCTGGCGTGGGCCGTAATTGTTGCAGCAGCGGGTGATGAGGGTGGGCAGGCCATGGGTTTTGTGCCATGCGCGCACCAGCAGGTCGGCGCTGGCTTTGCTGGCCGCGTAGGGCGAATTCGGCGCAAGCGGCGAATCCAGCGTGAAATGGCCGGTGGCCCCTAGCGCGCCATAGACCTCGTCGGTCGACACCTGCAGGTAACGGAAATGTTCGGGCTTACCGCGCGCCTGCCACTGGGCCAGCGCCGCATCCAGCAGCACTTGGGTGCCCAGCACATTGCTGCGCATGAACGCCCCCGCCCCGGCGATGGAATTATCCACGTGCGATTCTGCCGCCGCGTGGATCACCGCGTCGAACGTATGGGCCGCGAACAGCGCGCGCACCGCATCCGCATCCGCAACATCCGCGACCACCAGTTCCCACGGCCCGTCGATCCATTCCAGATTCTGCCGGTGGCCCGCATAGGTCAGTTTGTCGAGCACCACCACGCGGTGCCCCTGCGCGATGGCGGCACTCACCAACGCCGAACCGATGAAGCCGGCCCCGCCGGTGATAAGCCATGTGTGCTGCGCGGTCATTACGGTGCCCGGAAGGTGATGGGGATGAGGAATTCAATGAGGTTACCCGCGGGGTAATCGCTCGGCACGGCGGGCACGGGGTTCGCGCGGCGCACCATGTCGATGGCGGCGGCATCCAGCGGGGCGATGCCCGACGCCTGCTCCAGCGCGTAGAAGCGCACATAACCCGCGCGGTCAATGCGCATGCGCACCACCACGCGGCCTTCCTTGCCGCCCGCGTCGGCAGGGTAGAGTTTGTGTTTCTGTATCCACGCCGAGATCTGCTGCTCGTAGCGCGCGCGGGCTTCCTCGGGCGAACCGTTGGTGCTGGTGGTCTCGCTGCCCTGACCGCCACGCACCCCATCGGCCGCGCCCTGCGGTGCGGCGGGAGCAGCACCCGTTTCGCGCACGAAACGTTGCGGGCTCGGCGCAATGGCCGGGCTGGCCACCTGCGTAAGAATGCTCGTATCCGGCAGCGCCGAAGGCATGGGCTGCGCGGCAGGTTTTTCAACGGCGGGCGGTGGTGGTGCGTCGCGCACGGTCGGCAGCGGGTCGATCACCTCCACCGGCGCCACGCGATTTTCCTGCGGCATCTGGCGTTGTTCCGGCGGCACCACGGGCACGTATTTCGCGGGTTTCACCGGCACCACTTTCGGCACGGGTTTCGAAGCGGCAGGCTTGCCCATGAACGGTTTCAGCGGTGCAGGCGTGGCGCGCCAGCTACCCGGCGTGGATGGGGTGGTGGACGGTGCCTGCGCCGTTGCGGTGGTAGCGTTGCTGGTGGAAGGCGCGCTCGCGCGCGGCATGCCCAGCGCCGCGATGCGGTCGGCTCCACCGATCTTGAAGCTCAGCGCGCGCACCGGAATATCGGTGACCTTCTCGCGCGGCATCAGCCCCATCACGATGATGATACTTAAATGCAGCACGAAGGCCACGCCCAGCATCACGAAGAAATCACGCTCCTTGAGGTAGCGGTTGGGCCCGAGCGCCGCCAGCGACGGCGCCAGCGTGCGCTGTGCCAGCCCGAGCATGCCCTGTTGCAGCGCGCGTGGCATGGCCTAGCCCCCCACCAGACCGGATTGCGTGACGATCGACAGGTTTACCCCGCCCGCCGCGCGCACCTGTTCCAGCAGGCGCACCAGCTGGTTCGCTTCCAGATTCGCATCCGCCTTGATGGTGATGATCCGCTCCGGATTCACCGCCAGCTGGCGCTTGATCTCGTCGGTCACGGTGTAGGTGGTGAAGATCGCATCGTTCACCAGAATGCGCCCGTCGGTCGCCAGCGTTACTTTCACCGGCCCTTCATCCAGCAGCTGGCCGGAATCGGCGATGGGCAGGTCCACCGCCACGGGCGAGAACGCCTCGAGATGCCCGCCGATCATGAAGAACAGCAGGATCACGAACATCACGTCGATGAGTGGAATGAGGGCGATGGCGCGCGGCTTGCGGCTGCGTCGTTCGAAATCAAGATCCATACGGCACCTCGACCTTATCCACCTGCACGTTCTTACCGCCGGTGAGGTAGACCATATCCATGACACTCACCAGTTGCTGCACGCTCACGCCCGGCGTGGTGAAGATGGCGATCTTCTCCTCGGCATTGGCGGCGAGCAGGTTGGCAAGGTGGGTATTCAGCGCGTTGCCGTCCATCGGTTGCTGGTTCACCAGCACCTCGCCCGACGGCTGGATGAGAATGCGCGTGATGTGCTGGGCCGAACCATCCGCCTTGCCGGAAGGCAGTGAAAGCTCCATCGAATCCGACACGACGAAACTCGTCGAGATCATAAAGAAGATCACGAGCAGCAGGATGATATCGACCAACGGGGTCAGATTCAGCTCCTGGATGCGGCGCGTGCGGCGTTCGAATTCCATGAGGAGATTCCTACTCTCTAGAACTTCGTGTAGTTCGGCGACAGCAAATGCAGGGTGCTGGAGCTTTGCGGCGCGCCGCGCGGCGTGGCGTTGGCGGCGGCTTGCTCTTCCATGAGTTTGCGCACGCGCTCTTCGCGCTCGATCTCCTCGCGCTTGGCCTGTTCTTTTTCGTTCTTGATGAACACGTCCTCGGTGGAGAGGATCTGGATGGTCACGTCGCGCATGGTGGCGCGCGAACGCTCGATCAGGCTATCCAGCAAGTAATACGCCGCCAGCGACGGCACGGCCACGGCAAGGCCGCCCGCGGTCGCCACCAGCGCTTCCCAGATGCCGCCGGCAAGCATGGAGGGATCCACGCGACTTCCGGCCTCGGCAAGCTTGCTGAAGGATTTGATCATGCCGATCACCGTGCCCATGAGGCCGATGAGCGGTGCCACGGTCGCGGCCATTTCCAGCCCGCGCATGTGCGATTCGAGGTAGCGGATCTCGGCGGAACCCACGCGCGCAATCTCCGACTCGCGGGATTTCATGGTCATGTCGCGGTTGAGGATGCAATCGATCGCCACGCGCATGATGCGCGCCACCGGCCCCCGCTCGCGCGAGAGCAAGTGCGACGCGTCGGTCAGTTCGCCGCGCTTCACATGCATCATCACGCGGTCGATGAAGCTGGTGTTGAACACCCCACCGGTGACGAATTGCTGCGCCTTGAAGAACACGATGCCCAGCGCATACACCGACAGCAGCATGATCATGTACATGACCCAGCCGCCCTTAATGAAAATGACCTCGAACATAGGGAAAGAACCGTCCGTCACGCTAAAAGATGAATGATGCCGCGAACCTAGCCAATGCAGGTCCCTGAGTCGAGGGGCGAATGCGGGTTTTCCCGTGCTATTTATCGAGGGTGCGGGCTTCTTCCGGCAGCATGATGGGAATGCCATCGCGCACGGGATAGGCAAGGCCGGCACGCTCCGAGATCAGCTCCTGCGCGGCCTCGTCATAGCGCAGCGCGCCCTTCGTCACAGGGCAGACGAGGATCTCAAGAAGCTGCGGGGCAAGTTTTCCGGTATGCATGGGTTCGTTGTAGGCATTGTCGAGGCGCTTGTAAACCCCCTGCCTTCGCCGCTTCGTTGTCGCCCTGCGCGCTACACCCTGTTGCGCCCGGCGCGACGCATCGGCGCTTGTAACCGCGGCGGCGGCGACCTAGCTTCATGCCAAGACGTTTATCCATCGCATTTTTTGAGGTTTCCCATGCATGCTCTCTTTTTCGCCGGCTCGCTCCGCACCGATTCGCTCAACAAGAAATACGCCAAAGAGGCCCTGCGCCTCGCCAGCGAAGCGGGCCACAGCGGTGAATTCATCGACCTGAAAGACTACCCCCTGCCCGTGTTCGATGAGGACATCCAGAACAGCACCGGCTTTCCGGCCGAGCTGAAACAGCTGGCCGAGAAGATCGCCGCGGCCGGGGCGCTGGTGATTTCCACGCCGGAATATAACGGCAGCATTCCCGGCAACCTGAAGAACCTGATCGACTGGCTGTCGCGCCTGAACCCCATGCCGCTGGCCGACAAATCGCTGCTGCTGCTCGCCGCCTCGCCGGGCCCGCTGAGCGGCGTGCGCGGCCTGTGGCACACGCGCGTGCCGTTCGAAGCGGTGGGCGTGCATGTGTACCCGAACATGGTGGGCCTTGGTGGCGCGGGCGATGCGTTCGATGCCGAAGGCAAGCTGAAGGACGAGAAAAAAGTCGCCATGCTGAAGGATACGCTGGGCAAGTTCCTCAAACGCGCCGGCGCATAACACACATCGCGCGCAACAAAAAAGGCCAGTCGAACGACTGGCCTTTTTTATTTGGAATGGAGCGGGCGAAGAGATGTGCTCGGCTTCGCCTGCGCGCCCTTGCTAGGCATGCCTTCGGCACGCCAAGCGTCGGGTCGAAAAGCGCCCGAACCAAATCTCACCCTTTCCAGTGCCAAACAAAAAAGGCCGCCTTACGGCAGCCTTTTTTATTTGGAATGGAGCGGGCGAAGAGATTCGAACTCTCGACATTCACCTTGGCAAGGTGACACTCTACCACTGAGCTACGCCCGCTCACCAATCCAAATCGGATGGGCAACATACGCAATCAAAACGAAATTGCAAGCCCCTCGTTGCATTTTGCTGCAACGCCAGCATTTCTGCGGCTTAGCCCGCCATCGCGCGGCCGGTATCCGCGGCTTTCACCTGCGCGTAGGCATCCCGCGCGGCCACTGCGGCATCGTAGGTGGTGCGTAATGCTTCGGCATAATTTGCGTGCACCAGCTTTGCCCCCTGCAGCGGGTCCACCAGCCGCTGGTTCCACACGGCGGGGTTCAGTTTGCCGGCATGGCGCTCCATGGCGGCCAGTAACGTAGCGAATGCTTCCGGCGCAGGCAGCGCAGGCTGACGCAGGCTGGTGGGCAGGCTCACCGCATTCATCCACCGCATGTTGGGGTTGAGGATGCTGTGCAGCTCGCTGTCCTTGCTGCGGCCAAGGCGGCCCGCCGCATCGTCCAGCAGGCGCCAGAACGCGCCTTGGGTTTTCACTGCCTCGGCCATGACGTCTTCCTGTTTCGGCGCGGGCGCCTGTTTGGGTGCGCTCGCCAGTTCCTGCAGGTGCTTTTGCATGGGGAGCGGGCATTGCTCCATCAATTGCGCGACCATCTCGGGCGTGGGCGTGCCTTTGCTAATGGCTTTCGCCACCAGCGCCGCCGGGTGGCGGTGGCTGCGGCT
>QFOX01000105.1 GCA_003241645.1 Azospirillum brasilense | reverse complement strand
CCAAGCCATTCTGGATGGGCTGCAATGGCTGGGCGTGGCGCATGATGGCGAGGTGGTGTACCAAAGCGCGCGCGAAGCCCGCCACCGTGACGTGGCCGAAGAACTGGTACAGCGCGGGCAGGCTTATTATTGCTACACCACTGCCGAGGAACTGGCCGAGCAGCGCAAGGCCGCCGAAGCCCGCGGCGAGATGTTCAAATACGACCGTAAATGGCGCGACAGCAGCGCCACCCCGCCGGCGGGTGTGAAGCCTTCCATCCGCATCAAGGCACCGCTGGACGGCGAAGTCATCGTGCGGGACGCCGTGCAGGGCGACGTGCGCTTCGGCGCCGACGTGCTGGATGACTTCGTGATCCTGCGTTCGGATGGCACCCCCACCTACATGCATGCCGTGGTGGTAGATGACCACGACATGGGCATCACCCATATCATCCGTGGCGACGACCACCTGAACAATGCCGGGCGGCAGATGGTCATCTATCAGGCCATGGGCTGGAACGTGCCGCAATTCGCGCATATCCCGCTCATCCACGGGCCGGACGGCGCCAAGCTCAGCAAGCGCCACGGCGCCACCAGCGTCACCGAATATGCCGACATGGGCTACCTGCCGGAAGCCATGCGCAACTACCTCGTGCGCCTCGGCTGGGCACATGGCGACGACGAGATCTTCAGCGATGAACAGGCCATTGCATGGTTCACGCTGGAAGGCATTGGCCAGTCGCCCTCGCGGTTGGATTTCGCCAAGCTGGCGCATGTGAACGCGCATTACCTGCGTGCGCGCAGCGGCACCGAACTGGCCGCCATGCTCGGCGTAGACGCCCGCCATGCCACTGCCATTGAAAGCGTGCGTGAAAAAGCGACCACCCTGCCCGAACTGCGCGAACAGCTTGCCTTCTACCTTGCCGCGCCGACCAGCTACGACGAGAAAGCCAGCGCGCAACTGGCCAAAGGCCGCGAGAACCTGCAACTTCTGCTGCCCGCGCTGGAAGCGCTCGGCGCGTGGGAAGCAGGCAGCATCAAGGCCACCGTGCAGGCCGTGGCCGATGCGAATGGCAAAAAACTGGGCGAGCTGATGCCGCCCATGCGCGCCGCCATCGTGGGGGCCATGACCGGGCCGGATATTCCCGTGGCGATGGAGATTCTGGGTAAAGAAGAATCGCTGAAACGCTTGAAAACCGCCGCCGAGGCTTGATTTCGGCGTTAGAATACCCATACTAACACTGTCACCCCGGAATTTTTACCAGAAGGGAAAAATCTCCGGGGTCCAGACCCCACGCATGTCAGCAGACATGCGTCGTCACAAAAAGCCTACTGACTTTTTGTGCGTGGATCCCGGAGTAATTTTTCTGCTGAAAAATTTTCCGGGATGACACAACGATAGAGAGATCAATGGCCATTCTACCACTTGTCATCGCGCCGGACCCACGGCTGAACCAACGCTCCGAACCCGTTGCGGTGGTGGACGATGCCGTGCGCAAACTGCTCGATGATATGCTCGAGACCATGTACGCGAACGATGGCATCGGCCTCGCCGCCGTGCAGGTGGGCGTGCACAAGCGCTGCATCGTGATGGATGTGGCCATGCGCGAGGGCCGCAACGAGCCCATTAAACTGGTCAACCCGGAGATCGTCGAATCCGCGGAGGAAATTTCGGTCTATCAGGAAGGCTGCCTGTCCTTCCCCGACCAGTTCTCCGACGTGGAGCGCCCCGAATCCGTCACGGTGAAATACCTGAACGAGCTGGGTGAAGAGAAGCTGCTGCGTGCCGAGGGCATCATGGCCACCTGCGTGCAGCACGAGATCGACCATATCAACGGTGTCGTGTTCGTGGACCATATCAGCAAGCTCAAACGCGAAATGATCCTAAAGAAGCTCACCAAAGCGAAGAAGCTGGGGCTGGTCAGTGAGTTTCCCGTGCCGGTTCATGATTAGCCGTCATCCCTTGGAGGCAGTCAGTAGACTGCCGAGCACGGGATCCATGCAATGCCGTTTGCGATTAGAATTTCAAGCCGTTCAGCAGAACGGCTGTGCCACGGCGATTCTGCTGAATCGCCTGCGTCGCTGACAAAGCACATTCCTACGGATTGGCTCCTTACAGTCGCCTCTCTCATTATATTCGAGTCCGGTCTTACTCGCCTACTGGCTTCGTAAACCGGGATGACACGCTCTTTGGATGCTGCTATCACCGTGCGCATGCGCATGCTTCATCTCATTCCTTTCCTGTTCGCCCTGCCCGTGTTCGCGCAGGGTGCGTCGCCCATGCTGGTGGTGGGTGGCCAGCAACCGGTAGCGGCCGCCAAACCCGCATCGGAGATTGAGCAGGAACGTATCATCAACCAGTTTCCGGATTGGGCCGTCACCCGGGTTGGCAGCGCCACCGGCGGCTGGGACAAGGACGTGGTGCCCGCACCGGCTGCTCCAGCAAACCCTGCAGGTCCCGAAGTATCGGGGAACGCAAAAGCGCCTGCCGCGCCCGCTGCACCGGAAGCGCCGGATTCGCCCATCAGCAAACTCTGGCCGGTGGATACGGTGCCGATTTTCCTGCGCTCCTGCATTGGCTACCGCCCCGCACTGCTGGTGCCTTGCAAATGCGTCATCGGCCGGTTGATGACCGAGATGCCGCACGATGAATTCCTGGAACTGACGGCCAAAGGCACCATCGAACAGGATGCGCGCCTGAAGAATATCCGCCTTCAATGCGCGGTGCAGCCGCAGCCGAGGCAGTAGCATGAAGGTGATCTTCATGGGCACGCCGCAGTTCGCAGTGCCAACCCTCACCGCCCTGCTCGACGCCGGACATGAGGTGGTGGCCGCCTACAGCCAGCCGCCCCGCCCCGCCGGGCGCGGCATGAAACTGACCCCCTCGCCCGTGCAGCAGCTGGCCGAAGCGCGCGGCATTCCGGTCTTCACGCCGACCAGCCTTAAAACGCCCGAGGCGCAGGCCGAATTCGCCGCGCATGGCGCTGATATTGCCGTGGTCGCGGCCTATGGCTTGCTGCTGCCGCAAGCCATTCTGGATGCGCCGAAGCGCGGCTGCGTCAACATCCACCCTTCGGCGCTTCCGCGCTGGCGGGGTGCAGCACCGCTCCAGCGCACCATCATGGAAGGCGACGCGACGACCGCCTGCTGCATCATGCAGATGGATGCGGGGCTGGATACCGGCGCCGTGATCCTGCGCCATGATTTTACCATTCCCGACGGCATGAGCTTCGGCCAGTTGCACGATGCGATG
>QFOX01000104.1 GCA_003241645.1 Azospirillum brasilense | reverse complement strand
CGACGCCAGCGACCTGGCCATGCGCATCAGCCTGAAGCATTCGTAGTAACCCATGGGCGTGGAATTAGCATTCATCCTGCTGGTCGCCGTAGTGGTGCTGGCGTTGGCGTTCGATTTCGTCAACGGCTTCCACGACGCGGCCAATGCGATTGCCACGGTGGTGGCCACGCGCGCGCTATCGCCCCGCACGGCAGTGATCGGTGGTGCGGCACTGAATTTCGTGGGCGCATTGCTTGGCACCGAAGTGGCAGCCACTATCGGCAAAGGGCTGGTGAACCAGGACGTGGTGACCATGCCCATTGTCATTTGCACGCTGGTGGGCGCCATCGGCTGGAACCTGTTCACCTGGTGGAAGGGCCTGCCCAGCAGCTCCAGCCACGCACTCATCGGCTCGCTGCTCGGTGCCACCTACATGGGTGCCGTTGCCGGCGAAGGCAACGTGCAATGGGCCAACGTGTTCGATAAGGTCATCAAGCCCATGCTGTTCTCGCCGGTGATCGGGTTCATTGCCGCCTTCATGATCATGTTCGGGCTCACCTGGCTGGTGCACCGCATGACGCTGGGCCGCATCAACAAGATCTTCGGCAAACTGCAGATCGCCTCGGCCGGTATCATGGCGCTCAGCCATGGGCACAACGATGCACAGAAATCCATGGGCATCATCGCGCTGGCGCTGGTGGTCTACCAGCCGCAGGAATCGTTCAGCGTGCCGTTGTGGGTCATCATTTCCTGCGCGGTGGCCATGGGCCTTGGCACCATGATGGGCGGCTGGCGCATCATCCGCACGCTCGGCACCAAAATGCTCACGCTGCGCCCCATTCACGGTTTTGCGGCGGAAACGACCTCGGCCACGCTCATTATGGGTGCGTCGCATTTCGGTATCCCGCTCAGCACCACGCAGGTCATCACCTCCACCATCATGGGCGTGGGTGCCACCAAGCGCCTGTCGGCCGTGCGCTGGCCCGTCGTGGCGCAGATCGTGTGGGCATGGCTGTTGACCCTGCCCGTCACCTTCGCCATTTCCGGTGCTTTGGCGTACGTCGTGGTGCTGTTCACCCGCTAATTGTGCGTGACGATGTAGCCGTTCAGGTAGCTGGCGAAGCTGATCCACGCCATCAGCGGCAGTAGCAGCAGGCCTGCGGTGCGGTTGACCCGCCAGAAATAGATGAGCGTAATAAGCGTGGCGACCCAGCCGAAGCTGATGATGTAGAGCCCCTGATCGGGGTTACGTTGGCCGAAGAAGACCATCGTCCATAGCAGCCCGGCAAAAAGCTGGATAAACCACCAGCGCAGCGGGCGGTTATTCCATTGCCCCGTGATTTTCGCGATGCGCGCCGCGGCCAGTGCCATCAGGAAATACAGCACCGTCCATGTGATGCCGAACACGGCACCCGGCGGCGTGAGCGGCGATTTGTTCAAGGTCGGGTACCAGTCGCCCACGCTCAGGGTGGTGTAATAGCCCCCCACCGCCTGCACAAAGAAGCATAGCCCGTACGCGACGACGAAACGTAGCGCGTTGCGTTGGGGCCGGGTGGTGTGTGCGTGCATGTTCATACTCCGGTTATGGCACGCGCCTGCATCAGCGCGCTTGGGTTTAGGGCAGATGAATCTATCAATGCATCGTAAATGTTAGTAGCATGGCAGGCATGCGCTGGCTTCTTACCATTCTGTTATGTTTTCCACTGGGTGCCATGGCCGCAGCGGCCCCCGCACGCTGGCAGCCCGCGCGCATCGGCAGTTTCGACATTCAACTGAACACACCACGCAGCATCGCCGACCTGCCGTTGGTGGACGTGCTGGAGCTGGACCACGACACCGACCCTGCGCTGCTGGCCGCCCTGCATGCGCGCGGCACCCGCACCATCTGCTACATCAATGCCGGCGCGTGGGAAAGTTACCGCTCCTATAAAACCACGTTTCCGGCCGCCGTGCTCGGCAAGGTCTATGACGGCTACCCCGACGAGCGCTGGCTGGATATTCGCCGCATCGACCTGCTGGGGCCCATCATGCAGGCGCGTATGGACCAGTGCAAAGCCAAAGGCTTCTCGGCCGTCGATCCCGACAACGTGAACGGCTACGAGAACGACACCGGCTTCGCCCTCACCAAAGCCGACCAACTGGCCTATAACCGCTGGCTCATGCAGCAGGCGCATGCGCGCGGGCTGGCCATTGTGCTGAAGAACACGCCGGAACTTGCCCCCACGCTGGAAGCCGAGGGCTACGACATGGCGCTGACCGAAAGTTGCGTGGCCGATGATTTCTGCGAGGCGTTCCGCAACTTTGCGACCCACGGCAAACCCGTGATCTCGCTGGAATACACCGACGAAGGCATGCGCAAAACGAACGCCTGCCCCACCTTGCGCACGCTCGGCTTTTACGGGCTTATCAAAGCATCGAGCAGCAGCATCGGCGTGGCACGCACCGCCTGCGACTAGCTTTCGTAGATCGGCAGGTACACGGTGAACACGCTGCCCTCGCCTACCACCGAATCGATGGTGATGGCGCCGCGGTGGCGCGTGATGATGCCCTTCACGATGGCAAGGCCAAGGCCGGTGCCCCCCACCTGACGGGTGCGGGCCGAATCCACGCGGTAGAAGCGCTCCATCAGCCGTGGCAAATGCTGCTTGGGAATGCCGTCGCCCTGATCTTTCACGCTGAAGCAGACCACGCGCGTCAGGTTGCGCATGTTCAGATCCTGCGGCAGTTCGGTGGTGGGCTTGATGGTCACGGTCACGTCCGAATCGGCGTAGCCATATTTAATTGCGTTGCTGATGAGGTTGTGCGCCACCTGGTTCAGCTCGTTCCCCTCGCCCTTCACCATGGGCAGGTTATCGTGGATGTTCACCACCACGCGCATGTTCTTCTTCGCGGCGTTGTGCTTCAGGTGCTCCACCTCTTTGCGCACGATCGCGCCGAGATCCACCGAGCTGGTGGGCACGGAATGCGCGTTCATCTCAATTTTGCTGAGGCTTAGCAGGTCGCCGATCAGCTGCTGCATGCGGTCGGCCTGCTCCAGCATGATCTTCAGGAATTCCTCGCGCGCCGGGGCGTCGTCCTTCGCGGGGCCAAGCAGCGTTTCCACGAAGCCCTTGATGCTGGCCAGCGGCGTGCGCAATTCATGGCTGGCATTGGCCACGAAGTCGGCGCGCATCTGCTCCACCGATTTCAGCTCGGAGATGTCGTTCATGGTGATGACGGTGCTGATGCCGCCGGCCGTGGGCACCGGGAACCGCTCGATGATGGC
>QFOX01000103.1 GCA_003241645.1 Azospirillum brasilense | reverse complement strand
CTCGTATTCGCTATCCGGATAATTCTGCCCATCCTCCCATGGCACGGGTGGCGGGGTCGTGCTGGTGCCGCCGAATGGCCGGTCGTAATGCCACCAATAGTTCGGGCTGATGGTGCGGGTGATGGTACTGGAATCGGGCGCGGTATCATCAAACAGCACTGCCCCACCGCTGAATTGGCGCGCGACGGTCGAATGCTCGATATCGAATTGCGGGGTTTCCAGCGGCGCGCCGAGATATTCCTGATGCATGTAGAGGTGGCGCATCTTTTGGTTGGCGGGGTCGATGTAATTCACCGACCGAATGCCTAGCGCACGAAATGCGGCATAGACCGTCGCCTGCCGGTAATTCTGAAAGGCCGAAGCCGGGTCGCCATACGCATGCCCAAACATCAGCGTGCCATGCTCGCCCTCGGTATAGGCATGCTTCCAGATATAGAGATAAGCGAACAGTCCTGTTGACCAGGGAATGCCACCAGCCTCGCCATTATCCTCCAGCGTGTAGCCGTAGCGCTGGAAAAAGCGGTTGTAGCGCCATGCTGGAGCAAAGGCGTTGCCGAAATAGGAGCCGATGAAGCTCTCCAGCAGGAATATCTCCCCCGGCTTGGCATACCAGGGCGTGCCGTTGACGATATTCTGCCCGTCCTTGCTGCGCACATAATCGCACAGCTCCTCCAGCACATCGCGCATGGCGGTCGCGCCCGCCACGGTGTAGCCCGTATCCCAATAGCCGCTGTCGCACTCATCCCAAAAGATGCCCGCGCAGCCATAGGTATCCATGATCGTGTCGATTTGCGCCTTGTAGGCTGCAATGAAATTGCCAATCTCGGTGGCGTTGTATTCCGGCGCCACATAGCCATCCATGATGGCATAGCGACGGAAGCGCGAACCGAACGGAAGATAGATCAACACTGGCACGCCAATTGCGACCGGGTCGAACATACCGAGCGCGGCGATATCGAATACGATGATCGACCAGTTGGCGAACTCATGCACCTGCAGGTACTGCGGCTGGCCGTAATAGAGGCCGTATTGAAACCAGTCATCAAGCAGCGCACCGCGTTTGACAATCCCACCCTCAACGCGCGCGTTGTAGGTCTTGAAAATCGGAAGCTCGGTCATGGGCAGGCCAATGCCCGCCCGAAGCAGGCCGTTAGAGAAGTTGGGTAATCAGGCCGAGAATACCGCTGGCGATGATGTTACCGGCCGCACCTTCGCAAACCGTCTTGAGGGATTGCAGTGCCGTGCGGATTTTCGATTGTGAAGGCGTGGTGCTGGCGGCTTCGGCTTCCAGCACTGCCACGGCTTCTGCTGCCGCTGCGCGTTTGTCTTCCGGCAAGGCTGCAAGGTTAGGCTTCACCTGCGCCAGAAACGCGCCAAGCTGCTCGGTAGTGATCGTGCTGGACGTGACATTCACGGAGTTGTCGGTGGAATTGACATACATGCGCGCATGCGCGCCGCTGATATGAGCAATGATCGTTTGTGGAGAGGCAACAGGCTCACCAGAACGGCGCAAGTGCAGTTCGTAAAAATCGGGAATGGCACCCGCCATTCCTTTGGTAAATTTCGGATGTTCGATGATGTAATCCTCTACCAGCCCATTCGGTAACTGCCGCAGGATATGATCACCTTTCTCGAAGGGAAGATCGACCACATCGACATGCGCCTTGTTGCCGCCGGATACGACCGCAGGAATATTCTCGCGGACGATTTCCCCGTTCTTAACGTAGGTAATCCGGTCGTTCATCATATCGCGGAATGGCATGTCGTTTCCCCCTATATCAATGCGTGGCTGGCAGTAGATGCTTCGCAGTGTTTCCGCGCGGGCTTTGATATCTTCTTGCCGCGCACCAAACCAACTACCACGATCATGCTCTGCCGGGAAGGTAAAGCCATCACCCCGCAAAACCCGATCCTTTTTCGCTGCATCCCTGCGAATCTTATTAGCGAAGGAGATAATTAACCCTTCCGACTCATTCAAGGCCCGCACGCGCACATCCAAGGGGTATTGTTTCAGCTCCTCTTCTAGCTGGGTGAATAGTGCATCCACTTTTTGCAGCAGGTAACGCTGAATGGCATCCCAATACACATCAATAGCGGTGCCGCTATAGTCGATGCCGCCGAGGGATATTTTCCGTCCATCGAATCCATCAACCTGAACGCCGCGCTGTTCCTTAATATAATGCCATTTGCAGAACCACTGGTTCCACATATTCCGCGCCTCTGTTTCCAGTGCAATTTCCAGACGTGCTGCGATAGGCGTATAGCTGCTCACCGATTCCCCTCATTTTTCTTGGTATTGTAGAGGGTATTTCAGCGGTAACAAGCAGCCTCATTCACTCATACACCGTTACCGTGATTTCTTCGCTGTAGGTGCAGACATTGATAGGGTTTCCCGGCACTTTGATCTGCAACAGTTCGATCAGGCTATGCGCTTCCTTTTTCAGCCAGCGCTGCAGGTCATTCTTGTGTTCGGTCAATGACACGCCCGTATTCTTCACCAGCACTTCGCCCAGGTAGCCCGTGAACTGATAGCCTCCATACAGGAACTTCCCCAGCAGTAGCGTATCGGCGCTATCCTCGATATCCCCTGTCAGTGCCGAGCTGGCTTTTTCTACGCCCTGTACGAAGAGCTTGCTGTTTGCCCCATCGTAGGAGCCTTGCAGGAACACCCATTGCTGGGTCGGCACCGGCGTGGCAGCGAATACGCTATGCCAGCTTCCACCGACATAGACATCCCATGCGGGAACGCCATCGCCATCGGGAAACCACAGGCGATAGCTGAGGTTCTTATCTGCCACCATGGCGGCGCTGTTGTCGATGCGGTAAATCCACGCGCCGACCGATACGCTGGTGGGGCTGAGACTATCGCTATCGGCTACCTCGACCGCGCTGGTCACGCTCGGTGGAAAGGAAAGCACGCGCCCCTTGGCAGCAACGGCAGTAACGGTAGCCGTGGTCAGCACTCCCGTATTCCCATTACCGCTCTTATCCACGATTTCTTCGGATTCCTCGGCGGTAAAATCCCGATACCAGGCCACAACGCTCATTCGACAATCTCCGAAGGATGCACCTCACGCAAAGCGAAGGTCAGGCTACCGTTAAAGGGTGGTTTCCCGTTCACCGAGTAGGTTCCCTCGAACCGCCAATAACGGGTCACGCCCCGCCAGAGGTATTTGAATGGCAGCAGCGAGCCTTTACGCCCTGCCCAAAAGGCCGTGAATGTATCGACCTGTACTGCTTTCACCTGATTGCAGGTGACATTGAGCGTCATGGCGT
>QFOX01000022.1 GCA_003241645.1 Azospirillum brasilense | reverse complement strand
TCGATGAGGTCATTGTCATTGCCACCGACCGTGCCGCCATTGAGCAGCCCAAGATCGATGAGATCGTTGTCATTCCCACCGACCGCGTCGCCATTGAGCAGCCCAAGATCGATGAGATCGTTGTCATTCCCACCGACCGCGTCGCCATTGAGCAGCCCAAGGTCGATGAGGTCGTTATCGTTCCCACCGACCGTGCCGCCATTCAGCAGCCCAAGATCGATGAGGTCATTGTCATTGCCACCGACCGTGCCGCCATTGAGCAGCCCAAGATCGATGAGGTCATTGTCATTTCCACCAATGATGGGCTGATTGATGATGTCGATATCGATCAGTTGGTTATTGTTATTATGAATGATGGTGTCGCCGCCAATGGTAATGTCGATCAGCGTGTTGTTGGTGGTATTGGTGATCGTGTCGCCGCCGAGATGCACGTTGATCAGGTTTGATGTGCTGTTCTGGATCACGTTGGTGGTGTTGGTGATGTCGATATTCACCAGGTTCAGCTCGGTCACCGTGGTGGTGTTATTGGTCTGGTTGTTGGTGATGTTGATGATAGTGGTGTCGCCGCCATGGCATTCATTTGCGCAGGGCTCACCATTCTGGCCGTCATTGCCATCGTTTCCATCGTTGCCGAAGCCGTTGCTGCCGTTATTGCCATTGCTGCCGCTGGCGGCCTGACCACCGCTGAGTGCCGCCCCGGCGATCGGTGCGCCCTGATCGATATTGGGGTCGCTTTCCGGCTGATCGGCCCCGGCATTCGGCGCGGCCTGAGCATGGCTGATGTTGGTGGTGTCCCCCTCGTTGGTGACCTCGGTCTGCTGGCGTGCCTGCCGTGCGGCGCTTTCTTTAGGGGCCGCAGGCGCGGGCATCAGCGATTGCGGCGGCGGTGCCAGCGGTACCATGGGTTCAGAGGGTTGCAGTGCCCCCAGCACCACCGCTTCGGAACCATGGTTCGCGTAAAGCGCCGCAAGGCTGAGATGGCCGCTTCCCGCAATATGGTCAAGCGAGAGATCTTCGCCTTTAAGTTGATAGAGATCGGCATCGAGGCGATTGGGATTGGTAACCATGGGCTGCTCCATAATCAATTAATGGTTGAGTGCAGCCTAACGCGAAAACGCTTAAGCTATGGTTAACTTCCGCTAAACATTTCGTGATAAAAAAGCCTTAGGTTGAAAATATTCCATTATTAACGCATTATTCACCTATAGGTTGTATTTGTGGGTTTAGCGAAACCGGTTTACGGTGAAGTATAAATTGCAATCTATAGTGGTGCACCTCATGGTTGTTCTTCTTGGCATTCTTACGGTTCTGGCGGTGGCCGGCCTTTGCGTGGCGTTGCTGCGCCTGCGCCGTGCCCGCGGCCACATGCAGCAACTGCAAACGCAATATGACATGGCCAACCAGGATGCGCTTCGTGCCCGCCGCATGAGTGAGCAGGCGGCCAGCCTGTTGGCCACCATGAGCCACGAGATCCGCACGCCGTTGAATGGCATGATCGGCACCACCGAACTGCTGCTGGAAAGCCCGGTGGACGCCCACCAGAAATGGCAACTGAACACCGTGATGCACTCGGCCGAGGCGCTGCTGCACATCATTAACGACATGCTGGACTATTCGAAGATCGAAAGCGGCAAGCTGCACCTGCAGGAGGCGCGCTTCAGCCCGCACCAGCTGCTGGAGCTGGTGGCCTATGAGTTCATGCCGAAATTGCGCGCCAGCCGCCGCGAACAGAAACTGGAAATGATCGTGTCCTGCGACGAGTGGCTGCCCGCCGCTTTCATGGGCGACGTGCAGCGCATTCGCCAGATCCTGGTCAACCTGGTGGGCAACGCCGTGAAATTCACCGCCTCGGGTTATATCATGCTGCACGCCGAACCGCTGCATTGGCATGGCGGGGTCATCACGGGGCTGCGCCTGATCGTCAGCGACACGGGCATTGGCATCGCCCCCAGCCGCCACGAAGCGGTATTCGAGAAATTCGTGCAGGAGAAGGATGGCGCGACCAGCCGCGATTTCGGCGGTAGCGGGCTTGGGCTGGCGATCTGCCGCGAGCTGACGCACCTGATGGCGGGCACCATCCGCCTTGAAAGTGCCGAGGGCAAGGGCAGCGTGTTCACGGTGGAGCTGCCCATTCACCATGTGCAGGATACGGCAACGGCAAGCGTGGTGCCGGTGAATTATGCCGGCCGGCGCGCGCTGATCGTGGAAGATACCGAGCCCTGCGCCACGCTGCTGCGCGGCTACCTTGCCGAGTTGGGCATTCGCAGTTTTGTGAGCGATGATATCGCCTCGGCGCTGGATACGCTGCGCTGCGCGCAGGAGGCGGGCATGCCCATGGATTACGTGTTCATCGAGCAGCAATTGCCGGATGGAACGGCACCGCAGGCGCTTGCGCAGCTGCAGCACGAGGCGCAGCGCATGAACGTGGCGTGGGTTGGCATGTCG
Organism: Azospirillum brasilense; assembly: GCA_003241645.1. Classification (GTDB taxonomy): domain Bacteria; phylum Pseudomonadota; class Alphaproteobacteria; order Rickettsiales; family UBA3002; genus QFOX01. The sequence goes on along the minus strand of QFOX01000022.1, from coordinate 27,487 downwards.
CTGTCGGACGATGCGCAGAAGGCGCAGGTGTTCGCGCAGCAGGGCGGCCATGCGTTCCTGCGCAAGCCCACCCTGCGGCCGCATTTGCTCCAATTGCTGGAATTACTGGATGCGCCCTCGCATGAATTCATCGACACGCTGCATTTCCATGGCGATGGCGACGCTGCCCCCATCACGGACTATGCGGATTACCACGACAAGACCGTGTTGCTGGTGGAGGATAACCGCGTGAACCGCGAAATGGCGCTCGAGATGCTGCGCAAATTCGGCATTCACGCCGAATGCGCCGAGCATGGCCGCGCCGCGCTGGATGTGCTGGCCACCCGCCGCTTCGACCTGGTGCTGATGGATTGCCAGATGCCGGTGATGGACGGGTTCGAGGCAAGCAGCGTGCTGCGCCAGCGCATGCAGGCGGGCGATATGCCTGCCACGCCCATCATTGCGCTCACCGCCAACGCCATGCGCGGCGATCGCGAGCGCTGCCTCGACGCGGGCATGGACGATTACCTCGGCAAGCCGCTGCGCCTGCACGACATCCAGCAAATGCTGGCCCGCTGGCTTGGGGCTAACCACCACCAGCCGCCGCGCAACGGTTCGCAGGAGATCGCCGCATGAGCACGCATCTTTCCATGCCGATTCCCGCGGCGACCCGCGCACTGCTGATTGCCAGCTCCTGCGCCATCAATACGGTGATGCTGGCGATGCCGCTGGCCACCCTGCAGATCTACGACCGCGTGCTGACCCACCCGCAAACGGGCACGCTGCCCATGCTGGCCATGGGCGTGCTGGCCGCGCTGGTGCTGGAAACGGCGCTGCGCCTTGCGCGTTCGCGCCTGACCAGCGGGCTGGCGCATGCCTATGAGCTGGGCATGAGCACCCGCATGGTGGCTCAGGTGATCGGCAGCTGGGTGCTGCCCGCGCAACGCAAGCATTACGGCGAATACCTGCAGGCGCTGGGCGCGCTGGGCCGCATGCGCGATTATGCACTGCAGCGCCTCATCGCCGTATCGGTGGATGTGCCCTATTTGCTGCTGTTCCTGCTGGCGTTGTGGCTGGTGGGCGGCGTGCTGGTGCTGGTGCCGCTGCTGGCCGTGGTCGCGTTCGCCGGGCTGGTGCTGCATTGGGGTAGCCGCCTGCGTGCCGCCATTCACGCGCGCAACGCGCACGACCAGCAGCGTTATGGCTTCATGCTGGAATCGCTCGCCGGGGCGCACGCCATTAAAGCGTTGGGCATGGAGCCGCGTTTCATCACGCGTTACCACCAGCTGCAATGCGCGGTGGGTGGCGATAGTTTCCGCATCGCGCTGCTGAACCATGCGCTGGCGGGCAGTGGCGCCATGTTCTCGCAGGCCATGGTGGTCATGGTGGTGGCATGCGGTGCGCCGCTGGTGCTGCAGGGCGCGCTCAGCATGGGGGCACTCATTGCGTGCGTGCTGCTTTCCGGCCGCCTCATCCAGCCCTTGCAGCATGGCCTGAGCTGCTGGATGAGCTATCAGGAATTCGAACAGGCCGCCGAGCAATACCACGCTGTGACCGACCTGCCGATGCAGCCGCTGCTGTGCGGCCTGCACCTGCCCGAGCGTGAGGGCCGCGTTGAGGTGAGCCATCTCGGTTTCCGCTACGACGAGCAGCACCCGCTGGTGCTGCAGCAGGTGAATTTGACCATTGCGGCGGGCGAGGCGGTGGCCATCAGCGCGGAAAGCAACGCAGGCCGCACGACCCTGCTTAAGCTGATCGGCGGGCTGTACCAGCCGACGAGCGGCAGCATCACGATCGACGGGGTGGACCCCGCCCAGTTGCTGCCCAGCGCGTTGGCCCGCTACATGGGCTACCTCTCGTCGGACGCGGTGCTGCTGCGCGGCACCATCATGCAGAACTTGAGCGGGTTCGACGCCAGCATGGAAGGCCGCGCGCTGGAAATGGCCCGCCTGATCGGGCTGGACCCGCTGGTGGCGAAGCTGCCCGCGGGTTATGAAACCCAGCTGGATGGCTCCGGCGCGGATGTGATCCCCCCCGGTATGCGCCAGCGCGTGTGCATTGCGCGCGCCCTGCGCCACAAGCCCAAGCTCATACTGTTCGATCAGGCCGATCGTTCGCTGGACCGCGAAGGCTACCACCAGCTGTTCAGCCTGCTGGCACGCCTGAAAGGCAAGGCCAGCATGCTGATCGTATCTGATGACCAGAACCTGATGCGCCTGTGCGATCGCCGCCTGCAACTGCATGCGGGCGTGCTGCGCCCCACCGGCGACAGCAAGCCGAACCTGTCCCTCGTGCAACCGGGAGAAGCCGCATGACCAGCGCCAGTTTTGCCATGCAGGAAGCGCGCGCGCTTGGGTTCCGCGCCGAGAACGTGCGCGGGAAATTACAGGCCATCGGCCTGCTGGCGCATGGTTCGCCCCAACCGGCCACGCATGCGCTGCTGCCGCTGCTGGAAGCGCTTGGCTGGCGTGGTGACGCGCACGAACTTGCCGAATTGCTGCGGGTGAGCCCGCGGCACCTGAGCTGGGGCGACCTGCTGAATCTGGTGCGGGCACTGGGCTATAGCTGCGAACAGCGCAAAGGCACGCTGCGCCAGTTGCAGGCGACCGACCTGCCATGCCTGTTCGTGCCCGACGATGCCGCGCAGACCGCCTACATCATTCTGGAACTCACGGCCGACGGGTTCATGGCCCGCGCACTGGACGAAGACTGCATCACCCCGCTGAAGCGCAGCGCGCAGGCGGGCACCATCAGCGTACTGCATGCGCTGGAGGAGGGGGATGCGAACGTGCGCCCCGGCCAGTGGTTCCGCACCGCGGTGCAGAAATTCCGCCCGCAATTCCGCGATGGGCTTTTGCTGGGCCTGTTCATTAGCCTGTTCGCGCTGTGCGTGCCGCTGTTCACCATGCTGGTCTATGACCGGGTGATCGGTGGGCATGATCTGGGTGCGCTGTGGAAACTGCTGTTCGGCGTGGTCGTGGCGCTGGTGGCCGAGGGCGCGTTCCGCTGGCTGCGCGGGGTGAGCCTTTCGTGGTTCGGCGTGCGCATCAACCACCTCATTGCGGTCACCATGTTCCAACGGCTGTTCGCACTGGACCCGCTTTCGCTTGAGCGCGCGCCCGTGGCCGCGCAAATGGTGCGGGCCAAGGCCATGGAATCGGTGCGTGACTTCCTGACCGGGCAAAGCTTCATCCTGTTCATTGAATTCCCGTTCCTGCCGGTGCTGCTGCTGGCGCTGCTGTACCTTGCGCCCACCATGGCGCTTGCCTGCCTGCTGGCGGGGCTGGTGCTGGCGGCCCTGCTGGCTACGCAACTGCGTGGCATTCGCCGCCTGTCGCAGCGCTCGGCCCGCGCCATGGCCGAACGCCAGCGCGACGCGCTGGAGCTGTTCAGCAAGATCGATACGCTGCGCGCCCACGGCCTGACCGACCAGCTCTACGAGCGCTTTGCCACAAGCAACCGCCGCGCCATTGCGGCCGCTGCCGCAGTGAACTGGCGCATGCAGGTGGTGGAACATCTGGTGCTGGCGGTGAGCATGGCGGCAGGGCTTGCCGCGCTGGTGCTGGGCGTACAGGCCGTGTGGGCGGAAACGCTGAGCCCCGGCGGCCTCATCGCCTCCATGATCATTGGCTGGCGCATCCTGATGCCGCTGCAGCAGCTGGCCGCCATTGCGCCGCGCCTTGAGCAGGTGAGCGGGGGCATCCAGCAGCTGGAGCAGTTGCTGCAACTGCCGCCGGAGCGCACCGAGCAGCGCATGAGCGCGCCGACCCATGCCGTGCACGGCCAGCTGGAGCTGGTGAACCTTGCCATGCGCTACCCCCGCCAGCCCGATGCGGTGTTCGCCGGGCTGTCGCTGAACGTGAATCCGGGCGAGGTGGTGGCCATTGCCGGGGCGAACGGCTCGGGCAAATCCAGCGTGCTGAAAATGCTCAACGGCATGTACGCGCAGGCGGCCGGTTCCATCCGGCTGGATGGCATCGATATTCGCCAGATCGACCCGCTGAGCCTGCGTCGCGGCATCACCTACATTGCGCAGGCGCCCGCCCTGTTCAGCGCCACCGTGCGCGAGAACCTCACCATGGCCGCCCCCTTCGCCGCGACCGAGGATATCACCCGCGCCCTTGAGCAGGCCGACGCACTGGAAGATGTGCTGCAACTGCCTGAGGGGCTCGACACCATGCTGGGCGAGCAGGGGCACCAGGTGCCGCTGGCGCTGGCCTGCAAACTGAACCTTGCGCGCGCCTACATCGCGCCCAAGCCGCTCATTCTGTGCGACGAGCTGCCCTATGCGCTGCTGACCAGCCATGCGGGCGTGCTGTTCCGCGAGCAGATCGCCAAGCTGCGCGGCACCCACACCATCATTCTGGTGGCGCACACCAGTGATCTCGTAAGCATGGCCGATAAAGCCGTGTACCTGCAGCCCAACCGCCGTCCGGTGGTGGGCACCCCGCGCGATATTCTTCCTCTTATGTTGGAGCAGACCCATGGCCATCTCGGATAACCCTGTGTGGATGGAGGCGCTCGGGCGCGCCCCCGGCCTGAGCGAAGTGCAGCCCATGCGCGTGACCCGCGCTTCGCTGGTGGTGCTGAGCGCCGCCGTGCTGCTGCTGCTGGTGTGGGCGGGCTTCACCATGGTGCATGTGGTCAGCCGCAGTTACGGGCAGGTGATGCCCAGCGGCTATGTGCAGGTGATCCAGCACCTCGAAGGCGGCATGCTGGCGGAAATCCTTGTGCGCGAGGGCGACCGCGTGAAAGCGGGCGATGTGCTGCTGCGCATGAGCGACACCATCGCGCGCAGCGACCTGAACCAGCTGAAGCAGCAACAGCTTGGCCTGCAAATGGAACGCGAGCGCGTACAGGCCTACTTGGAGAACCGCACGCCGGATTTCAGCGCGCTGGCGGGCACCAATGCGGCTGCACTGGCCGAGCAGAACCTGGCCTATGAAAGCAGCCAGAACGCCAAGAACGAAGAGGCGCAGGTCATCAAGGCGCAGATCGCGCAACGCCGTGAAAGCCTTGGCGCGCTGCAAATGCGCAGCGGCGCGCTGGGCAAGAACATCGCCATTGCGAACGAGAGCCTAGCCATCAAGCAATCGTTGTATGAAAAAGGCTATTACAGCCGCCTCAACTACCTCGATAAGCAGGAGCAGGTGAACAGCCTGCGCGGCGAACAGGCCGCGCTGGCGCAGGAGATCCAGCGCACGCGCAGCGAGATCGGCGAATACGAGCGCCGCCTTGCCTCGCTGGGCGCAAGCTCGCGCGAGCGTTCCTATGAGAACCTGACGCGGCTGAACAACGAGATCGCCAAGAACGACGAAGCGATCGCCAAATTCGCCGACCGGCTGGACCGCCTGAACGTGCGCGCACCGGTGGATGGTATCGTGAAGGGGGTCGAGGTGAGCACGGTCGGTGGCATCGTGTCGCCGGGGCAGAAGCTGATGGAGATCGTGCCCGTGAACGACACGCTGAACGTGGAAGCGCGCATTCGCCCCAGCGATGTGGGCCAGATGCGCCCCGGCCTGCCGGTGACCGTGAAGGTGCATGCGTTCGACTACACGCGCTATGGCGGCATCGAAGGCACGCTGAAGACCATTTCCGCCACCACCTTCGTGGATGAGAGCAACCGCACCTATTACCGCGGCACGGTGGAGCTGACGAAGGACTATGCCGGTGCCGACCCGGCCGCCAACCAGCTGGTGCCCGGCATGACCGTGGATGCCGAGATCATCAGCGGCGAACGTTCGTTGCTGTCCTATTTGCTGAAACCGGTGCGCACGGCCGCCGACACTGCCTTCACGGAGCGCTGAGATGAACCAGAACGCCATTGCCCGCCCGCTTGAACCCGCCCTGCAGGGCACCATCCTGCTGGTGGATGATGACCGCACCATGGTGGTGATGCTGGAAGCCCAGCTGAAACGCCAGGGCTTCGAGGTCATCAACGCCTATGGCGGCGAGGAGGGGCTTCGCCTTGCCCGCCTGCATGCCGAACGGCTTGATGCCATCGTGCTGGACCGCATGATGCCCGACATGGACGGGCTGCAGGTGGTGCGCCTGCTGAAACAGGACGCGCAGTTGAAGCGCGTGCCGGTCATCATGCAGACCGGCTCGGACAGCCCCGAACAGGTGCGCGAAGGTATTGATGCAGGCGTGTTCTATTACCTTGCCAAGCCGGTGCAGGAATCCGTGCTGCAATCCGTACTGGCGGCGGCACTGCGCGAACGCGCGCAGATCCGCGCGCTGACGAAGCAGCAAATGAAACAGAACATCTCCTTCAAGCTGGTGGATACCTGCCGTTTCCACCTGCGCACGCTGGAGGAGGCCGAATCGCTCGCGATTTTCGTGGCGAACATGTTCCCCGATGCCGCGCGCTGCGTGACCGGGCTGGCCGAACTGCTCATCAACGCCATTGAACATGGCAATCTCGGCATCGGTTATGCCGAGAAAACGAAACTCATCGACCAGGGGCAGTGGCGCAACGAGATCGCGCGGCGATGCCAGCTTCCGCAATACGCCCAAAAGCGCGTGGAAGTGCTGGTGCAGCTGAAGCCCGAGGGCGTGTTCGTGCAGATCACCGACGAGGGCGAGGGCTTCGACTGGAAATCCTACCTGATGATCGATCCCTCGCGCACCATGGACAACCATGGCCGCGGCATTGCGCAGGCCAATGCCCAGTGTTTCGACCTGCTGCGCTACAATGCGCGCGGCAATCAGGTGCTGGCCGTTGCCTACACGAATCCCGAACAAACCCATGCACTTGAGTGGTAGACCATGCATACGAACGAATCGATGATCGAGAATAATCCCTCTTCGTACCTCACGCGCCGCTACATTACGGCGCTGCTGATCATTGCCGCCACGTTGTGCGCCAGCATCGTGGTGCGCGAATACCACCACCACATGCATACGCTTTACAGCAAAATGGAGGTGCAGACGAATTTCGAACTGCGCACCCAGCAACGTGCGGCGATCATTGCATCGCTGATGGTGCAATTGGGCAATCCGCTCGAACGCGCGAATGCCCAGCAGAAAATGCGCGAAGCCATGGTGATCTACGATGAGTGGATCAAACATCCCGAGCATGCGAGCCTGTTGCCCGAACTGCGCAAATTCCTTGACCAGACCTCCATGCATGCGCGCCACCTCATGGCCGCGCCGGACACCATGCTCACGCCCGCGAACCGTGATTTCCTCGTCGTTAACCAGTTGAATGACGCCAGCATCTTCGCTCATTACCTGAACCTGACCAAGCAGCAGGAAAAACTTCACCAGCAGAAGCTGGCGAAGCTGATGTGGCTTGAGAAGCTCTTTGTCGTGATCATGTTCCTGATGATCGTGGCGGTGGGGCTGCTCATTTTCCGCCCCATGACGAAGACCGTGACCCGCGCGCACGAGAACCTGAAGCAGCTGGCGCGCATGAAGTCGGAATTCCTCGCGAACATGAGCCACGAGATCCGCACGCCCATCAACGCCATTTTCGGCATGAGCGAACTGCTGCTGCAGTCGGAAATGACGCCGAAGCAGCGCACGCAGGTGGAAACGCTCATGAGTTCGGCCGACGGGCTGCTCACCATCATCGATGACCTGCTGGATTTCTCGAAGCTGGAAGCAGGACGTATCGAGATCGAGCAGGTGCCGTTCGACATGCATTCGGCGGCGGAAGACGTGGCCGAGCTGCTGGCAGGCAAAGCGCGCGAGAAGCGGCTGGAGGTGATCGTGCGCTACATGCCCGGCACCCCGCAATTCGTGCTGGGCGACCCCGGCCGTGTGCGGCAGGTGCTGATGAATCTGGTCAGCAACGCCATTAAATTCACCGAAAGCGGTTATGTGCTAATTACCGTGGACACGGCTGAACAGCCCGACATGCTGCGCATCAGCGTGGAAGATACGGGCATTGGTATTTCAAAAAACAAACTCTCGACCATTTTCGACCTGTTCGCGCAGGGCGATGGCTCCAGCACCCGCCGCTATGGCGGCACGGGCCTTGGGCTTGCCATTTGCCGCCAGCTCACCGCGTTGATGGGCGGTGAGATCGGCGTGAGTAGCGAAGAGGCAAAAGGTTCCACCTTCTGGTTCACCCTGCGTGTGGAGAAAACCGACCGCGTCGGCAAATTCGAGCCGAGCCATGCGGTGCTGGCGCATCGCCGCGTACTGGTGGTGGACGACATTGAGGCCAACCGCACCCTGCTTGAGGAAAGCCTCGGCAAATCCGAAATGCAGGTGGTCGCGGTCAGCGGGGGTAAAGAAGCGCTGCGTGAACTGCGCCGCGCGCAGGAAGCGGCCCGCCCATATGACTTGGCCGTGGTGGATTACCTGATGCCCGAGATGAATGGCGACACGCTGGTGCGGGCCATTCGCAACGACCCCGCCATTCAGGAAACACCCATTATCGTGCTTTCCTCGGCCGAGGAGAAAGGCTTCTTGAAAACTTTTGCTTCCATGCGCGTGGCCGCCTACCTCAGCAAGCCGGCGCGCCGCAACCAGCTGCTGGATGTGATCGCCATGGTGCTGGAAGCCCGCGCGCGCGGGCAGTCCTTCGATATGCTGACCGTGCATGCGAGTGAAGCGCTGCGCGCCAAGGCCATCTTCGACCAGAACAAGCCGCTGGCAGGCGTGCGCATCCTGCTGACCGAGGATAACCGCATCAACCGTGAATTTACCACGGAAATGCTGGTGAGCATGGGCTGCACCGTGGACCATGCCGAGAACGGGCAGATCGCGGTCGATAAATGCGCGCGCGAACCCTACGACGTGGTGCTGATGGATTGCCAGATGCCGGTGATGGACGGGTTCGAGGCCGCCCAGACCCTGCAGGCCATGAAAAGCCGCGGCGCCATGAAGGAAACGCCGGTCATCGCGCTCACCGCCAATGCCATGGATGGCGATCGCGAGCGTTGCCTGCGCGCGGGCATGCATGATTACCTGACCAAGCCGGTGCGCCGCGCGAATCTTGAATCCATGCTGCTGCGGTGGTTGCAGAACCTCTCGGCAGCGCCGGTGCCGGAGCCGCAGGCCGTGCCCATGCCCGCAGCGGTGGCCGCACCCGTGCAGCAGCCGGCGGCCATGTCGCGCAGCATCCCCGATGGTATCGATCCACAGGCGGTGATCGAAACGCGCCAGCTGGTGGGCGAAAAATTCGGCCTCATCACCAGCTATTTCCTTGAAGATGCGCAGCGCTACATCAGCGAAATTGAGCGCGCTGCCGAAGGCGATGCGACGGTGAATTACGCCGCCGCGGCGCACACGCTGAAATCCTCGGCACGGCAATTCGGCCTCATCAACCTTGCCGAGATCGCCCGTAACATCGAAGAGATCGGGCGCCAGCACCCCGAAGGCAGTGGCGGCCGGGCCGCGGTGCTGCCGCTGGTCGCCCCCATGAAAGCGGCGTTCACCACCGCCGAACATTACCTGACACTGGAGAATGCCGCATGAGCCTTGCACGATTCGAGGAGACCAACGCCCATGTATTGCTGGTGGAAGATAACCGCGTGCACCGCGAGGTGGCCTGCGCGGCGCTCGAGAAATATGGCTTTCGCGTGGTGCAGGCCCGCGACGGCGAGGAAGCCCTCGTGCGGCTGGGGCAGGAGCATTTCGTGCTGGTGCTGATGGATATTGAAATGCCGTGGATGAACGGCATCCACGCGGCGCAGCGCATTCGGGAAATGAAAATGCGCGGCGCGCTGGACGATATTCCCGTGATCGCGCTCACGGCCGATCATTCCGAGGAAACCTATGATCGCTGCATGCTGGCTGGCATGCGCGAAGTCATCCCCAAACATATCTGGAAGCCGAAATGGGAGCATCTCATTATCGAAAAGCTACAGAAATGGTTGGCGTAGGGGCCACGCTGCGCTAGGTTCGCTCCGTTGTTTGGGGGCATATGGATAGCGCGGCATTGTTTAACGTTTTCGTGTTTCTGGCGGCCGCCTGTGTGGTGGTGCCGCTGGCCAGCCGCTTCCAGCTTGGCTCGGTGCTGGGTTACCTCATCGCTGGCATTCTCATTGGGCCGTTCGGCCTTGGCCTTATCGGCAATGCCGAGCAGGTCATGCATTTCGCGGAATTCGGCGTGGTGATGATGCTGTTCGTCATCGGGCTGGAGCTGGAGCCGCCCATGCTGTGGCGCATGCGCAAATCCATTGTCGGGCTGGGCGGGCTGCAGGTGCTGCTCACCACGGCGGCGTTCACGCTGCTGGGCCAGTCGCTGGGCTATGCGTGGCAACCGTCGCTGGCGGTGGGCATGGCGCTGTCGCTTTCCTCGACCGCGCTGGTGCTGCAAATGCTGCAGGAGAAGAACCTGATGCAGACCTCCGTGGGCGAATCGTCCTTCGCGGTGCTGCTGTTCCAGGATATTGCGGTGATTCCCATCCTCATCGTGCTGCCGTGGCTGGCCATGGGCGGTCATGCCGACGCGGCGGGCCATGGTGCCGACATGATGGCGCAGTTCCCCGAATGGGCGCGGCCACTGCTGGTGGCGCTGGTCATTGGCGGGGTCATCATTACCGGGCGCTATCTGTCGCGCCACATGTTCCGTTTCGTGGCGCGCTCGAAACTGCGCGAAGTGTTCACCGCCACGTCGCTGGCGCTGGTGGTGGGCACCACGCTGCTGATGCAGCTGGTGGGCGTATCGCCCGCGCTGGGGGCGTTCGTGGCGGGGGTGGTATTGGCCAACTCCGAATACAAGCACACGCTGGAGACCGACCTTGCGCCCTTCAAAGGCCTGCTGCTTGGCCTGTTCTTCATTTCCGTGGGCATGGGCATGGACTTCACACTGTTCACGCAGAAGCCCGTAGCGCTGCTGTGCGCGGTGGCGGTGCTGGTGGCGGTGAAAGCACTGGTGCTGCTGCAACTGGCCAAGCTGTTCCGCATGGAGCGCCGCCACGCAGGCGGCTTCTCGCTGGCGCTGGCGCAGGGCGGCGAATTCGCCTTTGTGCTGTTCCAGTTCGCGGGCGGGCTGGATATTCTGGATAAGGAGCAGGTGGCGTTCCTGATCCTCACGGTGGCCTTGTCCATCGCGACGACGCCGTTCCTCATTCTGCTCTACAGCAAATACGTGGTGCCGCGCTTCATGAGCCTGCTGCCCGCCCGCGAGTACGACACGGTGACCGAACAACACCCCGTCATCCTCGCCGGATATGGCCGCTTCGGCCAGATCGTCGGGCGCTTCATGCGCGGGCAGGGCGTGGACATGACCGTGCTGGAGAAAGACCCCGACCAGATCGAGCTACTCCGCAAATTCGGCTTCAGCGGCTTTTTCGGCGATGCCGCGCGGCTGGACCTGCTGGAAAGCGCGGGTGCTGCCAAAGCGCGCATGCTCATCGTAGCGGTGGATTCGGAAGAGGATTCCCTCGCCATCGTGCGGCTGGCGAAGGAACATTTCCCGAAGCTGAAGCTGTATGTGCGCGCCCGCAACCGCCGCCATGCCTATGAGCTGCACAAGCTGGGGGTGGATTATTTCAAGCGCGAAACCTTTGAATCGGCGCTATCCATGGCACAGGCCGCCATGGTGGAGCTTGGGCACGAGCTGCCCGCCATGCGCATTCGCGCCCGGCAGTTCCGCAAGCATGACGAAACCATGATGGTGAAATCCTTCGTGCATTACGACGATGAATCCGCGTTGGTGAGTTTCGCCCGCAAATCGCTCGATGAAATGGAGCGCATCCTCAAAAGCGACATCAGCGGCGAGGTGGAAGCCCGCAAAGCCGCGCGTAAGAAAAGCTAGTGGTGCTCGCGGCCGGGGTCGAACCGGCACGCCTGTACAGGCAACAGATTTTAAGTCTGGCGCGTCTACCAATTCCGCCACGCGAGCACGGGGCTTTCGTAACGCGCGCGGCGGCGAAATGCAAATACTGCTTAAACGCTGGGCGTGGGCATGACCTGCCCGCCGAGCGATGCGATGAGCGCGCGAAGTTCAGCGGCCACGGCCTCGTTCAATGCCGCATCGGGCGAGCGGATGACCAGCGTGGTGGAAAGCTCGCCCTGCTTGAAGGTGGGGTAGCTGCCAATATCGGTTTGCGCATAACGCTGGGCGAGGGCGGTCAGCCCATCGGCAATGGTGCCCTCGGGCAGGTCGGTGGTCACCGAAACGCTAAGTACCGGTGCACCGCCCACCAGCGTGGGCAGCACGTGATCCAGCATGGCCTGCATAATGCGGGGCACGCCCGCCATGACATGCACATTGCCCATGATGAAGCCGGGAGCCGCACTCACCGGATTGGCGATGAGCGTTGCGCCCACGGGCACATCGGCCATCTTCAGGCGCGCTTCGTTGATCTGGTCGGCCGTGTAATGCGCACGCAGGATGCGTTCCGCCTCGGGGTGGCGGTGCAGTGAAACGCCGAACGCGCGGGCGACATTCTCGCTGGTAATGTCGTCATGCGTGGGGCCAATGCCGCCGGTGGTGAAAACATAATCATGCGCGGTGCGCATTTCGTTCACGGTGGCCACAATGGTGTCGGCGATGTCGGGAATGACGCGCACTTCGCGCAGTTGCACGCCCGCTTCATTCAGCTTGGTGGCAATGTGCGGGATGTTCTTGTCGTGCGTGCGGCCCGAGAGGATCTCGTTGCCGATGATGATGAGGGCTGCGGTGATGGTCGTGTTCATGGTGCCATAGATATGCCAGCAAGGGTGCGCTTGCAAGCGGCAGCGCAATCTGGCAGAGATGCTTGCATGTACGACGATTTCGAAGAAGATGACGCTATGGATGATGGCCGCACCATCAAGCTGCACAGCAAGGCAGATTTTGAAAGCATGCGCAAAGCGGGCGCGCTTGCCGCATCGATCCTTGACGATATGGCGAGCGTGGTCACGCCGGGCATGACCACCCAGCAGATCAACGACCTGTGCCACGACAAGATCATTGCGGCGGGGGCCATTCCTGCGCCGCTGGGCTATCGCGGGTTTCCCAAATCCATCTGCACCAGCGTGAACCATGTGGTGTGCCACGGCATTCCCGGCGCGCAGAAACTGAACAATGGCGACATCGTGAATATCGATGTGACCGTGATCGTGGATGGCTGGCACGGCGACACCAGCCGCACCTATTGGGTGGGCGAGCCGAAAGTGGCCGCCAAACGCCTGACGCAGGTAACGTACGACGCGATGATGCGCGGCATCGAGGTGATTCGCCCCGGCGCCACCACCGGCGATATTGGCCACGCCATCCAGCAATACGTGGAAGCGCAGGGCTACACCGTGGTGCGCGAATATTGCGGCCATGGGCTTGGCAAAGTGTTCCATGACGCGCCGAACATCCTGCATTTCGGCAAACCCGGCACCGGCGTGCGGCTGGAAGAGGGCATGTTCTTCACCGTCGAACCCATGGTGAATATCGGCAAGCCGGCCACCATCCTGAACAAGCATGATGGCTGGACGGTGACGACGCGCGACAAATCGCTCAGCGCGCAGTTCGAACATTCGCTGGGCGTGACCGCCAACGGCTTCGAGCTGTTCACCGAATCCCAAAAAGGGCTGCACTGCCCGCCCTTCGCTGTTTAAGATGCGCATCCTCATCACCGGTGCATCATCCGGTCTGGGCGCGGCGCTGGCACGCGAATATGCGGCGGCCGGTGTTACTCTGTTCTTATCCGGCCGCGACGGCACACGATTGCAGGACGTGGCGAACGATTGCCGCGCACGCGGCGCCGAGGTGCGCACCGCCCGGGTGGACGTGACCGACAAAGAAGCCATGCATGCCTACATGCAGCAGTGCGATGCGTCAGCGCCGCTGGATCTGGTCATCGCGAATGCGGGCATCAGCGCGGGCACGGGCGGCACGCAGGAACCGATGGAGCAGGTGGAGCGGATCTTTGAGGTGAACCTGCACGGCGTGCTGCACACCATTCAGCCCATCATTGCGCCCATGCTGGCGCGCGGGTCTGGGCACATCGCCATCATGAGTTCGCTGGCGGGCATTCGCGCGCTGCCGAGTTGCCCGGCCTACAGCGCCAGCAAAGCCGCCGTGCGCTATTATGGTGACGCGTTGCGCGGTGTGCTGAAAAAGCAGGGCGTGATGGTGAGCGTGATCTGCCCCGGCTACATCCACACGCCGATGACGGCGGTGAATGATTTCCCCATGCCGCTGGTGATGGATGCAACGCGTGCTGCGCGCATCATTCGTTGTGGATTACGCCGCAAGAAAGCGCGCATCGCGTTTCCGACCGCACTCTACCTTCCGTTGTGGTGGCTGGCGTGCCTGCCGCTGCTGGTGAGTGATGTGCTGTTCGCGCGGCTGCCTTCAAAGCCGCAGAAATCCTAGTAAAAACGGGAATCATTTGGTGTGCGGTGTGCGTGAAACTGCCGCTTGCCAAGGTGTAAATCGAAAATGCAAGCAAAATAATCTGTGAAAAACTCCGGTTTTCTGCGGTTTTTTGCACTTTTTGTGTTTACAGCGATTTTGAATGGTGCTTAAGGTCGTGCCGCTAGTGACAAGGCAAACCCTAGTCAAACTGCGGTTCGCGGGCGGTGGTTCATTCCATTTCCACGCGGAACGAGAATTAGGAATCTGTCGCTTGGCACGAAGTGTTTTAACCGTCCTAAACCCTTTAAGGAGTTCATCATGAACAAGAACGAACTGATCGCTGAGATCGCCGACAAAACCGAACTGACCAAAGCCAAAGCAGCTGAAGCTGTTGATGCCTTCATCGAAGTAATCAGCAAGTCGCTCAGCAAAGGCAAAGAAGTTCGCCTCGTTGGTTTCGGTACCTTCACCTCGGTAAAGCGTAAAGCCACCGAAGGCCGCAACCCGCGCACCGGCGCTGTGATCAAGATCGCAGCTTCGGTTCAGCCGAAATTCAAGCCCGGCAAAGCCCTGAAAGACCAAGTGAACAAGCGCAAGGCGTAAGCCTCGCTTGATCGGATGCGCGCTTTAGCGTGCGCATCGGGTCGCACGAAATAACGGCGTCATCGCGAATCGCGGTGGCGCCGTTTTTCTTTTTTCAACAAACCTGAAAAAACACATTTTTTGCGCTTGCATGGACGCGGGTTTGTGTTTATAGCCACCACTCCCAGCGTGGTGGCGGTGACAGCCACTAACGTGACGGGCGATTAGCTCAGTTGGTTAGAGCATCTCGTTTACACCGAGAGGGTCCGCGGTTCGAGTCCGTGATCGCCCACCATTCCTTCCCGGAATGGAATTGAATACCATACCCCGTGCGGGGGTGTAGCTCAGCTGGTTAGAGCGCCTGCCTGTCACGCAGGAGGCCGCGGGTTCGAGTCCCGTCACTCCCGCCACTTCTCCCTGAAAGGAGAGTCATGCAATTCACATTGCAACTCCACCCGTGGGACCTCTCCGTGATCAAGTTGGACCTGCCTGCGTTCGATTCCATCGGCGCGAGCGAGATCATGGCTTTTTCACTCACCCCCACCGAATGCAGCGCCGTGTGCGAAACGCATTGCGTGCCCGACCACGTGATCGAGCGGCGCGACGGCTGGCGCTGCATCAGCGTTGCCGAAGCCATGGACCTGACGGTGGTGGGCGTGCTGGCGGGTATCACCGCAGCACTGGCGAATGCAGGCATCAACCTGTTCGCCTTTTCCACCTTTGATACGGATTACATCCTGATGCCCGCCACGCGCGAAGGCGAGGCGGTGGCCGCGCTTAAGGCCGCGGGTTACGCATTTACGGAATAAACGACGAAATTAAGCGTTGCTGGGCGGCGTGTAACGCGGGATTTCCTGCGGCTGCAGTTCCCATGACGGGCTGCTGGCGACGCTCGGCTGCGGCTGCACATAGGCGTGCGCGGGTTCGTGTGCCGGGGCTGTCCATAGCGGTGCGGGCTGCGAATCTACAGGCGCTTGCCAATACTGCACCTCCTGCGCGGCTTCCTGCTGCGCGCCAGCATAGCCATGATGTTCGGCGGCATGGGCGTCATGCGCCGTTTCTTCGGCGATGGCATAGGCAGGGGCTTCCGGTGCGGCATAGGATGCGGCGTCGGTGGCAGGTTGCCATGCGGCTTCGGCGGCATGCTGCTCAACATGGTAATGCTGCTCGGGTTGCGCGCTCACGGCGGCGGCTTCTGCGGGAGCGGCGGCCCACCAGTTGTCGCGGGCTTCCTGCGCCATGGGCGGGGTGTAGCCTGCGTCGGGCGCAACGTCATAGGCCTGCGCCGGGGCGGGGCTTTGCTGCCATGCTTCCGGGGCGCTGACCGCGATGGCCGGTTCATGGAACGGTTCAGGCTGCATTTCCGCCGCGGCAAAAGCGGGCGCGAATGCGCTGGATTCGGCATGCTGTTCGGCGGCATGCACTGTTTCTTCCGCCATGCTGGCCAGTGCAGCAGCCTTGGCCGAGGGCAGGGGCGGCAGTTGGCGCTCGCGCTCCGCGGCCTCATTGGTCGCTTTCACGATCATTTGCAGGGCGAGGGTGCAGATCTGCTCCTCGGCCACCGGATCGGTCGAGGGGAACCGCTCCATCAGCGCCATGGAGGCTTCTTTCAGGCGGTCACGCAAATGCGCGTCCAGCGCGGCCTTGAAGGTGGCACTTTCGGCATACACGCTGCCGCCTTTGGTGACGAAGATGTTCACGTCGTCGTCGTCGCGCACGCCGTTATTGTTGGTATCCACCCAGATATCGAGGTAATCCGGCCCTTTGGTAAGCTCAACCGCGTGGTTCTGATGGGTCATGGCTGCCTTCTCAACTGCATATCACTAAAACACAGTGTACGCGGGAGCTCTTAAATTTTCCTTAAATGCTAAAATGACGCAGAAAACCGGGCCGTTTTCCGGGGGCGTACCCTGTGGCGATTGCGCACCGAACAGGACGATTTATTCACATGGCGGCGGTGGGGTGAAAAAACCCTCGCGCGGGCAGAGTAAGCTGCTATAAGCGGCGCAACAAAACCAAAAATTTGAGTCACGGAAGTCTATGGAAACGGTCGTTACATCCTATTTCCCGGTGCTGGTGTTCCTTGTCATTGCGCTTGGCCTGTCCTTCGTGATGGTCGGTGCCCCGTTCATCCTCGCCAAACTCAAGCCCGACGCCGAGAAGCTCTCGCCCTACGAGTGCGGGTTCGAACCGTTCGACGATGCGCGCGGCCAGTTTGATGTGCGTTTTTACCTCGTCGCCATCCTGTTCATCATTTTCGACCTTGAGGTCGCGTTCCTGTTTCCCTGGGCCATCACGCTCAAGGAGATCGGCCATTTCGGCTTCTGGAGCATGATGTTCTTCCTCGGTATCCTTACCGTGGGCTTTATTTATGAATGGAAAAAAGGCGCGTTGGATTGGGAGTAATATGAGCCAGCTCATCACCGCTACACACACGAATCATCAACCGCTGGCCCCCGGCGCCGATCAGGACGCGCTGCTTGGCCGCGTGCTGCAGGAGTTCGACGATAAAGGCTTCGTGGTCGCCAACCTCGACAAGCTCGTCAACTGGGCGCGCACCGGTTCGCTCTGGCCCATGACCTTCGGCCTGGCCTGCTGCGCCGTGGAAATGATGCAGGCCGCAGCCCCCCGTTACGACGTGGATCGCCTTGGGCTGGTCTTCCGCCCCAGCCCGCGCCAGTCCGACGTGATGATCGTGGCGGGCACGCTGTGCAACAAAATGGCGCCCGCGCTGCGCAAGGTCTACGACCAGATGGCCGAACCGCGCTGGGTGATCTCCATGGGCAGCTGCGCCAATGGCGGCGGCTACTACCATTACAGCTACAGCGTGGTGCGCGGCTGTGACCGCATCGTGCCGGTGGACGTGTATGTGCCGGGCTGCCCGCCCACCGCAGAAGCGCTGATGTACGGCATCATGCAGCTGCAGAAGAAGATCCGCCGCACCTCCAGTATCCGTCGAGGTTAATGATGCCACGTACCCTTCCTGAGCTTGGTGAATACATCCATGGCGCGATCTCGGATCGCGTGCTGTCGCACCACATGGCGGGCGACGAGCTGGTGCTGGTGGCCGCGGCCCCGCACGTGGCCGAGCTGCTGACCTTCCTGCGCGACGACGAGCATTGCCGCTTCACGCAGCTGATCGACGTGACCGCGGTGGATTACCCGGGCCGCGTGGCGCGCTTTGAGGTGGTCTATAACCTGCTTTCCATGAGCAAGAATCGCCGCATCCGCGTGAAGCTCTCGGTGGCCGAAGGCGTGGCCGTGGCCAGCGCCGTGCCGGTGTTTGCCGGTGCAGGCTGGTTCGAGCGCGAAGTATGGGACATGTACGGCGTGGTGTTCGAGGGCAATCCCGACCTGCGCCGCATCCTCACCGATTATGGCTTCGACGGGCACCCCCAGCGCAAGGACTTCCCGCTGACCGGCTACGTGGAGCTGCGCTACGACGAAGACGAAAAGCGCGTGGTCTACGAGCCGGTGAAGCTCAATCAGGCCTACCGCAGCTTTGACTTCCTCAGCCCGTGGGAAGGGCCGGAATATCCCGCGCCCGTGCTTCCGGGCGACGAGAAGGCCAAGGCTTCATGAGTGCTGCGCTGAAACAATCCGTGCAGGCGTCGTGGGCGGTCACTGCCGCGACCGAGGCCGACTGGCCCGGCATCTGGGAGATCTTCCATGATGTGGTGCAGGGCGGCGATACCTATTCCTACGCGGCCGACACGACCGAGGCGCAAGCCAAGGATCTCTGGATCGGTGCAGGTAAGTACGGCACCGGCGCGCTCGCCTACGTGGTGAAGGACGGCGAGAAGGTCGTGGGCACCTACAGCCTGCGCCGCAACCATTACGGCCATGGCGCGCATGTGGCCAATGCGGGCTACATGGTGCACAAGGATTATCGCGGCCGCGGTGTGGCGCGCGCCATGTGCAAGCACTCGCTGGAAGAGGCCAAGCGCCAGGGCTGCCTTTCCATGCAGTTCAATTACGTGGTCAGCACCAACACCAAAGCGGTGGAATTGTGGCAGAGCATGGGCTTCACCATCATCGGCATCAGCCCGAAATCCTACAACCACGCCAAGCTGGGCTACGTGGACATCTATATTATGCACCGTTTTCTGGATGGAGTTGCCGCATGAGCAACCAAGTCGATATTAAGAACCTGACCCTGAATTTCGGCCCGCAGCACCCGGCGGCGCACGGCGTGCTTCGCCTCATCCTCGAGATGGATGGCGAGGTGGTCGAGCGTGCCGACCCGCATATCGGGCTGCTGCACCGTGGCACCGAAAAGCTCATTGAGCACAAGACCTACCTGCAGGCCGTGCCGTATTTCGACCGGTTGGATTACGTGTCGCCCATGTGCCAGGAACATGCCTATGCGCTGGCGGTGGAAAAACTGCTGGGCTGCGAAATTCCGCCGCGCGCGAAATGGATCCGCACTGTCTTCGCGGAGCTGACGCGCCTTGCCAACCACACGCTCAACGTCTCCACCTGGATCATGGATGCCGGGGCGACCACGCCAGTGCTCTGGTTCTTCGAGGAACGCGAGCAGATCCTCGCCTTCTACGAGCGCGCCTCGGGTGCGCGTTTCCACTCGGCCTATTTCCGCCCGGGTGGGGTGCATCAGGACATTCCGGCCGGCATGGAAGAAGACATCCTGAAGTTCTGCGACCGCTTCGAGAAAATGATGGACGACGTGGAAACCCTCGTCACCAACAACCGCATCTGGAAGCAGCGCACCGTGGATATCGGCGTGGTAAGCGCCGAAGAAGCACAGGCATGGGGCTTCACCGGGCCCATGCTGCGTGGCTCCGGCGTGCCGTGGGACCTGCGCAAAGCCCAGCCCTACGAAATGTACGATCAGGTGGAATTCGACATTCCCATCGGTAAGAACGGCGATTGCTACGACCGTTACATGGTGCGCATGGAAGAGATGCGCCAGTCGGTGCGCATCATCCGCCAGTGCATCGAGAAAATGCCGAAAGGCGAGGTGGTCACCGGCGATCCGAAGATCGCACCGCCACGCCGCGGCCTCATGAAGCATTCCATGGAAGGCCTCATTAACCACTTCAAGCTGTTCACCGAGGGCTACCACGTGCCCGCGGGCGAGACCTACACCGCCGTGGAAGCGCCCAAGGGTGAATTCGGCGTGTTCCTGGTGAGCGACGGCACCAACAAACCCTACAAATGCCACATCCGTGCGCCGGGGTTCGCCCATCTGCAAGGGCTGGACTTCATGAGCCGCGGCCACATGCTGGCCGACGTTTCGGCCATCATCGGCACGCTGGACGTGGTATTCGGAGAGATCGACAGGTAAGTTATGGCAGGCATGAGCGTTCAAACGAAATTCGAGCAACCGGCGGAATTTGCTTTCACGCCGGAGAACCTCGAAAAAGCCAAATGGCACATCGCCAAATACCCGGCGGGCCGCCAGCAATCGGCCGTCATGCCCATTCTGTGGCTGGCGCAGCAGCAGCACGGCAACTGGATTCCGGAAGCCGCCATGCGCGTCATCGCCGATATGTTGGGCATGCCCTACATCCGCGTAGTGGAAGTGGCCAGCTTCTACACCCAATACAACCTCGCGCCGGTGGGCCGTTACCACCTGCAATGCTGCACCACCACGCCGTGCTGGCTGCGCGGCTCCGACGAGGTGCTGCGCGCCGTGAAGGACGTGGCGGGCATTCGCCCCGGTGAAACCTCGGCCGATGGGCTGTTCACCGTGACCGAAGTGGAATGCCTTGGTGCCTGCGCCAACGCGCCGATGATGGAAATGAACGCCCATGACGGCACCGACGTGTATTACGAGGACCTGACCTACGAGAACACGCGCGAGCTGCTGCTGAAGCTGAAACGCAACGAAAAGCCTGTGGTGGGCAGCCAGACGGGCCGCTGCACCTCGGAGCCGGAAGGCGGCCTCACCAGCCTGACCGAGAAAGTATCTGCCTGATGCGCCACCTGCTTGCCAGTTTGCTGCTGCTCTGCCCCATGGTCGGCCACGCCGCCACGGTGCTGACGCATGTGCCCGTGCAGCAAGGCTCGTTCCTTGATAAGGCCTGCCTTGCCGAGGTGAGCGGCGCGGATGAATATGAAGCGCGCATGTGCTATTGCGAAGCGGATATTGCCTACCCGCAAGTGTCTGGTGTGAAGAACGAGACCGTACTGAATGCGGCACTGAAGGCCCGGGGGATTGAGGCGGGTAAAGGCATGGGCGAGGGCGATGGCCCGGCATGCCCCGGCACGAAGGTGGACATGAAATCGGTGCCCGCCGCCGGCATTAACGACGAACAATTCAGCGGTGCCATCGCGTTTGAGAACGACGCGCTGCTTTCCATCGGTTTCTCCCATTACAGCTACGGCGCGGGTGCCGCCCACGGCAACCCGTGGAGCGACGCGCTTCTGTTCGATAAAAACGCGGGCCGCATCCTTACGCTGGCGGATATCGTGGACGTGAAAAAACTCCCGGCGCTGAACCGCCATATCTACGAGGAACTGAAGCAAACCGACGAAAGCTTCCTCGGCGGCCTCTGCGCCGATGAGGAGCAGGACCATAGCGACAGCTTCTGCCCTGCAAAACCCGAAGCCTACGTGGCGGAAAAAGACGCGCTGGGCTACCTCTCGCTCAGCGAAACAGGCCTGAGCGTGGTGTTCAACGTCTACGCGGTCGGGCCTTATGCGGCCGGGCCGATCGAGATCGAGATCCCTGAACAATTCATCGCCCACCCGGCGATCAAAAAACTCTATGGAGCACCGCATGCTGGCTGATAAGGACCGCATCTTCACGAACCTCTACAGCCTGCAGGACAGTTCGCTGAAAGGCGCACAGGCGCGCGGCGACTGGAGCACCACGAAGGAGATCCTCTCGTGGGGGCGCGATAAGATCATCGAGGAAGTGAAAGCATCCGGCCTGCGCGGTCGCGGCGGTGCGGGCTTCAGCACGGGCATGAAGTGGAGCTTCATGCCTAAGACCAGCGATGGTCGCCCGAGCTACCTCGTGGTGAATGCCGACGAATCCGAGCCGGGCACCTGCAAAGACCGCGAGATCATGCGCGGCGATCCGCACAAGCTGCTGGAAGGCTGCCTGATCGCGGGCTTCGCCATCGGTGCGGTCGCGGCCTACATCTACATCCGCGGTGAATACCGCCACGAATACGACCATATCCAGAACGCCATCGACGAGGCCTATGCCGCCGGTCTGATCGGCAAGAATGCCTGCAAATCCGGTTATGATTTCGACATCTACATCCACCGTGGGGCAGGGGCGTACATTTGTGGCGAGGAAACCGCGCTGATCGAATCGCTGGAAGGCAAAAAGGGCCAGCCGCGCCTGAAGCCGCCATTCCCGGCGGGCGCGGGCGTGTGGGGGTGCCCCACCACCGTGAACAACGTGGAATCCATTGCCGTGGTGCCCACCATCCTGCGTCGCGGGGCCAGCTGGTTCGCGGGCATTGGCCGCCCGAACAATGCGGGCACCAAAGTGTTCTGCATTTCCGGCCACGTGAACAAGCCCTGCAACGTGGAAGAGGCGATGAGCATTCCGCTGCGCGAGTTGATCGAGAAACATGCCGGTGGCGTGCGTGGCGGGTGGGACAACCTGCTGGCGGTCATCCCCGGCGGTTCGTCGGTGCCGCTGTTGCCCAAAGAAATTTGCGACACCGTGCTGATGGATTTTGACGCGCTGCGCGAAGTGCGCTCCGGCCTTGGCACCGCCGCCGTCATCGTGATGGACAAATCGACCGATGTGGTGAAGGCCATTGCCCGCCTGTCGCGCTTCTACAAGCATGAAAGCTGTGGCCAGTGCACGCCGTGCCGCGAGGGCACCGGCTGGCTGTGGCGCATGATGGAGCGCATGGTGGTGGGCGACGCCCGCCGCGAGGACATCGACCATATGCTCGACGTGGCAGGCCGCATCGAAGGCCACACCATTTGCGCGCTGGGCGATGCGGCCGCATGGCCCGTGCAGGGTCTGGTGCGCCATTTCCGCCCCGAGATCGAACGCCGCATCGATGAATTCACCGCACGCAAGGTAGCCTAGGGAGGCACGCATGAGTGACGCGAAGCAACAGCCGAAACCTGCAGCACCCGCGGCAAAGCCGCAGGCCCCTGCGGCTGCGAAGCCTGCTGCCAAGGCCGCCCCGGCGCGCCCCGGCGCACTCATGTACCTCGAAGGGCTGGACGGGCAGATCGAACTGCGCACCGACCGCCTGAAGATCACCCGTAAGGGCATCTTCAACATCCTGGCCTATGGCTTCAACGCGCAGCGCGAGATCCCGCTCGGCGCCATTGCCGAGGTGGTGTTCAAGGAACCGGGCCTTGTGAACCCCGGCTACATCGAATTCGTGGTGGCGGGGCGCAGCACCGTGCAAAGCGGGCGCATCAACCACAACGCGGTAAAATTCCAGAAACAAAAACAAACCAAGTTCCATGAGTTGAAAGAAAAAGTCTTTGCGCTTATGGAACACGCAAACCGTCAGAAGGCTTAAGGCATGCCGACACTCAAACTTGATGGCCGCGAGGTCGAATTCACCCCGGGCGAAAGCGTCATTCAGGTCTGCGACCGCGAGGGCGTAGAGATCCCGCGTTTTTGCTACCATGACCGCCTGCGCATCGCGGGCAACTGCCGCATGTGCCTGGTGGAAGTGAAGCCCGGGCCGCCGAAGCCGCAGGCGAGCTGTGCATTGCCCGCTGCCGCCAACATGGAAGTGATGACCAACACCCCCATGGTGAAAAAAGCCCGCGAAGGGGTGATGGAATTCCTGCTCATCAACCACCCGCTGGATTGCCCCATCTGCGATCAGGCGGGCGAGTGCGACCTGCAAGATCAGGCGCTGAATTACGGCAGCGGCACCAGCCGCTACGAAGACCATAAGCGCGCGGTGGAGCCGAAATTCATGGGCCCGCTCATCAAGACCGAGATGAACCGCTGCATCCATTGCACCCGTTGCGTGCGCTTCGCCGACGAAGTGGCAGGCGTGCCCGAGCTGGGCGCGGTCGGCCGCGGCGAACATATGGAGATCACCACGCTGGATAAGCCCTTCCATTCCGAGCTTTCCGGCAACGTGGTGGACCTGTGCCCGGTGGGTGCGCTCACCAGCAAGCCCTACGCGTTCGTGGCGCGCCCGTGGGAGCTGCGCAAGACCGAATCCATCGACGTGATGGACGCGGTGGGCAGCAATATCCGCATCGATAGCCGCGGCGAGGCCGTGCTGCGCGTGCTTCCGCGCCTGAACGAGGACGTGAACGAGGAATGGCTGGCCGACAAGTCGCGCCATGCCTGCGACGCGCTGCGCGTGCAGCGCCTTGACCGCCCGTATGTGCGCAAGAATGGCAAGCTGGTGGAAGCCAGCTGGGACGAGGCGCTGGGCGTGGTCGCCGCGAAAATGCAATCGCTCAAAGGTGAACAGATGGCCGCCATCGTCGGCAACCAGGTGGACGTGGAAGCGACCTTTGCATTGAAAGAACTGATGACGAGCGTGGGCTCGGCCAACCTTGAGTGCCGTCAGGACGGCGCCAAGATCGACGCCGCCGACCGCGCCAGCTACCTCATGAATACCGGCATCAGCGGCCTCGAACAGGCGGATGTGGTGCTGCTCATTGGCACCAACCCGCGCCACGAAGCACCGCTGGTGAACACCCGCCTGCGCAAGGCCTACCTTGCGCGCGGCGCGCAGGTGTTCAATGTGGGCCAGGCGTTCGACCTGACTTTCCCGGTCACGCAGCTGGGCGACAACCCGCAAGTGCTGGAGCAGATCGCTGGCGGTGACCACACCGTGTCGCAGGCGCTGAAGAACGCGAAGAACCCGGTCATCGTGCTGGGCGCAGGCGCGCTGGCGCGCAGCGATGGGGCGTCCATCCTCGCCGTGGCGCGCGCCATCGCCAACAGCTGCAACGTGGTGCGTTCCGACTGGAACGGCTTCAACCTGCTGCATTACGCGGCGGGCCGCGTGGGCGCGCTGGATGTGGGCTTCGTGCCGCAGGCCGGTGGCCGCGACATGGCAGGCATCGTCGAAGCGATTGCCGCCAAGCAGATCAGTTTCGCCTACCTGATGGGTGTAGATGAAATTGATATGAGCTATTTCGGCGATGCGTTCGTGGTCTATCAGGGCCACCATGGCGACATTGGCGCCCACCGCGCCGATGTGGTGCTGCCCGGCGCCGCCTACACCGAGAAGGACGCGCTGTACGTGAACACGGAAGGCCGCGTGCAGGAAGCCCGCCGCGCCGTGTTCGCGCCCGGTCAGGCCAAGGTGGATTGGGAGATCGTGGCGGCGCTGGCAGCCACGCTGGGTAAAGCACTGCCGTATGCGTCGCTGCCGGAGCTGCGCGCGCAGCTGGCAGCCAAACTCGCCCCGTTCGCCTACATTGGCGAGCGCACCGAAGCCGCATGGAACAGCGCGCCGGTGAAGCAGGGCAAGGTGACGCCTGAGAAGTTCGATTACCCCGTGCGCAACTACTACATGAGCGACCCCATCAGCCGCGCGTCGGCGACGATGGCGGCCTGTGTGGCGGCCCTGCAGTCCACGGCTGAGAAGAAGGCAGCGTAACATGCAAGAATTCCTGAACAGCCCCCTCTGGCTCGAGAATATCCTGCCCACCATGATCGTTATCGGGCGCATCCTGCTGGTGACCGTGCCGCTGCTGATCTCGGTGGCCATGCTCACCTACATGGAGCGCAAGGTGATCGCCTCCATGCAGCTGCGCCGCGGCCCCAACGTGGTTGGCCCGTTCGGCCTGCTGCAACCGTTCGCAGATGGTTTAAAGCTCTTCCTGAAAGAGACCATCATTCCCACCAAAGCCAACAAGGTCATGTTCCTGCTCGCGCCGGTCATCACCTTTGCGCTGGCGTTGCTGGGCTGGGCGGTGGTGCCCATTTCGAAGGAATTCGTCATCGCCAACCTGAACGTGGGCGTGCTGTACCTGTTCGCCATTTCGTCGCTTGGGGTGTATGGCATCATCATTTCCGGCTGGGCCAGTAACTCGAAATACGCGTTCCTTGGGGCCATCCGCTCCAGCGCGCAAATGGTCAGCTACGAAGTGTCCATCGGCCTTGTCATCATCACCGTGCTGCTGTGCGTGGGCTCGCTGAACCTTGGCGACATCGTGCAGGCGCAGGCCGGCGGCATCGGCAACTGGTATGTGTGCTCGGGCCTGTTCCCCATGTTCGTGGTGTTCTTCATCTCCGGCCTTGCCGAGACCAACCGCCTGCCGTTCGATCTGCCCGAGGCCGAGGGCGAGCTGGTGGCCGGTTACAACGTGGAATATTCCTCCATGAGCTTCGCGCTGTTCTTCCTTGGGGAATACGCGAACATGATCCTCATCTGCGGCATGACGACCATCCTCTTCCTCGGTGGCTGGCAGGCCCCGCTGGATGTGGCCTGGCTGAGCTGGGTGCCTACCGGCATCTGGTTCGCGCTGAAAGTGGTGCTGTGCCTCTACGTGTTCCTGTGGGTGCGCGCGACCTTCCCGCGTTACCGCTATGACCAGCTGATGCGCCTTGGCTGGAAGATCTTCCTGCCGCTGTCGCTGCTGTGGGTGGTGGGCACCGCGGGCTACCTCGTGTTCACCGATACGCTGCCGGACCCCAAAGCCCCGGTCGCCGCGGCGGTCGAGCAAGAGCTTCAGCGCGAAGTCACCCTGAAGCGTGACGGCACGCTGGTGGTGCGCCAGCCGCGCATCAATGGTGGCCATGCCGAGCTGGTGGTACAGCCCGACGATGAAGGCTACGACGACCTGCTGGAAACCTACGCCCCCATCAAAAAGGGTGAAACCAAGACCATGCCGCTGGAGAACGTGAAGGTTCGCGCGGCAGAGGAGACCGACCATGACTAACCTGCGGTACATCGTTCGCTCGTTCCTGCTGTCGGAACTGCTGACCGGCATGTTCCTGACGCTGAAATATGCGTTCACGCGGAAATCCGTGACCATCAACTACCCCTACGAAAAGGGCCCGCTCAGCCCGCGCTTCCGTGGCGAGCATGCGCTGCGCCGCTATGCGAACGGCGAGGAACGCTGCATTGCCTGCAAACTCTGCGAGGCGATCTGCCCGGCGCAGGCCATCACCATCGAAGCCGAAGCCCGCGACGACGGTTCGCGCCGCACCACGCGTTACGACATCGACATGACCAAATGCATCTATTGCGGCTTCTGCCAGGAAGCCTGCCCCGTGGATGCGATCGTCGAAGGCCCGAACTTCGAATACGCCGCGGAAACCCGCGAAGAACTGTTCTATGACAAGGCCAAGTTGCTGGCCAACGGCGAGCGCTGGGAAGCAGCCATCGCCGCCAACCTTGAAGCCGACGCAGAATACAGGTAAGCCCCCGCCATGCTGTTCGATATTCCATCCCTCATGTTCTACGTGTTCTCCGCCGTGCTGATGCTCAGCGCCGGTGCGGTGATCACGGCAAAAAACCCGGTGCATTCCGTGTTCTTCCTCATCCTTGCGTTCTTCAATGCGGCAGGCCTGTTCGTGCTGCTGGGGGCTGAATACCTCGCCATGACGCTGGTCATCGTCTATGTGGGCGCGGTGGCGGTACTGTTCCTGTTCGTGGTGATGATGCTGAACATCAACTTCGAGAAATTCCGCGCCGGCTTCATCCGCTACCTGCCGCTGGGCGTGTTCTTTGCGGCGTTCCTGTTCATCGAGCTGGGCGCGCTGCTGTACCAGTCGCTCATCACCCCGGCGCCGGTGGCGGCCGTGTCGGT
>QFOX01000021.1 GCA_003241645.1 Azospirillum brasilense | reverse complement strand
GACCGCCTCGCGATACAGCTTGCGGTCGGCCTGCGCGCGCGGGCCGCGCACGGCAGGGCCCTTGCTGGCGTTGAGCATGCGGTAATGGATGCCGCCACGGTCGATGGCACGGCCCATGACCCCGTCCAGCGCGTCGATCTCGCGCACCAGCGTGCCCTTGGCGATACCGCCGATAGCGGGGTTGCACGACATCTCGCCCACGGTGGCGCGCTTATGCGTCAGCAGGCAGGTGCGCGCGCCCAGTCGTGCGCTGGCGGCGGCGGCTTCCGTGCCGGCGTGTCCCCCGCCGATCACAATCACATCGTAGTTCAAAGCACGTTCCATCGGTTCCCAAGCCTTTGTTATCTATCGTCTATTCTGGTGTGTCTTGCGTAAGGTTCAGCCCATCATGGATCCCCACCTGCGCGGGGATGACGGTTTCATAAGCGCTCACGCGCCAACGCAAAACCGTCATTTGCCAATGCAGAAACGGCTGAAAACGAGGTCCAATATATCATCGACCCAGATTTTACCAGTGATTTTGCCAAGGCTGACCGCGGCGGCGCGCAGTTCTTCGCAGGCCAGCTCCAGCGGTTTGTCCATGTGCCAGTGCTGCAGCAGGGCGTAAGCCTCGCGCAGGGCTTCGCGGTGGCGGGCGCGGGTGATGAGCGGCGCAGGCGCGCTTTCCATCAGCGTTTCCACGCGCTGGCGTATGGCGGCGATCAGCGCTTCCATGCCCTCGCCGGTGGTGGTGGAAAGCGAAAGGGCGGCGTGGGGAAGGGCGGGCGCGGCTCCAAGGTCGGCCTTGGTGAGCACCAGCGTGGCCGTGTCGTCCAGCAGCGGGGCGATGGCGGGGTAATCCGCCGCGGCGGTGGCGCCATCCAGCAGCACCAGTTTGAAATCCGCCTGCTCGGCGCGGGCGCGGGCGCGGCGAATGCCTTCGGCTTCGATGCTGCCGGCGGCGTCGCGCAGGCCTGCGGTGTCCACCAACGTCACTTCGAACCCGGCCAGCTCCAGATGCACCTCGACCATGTCGCGGGTGGTGCCCGCCTCGTCGGAAACAATGGCGGCATCACGTTTGGCAAGGGCGTTGAGCAGGCTGGATTTGCCCGCGTTCGGCGGCCCGAGGATGACGATCTCCAGCCCCTCGCGGATCTTTTCGCCCAACCCACCATCGTTGAGCAGCTGGGCCAGTTCATGGGCCAGTGCTGCCACGCGCGCGGTGGTTTCGGCCAGCACGGATTCGGGAATCTCCTCGTCCGGGAAATCGATGTAGGCTTCCAGCAGCGCCAGCGGTGCCAGCACCTGTTCGCGCAGCGCGGCCACGCGGCGGCTGCCTTCGCCACCCAGCTGGCGCAGGGCCTGGCGGTGCTGGGCGCTGGTCTGCGCGTCGATCAGGTCGGCAAGGCCTTCGGCCTGCGCCAGATCGAGCTTGTTGTTCAGGAAGGCGCGGCGGGTGAATTCACCCGGTTCGGCCACGCGCAGGCCGGGGCAGCTTGCCAGCGCGTCCATCGCGGCGCGCATCACGGCCACGCCGCCATGCAAATGCAGCTCCACCACATCGTCGCCGGTGAAGGAATGCGGCGCGGCAAAATACAGCACCAGCGCCTGATCGATCACCCGGCCGCCATGCTGCAACGTCGCCAGCGTGGCCATGCGCGGTGCGGGTGTGGCCGCCACGCCTACATGCGCCAGTGCGGTGCGGGCATTGGGGCCGGAAATGCGCAGCACGGCCACCCCGCCCTTGCCCTGCGGCGTGGCGAGTGCGTAGATGGTCTGTGTTGTTGTTGTCGCGTTCATGTCATTGCGAGCGATAGCGAAGCAATCCATTCTGGCCAAGCAAATAAGCTGGATGGCCGCGTCGCGATGCTCCTCGCCATGACGGATAGGGAGAGAAGAATCATGGTCATGGCCATCCAATTTGCGCAAACCGGTGGGCCCGAGATGCTACAGCCAGCCGAGCTTTCGCTGCCCGCGCCGGGCCCACATCAGCTGCGGCTAAAACAAACGGCCATCGGCCTGAACTTCATCGACACCTACCACCGCAGCGGGCTGTACCCTGTGCCGCTCCCGGCCACGCCGGGCATGGAAGCCGCCGGCATTGTCGAGGAAGTGGGTGCGAACGTGACCCACCTGAAACCGGGCGACCGCGTGGCCTATGGCCGCGGGCCCATGGGCGCCTATGCGCAGGCGCGCAACATCGGTGCAGCCGAATGCGTGCTGCTGCCCGCCAACGTGAGCGACCAGACCGCGGCGAGCGCCATGCTCAAAGGGCTTACCGCGTGGTTCCTGCTGCATGAAACCTTCCCCGTGGCGAAGGGCGATACCATCCTCGTGCATGCGGCGGCGGGCGGTGTAGGGCAGCTGCTGTGCCAGTGGGCCAAGCAGTGCGGTGCGCGGGTGATCGGCACAGCCGGCAGCGCCGAGAAGGCCGAGATCGCGCGCAAATGCGGCGCCGATGCAGTGATCCTCTACCGGCAGGAAGACGTGGCGCAACGCGTGCGCTCGCTGACCGACGGGCGCGGGGTGGATGTGGTGTATGACGCGGTGGGGCAAAGCACGTTCATGGCGTCGCTGGACAGCCTGAAACCCAAGGGCATGATGGTGAGTTACGGGCAGGCCAGCGGGCCCATTGCGCCATTCTCTGTGGTGGAGCTGGCCAAGCGCGGCTCGCTGTACCTCACCCGCCCGAGCATGATGGATTACATGCGCGACGATGCGACCTACCAGAAGGCGGCTGCCGCGCTGGTGGCCAAGCTGGGCGATGGCAGCCTGAAAATTGCCGCACCGAAGACCTACACGCTGGCCGAGGCCGCCCGCGCCCACGCAGCGCTGGAAGCCCGCGAAACCACAGGCAGCGTGGTGCTTCTGCCGTAATGACATGGGCCGTGCGCTGCATTATACTGGCAGGATGAAAGCTGCATTCTCCCTCGTTGAGCTCTCCATCGTGCTCGTCATTCTGGGCCTGCTCACGGGCGGTATCCTTGGTGGGCAGGCGCTGATCCGCGCGGCGGAACTGCGCGCCGTGACCACCGAATATACACGCTGGACGACGGCGATGCAGACCTTCCGTGATAAATATTTTGCCATGCCCGGCGACCTCACGAACGCCACCAGTTTCTGGACGGTCGCGGGGGGCACGGGGAACGATGTGGCCTGCCGCACCGCCGCCCTGACCAGCACCACTGGCACATGCAATGGCAATGGCAACGGGGTGCTGGACGGTGCGGTGGTCTATGAGCCTTCTTTGGTCTGGACGCATCTGGCCCGCGCGGGGCTCATCGAGGGGCAATATCTGTACCTGAGTGGAACAAGCCCGGTTCTGGGCACCCATGTGCCGCGCTCGAAAGTCAGCTCGGCGGCAGGTTGGCATGCGTGCAACACCACCGCGTTCACCTACACGGGCAGCGCCGCTAACTTGCTCGTCCTTGGGGCACCGGGCCATGCCGCATCGACCTGCGCGATGGGCAACTCACCGGGCCTGCGTGCCGACGAGGCGTGGGGCATCGACACGAAAATGGATGATGGCCGTGCGACCACGGGCCGCATGACGGCCAGCAATTCGTATGATGTGTCGCTTGGGTGCTTACCGAATGGATTCACCGGCGAACTACCCGGCACCGATTATGTGCTCAACAGCACCGCGCGCGCCTGCCGGTTGATGATCAACCTCGATCGGTAACGGCGACTACAGCGTTTCGCCGAAGGCCGCGTCCATCAGTGCCTGGGTGTAGGCTTCTTTCGGCCGCGCGAAGATATGCTGCGCTTCGCCTTCTTCCACCACCTTGCCGCGCTTGAGCACGATGACGTAGCGCGCCAGTGCTTTCACCACGCGCAGGTCATGGCTGATGAATAGATAACTCGTGCCGTGCTCTTCCTGCAGGGCGCGCAGCAGGTCCAGCACCTGCCCCTGCACCGACATATCGAGCGCGCTGGTCGGCTCGTCCAGCACCACGAATTTGGGTTTGAGGATCATGGCGCGTGCGATGGCGATGCGCTGGCGCTGCCCGCCGGAGAATTCATGCGGGTAACGCTGGATCATGCTTTCGGTCAGCCCCACCTTGGCGAGGATGGTCCGCACCTCGTGGCGCACTTCTTCGCGGCTCAGGTCGGGCCGGTGCAGCTTCAATCCTTCGGACACGATGCCGCCCACCGTCATGCGTGGGTTAAGGCTGGAATAGGGGTCCTGGAACACCAGTTGCATGTGCGGGCGCAGGGCGCGCAATTTCTGGCCTTTGAGCCCTTCGATATGCTCGCCGAGGAACAGGATGGGCCCGTCGCTTTCGATGAGTTTCAGCATGGCGTAGCCCAGCGAGCTTTTGCCCGAGCCGGATTCCCCGACGATGCCGATGGTCTCGCCGCGCTGCAGGCGCACGCGCACATTCTGCACGGCATCGACCGTGCCAACGGTGCGGCGAAGCACCGGGCTCTTGATGGGGAAACGCACCGACAGATCGGGGGTGTAGATGATCTCGGGCGACTCCTTGGCGATGGGCGCGGCCGTGCCCTTCGGCGTCGCGGCCAGCAGCATTTTGGTGTAGGCATGTTTCGGCGCGCTGAACACGTCGGCCACCGTGCCGGTCTCCACCACCTCGCCGTCCTTCATCACCGCCACGCGATCGGCGATCTTGCGCACCACCGTCAGGTCATGCGTGATGAAGATGATGCCCATGCCGCGTTTATGCTGCAGCTCTTTCAGCAGCTGCAGGATCTGGCGTTGCAGCGTCACGTCCAGTGCGGTGGTGGGCTCGTCGGCGATCAGCAGGTCGGGGTCGCAGGCGGTCGCCATGCCGATCATCACGCGCTGGCGCTCGCCGCCGGAAAGCTCGTGCGGATAAATTTTGCCGCGGCTGTTCAGGTGCGTCAGCCCCACGCTTTCCAGCAGGTCGGCGATCTTGCTTTGTGCGGGTTCGCCCTTGATCTTGTGGTGCCATTTGTAGGCTTCCACGATCTGGCGACGGATGGGGTGCAACGGGTTCAGCGCCGTCATCGGCTCCTGAAAGATCATGCCGATGCGGTTGCCGCGCAGCTTGGCCACTTCCGACTCCGACATATGCGCGATGTCGCGGCCCTGGAAATGGATGTCGCCGCTGATGCGCGCTTCCGGCGGCAGCAGCCGCATGATGGACAGCGCGGTGAGCGATTTGCCCGAGCCGGATTCACCAACGATGGCGAGCATCTCGCCCTTGTTCACCTGCAGCGACACGCCGCGCACGGCATGGGTGGCGGTGTCGCCGCTACCGAAGGCGATGTTGAGGTTGGAGATGGACAGCAGCGGCGTGGTCATAAGGCGGCCCTGGATTCCCGCCTACGCGGGAATGACGTGGTGAGGATACGATGCGTAGCGCCGTAGCTGCGCGAGCCGCGAGCCGTGCGAAGCGAGGGGGTCAGCGTAGCGAAGGGGGGTTCGCCCCCTTCTATGCGAAGCATCACCATCATTTCGCCCTTGCGTAGATCTTGCGGGGGTTGAAGGCGTCGCGCACGCCCTCACCGATGAACAGCCACAGCGACAGCAGGATCGCCAGCGTGAAGAAGCCGACCAGCCCCAGCCATGGCGATTGCGGGTTGTTCTTGCCCTGCTGCAGCAATTCACCAAGGCTGGGCGAGCCGGAAGGCAGGCCGAAGCCGAGGAAATCCAGCGACGCCAGCAGGGTGATGGCCGCGGTGATGAGGAACGGCACGTAGGTGAACACCGAGGTGAGCGCGTTGGGCAGCACATGGCGGCGCATGATGGTCAGCTCCGCCACGCCGAGGGCACGCGCGGCGCGCACATAGTCGAAATTGCGGGCACGCAGGAATTCGGCGCGCACCACGTCCACCAACGCCATCCACTTGAACATCAGCATCAGCCCCAGCACCCACCAGAAGGTCGGCGTGACCATGGAGGAGAGAATGATGAGCAGGAACAGAATGGGAATGCCCTGCCAGATCTCGACGAAACGCTGCATGAACAAATCCAGCCGCCCGCCGAAATAGCCCTGCAGCGCGCCCATGGTAATGCCGATGACCGACGACAGCGACACCAGCAGCAGCGCGAACAGCATGGACAGGCGGAACCCGTAGATGACCCGCGCGAACACGTCGCGCGCCTGATCGTCGGTGCCGAGCAGGTTGGTCCAGCTGGGGGCGGCGGGCGCCCGCTGGATATGGTAGTTGATGCTGGCGTAATCGAACGGAATGAGCGAGCGCACCATCCACCCGTGGCGGTTGATCTCATCGCGCACCCACGGGTCCGAGAAGTCGGTGTCCGACTCCATCGCGCCGCCATCGAACGTGTCTTTCTCGATGTAGGTGAACGCGATGGGGAACAAATAGTCGCCTTTGTATTTCACCAGAATGGGATCGTCATTGGCGATGACTTCCGCGAACAGCGACAGGGTGAATAGCGTGACTAACGCGCAGAACGACCAGTAGGCCCGGCGGTTGCTTTTGAACACGCGCCAGCGGCGTTTGCTGATGGAGACTTTTTTCTCTAAAGGGGGGCTTGCCCCCCCTTCGCCCTGTGGGCTTACCCCTGCCGCTGACGCGGCTCGCGCCACTGCGGCGCTACGCATCGTATCCTCAGTGCTGCTGGTTTTCGGGGCGATCTTGGAGAGGTCCACCATCTAGTGCCTCCGCTCGAAATCGATGCGCGGATCGACCAGCATGTAGGTGATGTCACCCAGCAGTTTCAGTACCAGCCCAATCAGCGTGAAGATGAACAGCGTGCCAAACATGACCGGGTAGTCGCGGCTCAGCGCCGCCTCGAAGCCCAGCAGGCCCAGCCCATCCAGCGAGAAGATCACCTCGATGATGAGCGAGCCCGTGAACAGGATGGAGATGAGGGCCGCGGGCAGCCCCGCGATGACGATGAGCATGGCGTTGCGGAACACGTGGCGGTACAGCACGCGGCGCTCGGGCAGGCCTTTGGCGCGCGCGGTCATCACGTATTGTTTCGAGATCTCTTCGATGAAGCTGTTCTTCGTCAGCAGGGTGAGCGAGGCGAAGCCGCCGATTACCATGGACAGCACGGGAAGGGCGATGTGCCAGAGGTAATCCGCCGCCTTGCCAACAAGGCTGAGCGATTCCCAATCGTCCGACGTGAGGCCGCGCAGCGGGAACCACTGCAAATAGCTGCCCCCCGCGAACAGGATGAGTAGCAGAATGGCAAATAAGAAGCTGGGAATGGCCTGCCCCACCACCACGATGGCGCTGGACCACACATCGAACGCGGAGCCGTCGCGCACGGCCTTTTTGATGCCCAGCGGAATCGACACAAGGTAGATCAGCAGCGTGGTCCATAGCCCCAGCGTGATGGAGACGGGGAGTTTCTCCAAGATGAGGTCGATCACCGCGCGGTCGCGGAAGAAGCTGTTGCCGAAATCGAACCGCGCGTAGTTCTTCACCATCAGGAAGAAACGCTCCACCGGTGGTTTGTCGAAGCCGTATTGCCGCTCGAGGTCGGCGATCAGATCGGGGTCAATGCCTTGCCCACCGCGGTAGCCGTTCTGCCCGCTCTGCTGCATGCTGGCGGCGCTGGCCCCAAGGTCGCCGCCACCGGCCATGCGCTCGCTGGCGCCGCCGGCGGTGGGGTTGTTCAGCTTGGCCACCATCTGTTCCACCGGCCCGCCCGGGGCGGCCTGGATGATGGCAAAATTGATGAGCAGGATGCCCAGCAAGGTGGGCACCATCAGCATCAGGCGGCGCAGGATGTAACCGGTCATGGGAGCGTCTCCTGAAGGGGGGCGTGGCCCTCCCCCTTCGCTTCGCTGACCCCTGCCGCCAGCGGCTCGCGCAGCTGCGGCGCTACGCTGTTGGTAGACGGTGGCGTTGATTTTTCGACCGGCCCGATGCGGTGGTACTTCACTTTGGTCACGCGTTGCTGGCCAGCCACCGTGGGGGTGGATTTCTGCGGCTCGTACCACCAGCTATCCAGCGCGATATTGTAGGCGGGCGTGATCTTCGGGCGGCCGAACTTGTTCCAGTACACCACGCGCCACGCGCTCATGTACCAGTGCGGGATCACGTAATGGTTCCACAGCAGCACGCGGTCCAGCGCCTTGGCGGCGGGGGCCAGCTGCTCCATGGTCTGGGCACGGTTGATGCGCTGTACCAGATCGTCCACCACCGGGTTCTTCACCCCGCCGATATTCTGGCTGCCTTCCTTATCGGCTTCCGAGGAATGCCAGAAGGTGAACTGCTCCGAGCCAGGGAAGTTCAGGCCCTGGTTCCACCAGATGCTGACGATGTCGAAATTGCGTTTATCGACGCGGCGCTGGTATTGCGAGGCATCCACGTAGCGGAAGGTGGAATCGATGCCCAGCTTGCGCAAATTCTCGCGCATGATGCCGACGACGCGCTCGAACGTGCGCTGCGTCATCAGGAATTCCACGGTGAGCACCTCGCCCGATTCGGCGTGGGTGCGTTTGCCATCTTTCATCACCCAGCCTGCCTCGTTCAGCAATTGCTGCGCACGAATCAGGTTGGCGCGGGCATAGCCGTCGCCCGCGGTGGTGGGATTGGTGAAGGGCTGCGCGAACACGGAGGATGGCAGCTGTTCGCGGTACGGCTCAAGCAAGGCAAGTTCGGGCCCTTGCGGCAGGCCGGTGGCCATGAACGGGTCGTTGTTCTGGAAGTAGCTGTAGTTGCGCTCGTAGGCGTTGTAGAACAGCGTTTTGTTCATCCACTGGAAATCGAGCGTCAGGCCGATGGCTTCGCGCACCCGCGCGTCGGCGAATTTTTCGCGGCGCGTGTTGAACATGAAGGCCTGCATGCCGCGCGGGATCTTGTGGTTGATCTTGGTCTTGATGAGGTCGCCGCGCTTGACCGCGGGCACCTGATCGTAGGCGGTGGCCCAGTTGCGGGCGATGTATTCCTCGTAGTAATCGAACTGGCCGGATTTGATGCCCTCCAGCGCCACCACGTCGTCGCGGTACACATCGATGCGGATGGTATCGAAATTGTTCATGCCCACTTCGGTGGGCAGTTTGGCGGCCCAGAAATCCTTCACGCGGGTGAAGGTGATGGAGCGGCCCGCATCAATGGCGGTGATTTTGTACGGCCCGCTGCCCACGGGCGGCTCGAGCGAGGATTTGTCGAACGCGACCTTCTCGTAATAATGCTTGGGCAGCACCGGCATGCTGGCCGCGATGATGGGCAGCTCGCGATGTTCCACGTCGTCGAACGTGAAGCGCACCGTGCGCGGGCCGACCTTCTCGGCGCTGGCGATGGGGGCGTAGGTGACGCGGTAGACCGGGTGGCCTTTTTCTTTCAGCGTGTTGAAGCTCCAGATCACGTCGTCCACGGTGATGGGCTTGCCGTCATGCCACTTGGCACGGCGGTTCAGCGTGAACTCGGCGTAGGAGCGATCCGGCGCCAGATAGACCGATTGCGCGATGAGCCCGTAATAGCTTTGCGGCTCGTCGTAGCTTGGCGTCATCAGCGACTGGAACAGGTATTGCGACACGCCCGGCGCGCCGACCCCTTTCAGGATGTAGGGGTTCACCGAATCGAACGGCGCGGAATAGGAAAGTTTCAGCGTGCCGCCCTTGGGCGCGTTCGGGTTCACGTATTCGAAATGGCGGAAGCCCGGCGGGTATTTCAGCTGGCCGAACAGCGCAATGCCGTGCGCTGCCTGTGCCGGCACCGCAACCCCGATCAGCAGTAAGGTGAGGAGGAGGCGCTTCAGGTTACGCATCCTTTTTCCAAGGGCCGCTCACGGCCTTGGCTTCACCGCTACGCGCCTTGATCTGGTCGAACACGGTCAGCGCCTGCGCCACCATGCTGCCGGTGTCGTTCGCGTTGGCGGGCAGCAGCACGGTGGTGCTGTGCTTCGCGAGCTTCTCGAAGGCGGCCACGTATTGCTCGGCCACGCGCAGCGAGATGGCATCTTCGCCGCTGGGGCGCGAGATCGCCGCGGCGATCAGCTCGATGCCCTTCGCGGTCGCTTCCGCCACGGCGATGATGGCTTCCGCCTCACCCTTCGCGCGGTTGACCTGATCGGTCAGTGCGGCTTCGGAATTCAGCACCACTTCCTGCTTCGCCCCTTCGGCCATGTTGATCTTCGATTGGCGCTGGCCTTCGGATTGCAGGATCTCCGCGCGCTTCTGGCGTTCGGCGGCGACTTGCAATTCCATCGCTTTCAGCACGGAATTCGGCGGGGTGATGTTCTTGATCTCGTAGCGCATGCACTGGATGCCCCAGGTCTGCGACGCCTGGTTGATCGCGGTCACGATGTTGGCGTTGAGCGTTTCGCGCTCCTCGAAGCACTGGTCGAGGCTGAGCTTACCGATCTCGGAGCGCATGGTGGTCTGCGCCAGCTGGCTGACCGCGTAGATGGGGTCGCTCACGCCGTAGCTCGCCTGTACGGGATCGATGATGCGCAGGTACAGCACGCCGTCCATCATCATGGTCACGTTGTCGCGGGTGATGGCGGGCTGTTCCTGCACATCGTAGGCGAACTCTTTCAGGCTGTGCTTGTAGGCCACGCGCTCGATGAAGGGGATGAGCAGGTTCAGGCCGGGCAGCAGCTGGCGGTCGAATTTACCGAGTTTCTCGATGATCCATGCCTGCTGTTGCGGCACGATCTTCACGCCTTTGAAAATAACGAGGATGGCGACAAAGCCGATCACCGCAAAGAATACTGCACCGAACATAGATAACTCCCTTGAGAATAATGCCGCCACGCTAACGCAGCCGCATGGGCCACGCCAAACTAATCGGCGGGCGGGCAGTGGGGCTCGAGTTTTTTTGCAGGGGTGTGGCGCGCTTACAGTTTTTGCGTCTGCGCATCCGCGCGGCGGCCGGCCGGATGGGGGATCTCGCCCGTGACTGCCATGGCGGTGCTGACCATGCCCTTACGGATGATGGCGCGGCCCTCTCTCCATTTGCCGATGCCCAGCCATAAACAGGCGAAGGCGGCGCTGGCCGGCAGCAGCAGGATCCAGCCGAACGGTTCGCCATTGCGCCACATGCTGTAGGCGACGATGCCGGTGATGCCCACCATCAATACGCCGCCCAGCAGGTAGGCGGCAGCGAACAGCAGGCTTGCTGCCGAAAGCACCAGGCGCACGAGATCGAACATCTGGTTGCCACGGGCAGTATCGGGCAGGATGCGGCGGAACGACGCCTCTACGGTGGCGGCGGTGGGGTCCAGATAGCGGCCGAGGGCGTTCTGTTCCTCGTCGGCCATTATTTCGGCGCGACCAGCAGCACGTTGCCGTCCATGGCACGCACGATCACCGTGGTGCCCAGCGCGGCGTCGCCCGTGGTTGCATCGTGCAGGCGGGCACGCATCAGCGTGCCGGACCAGCGCACCTCACCCACGGCATCGCCGATCAGCGGCTGGGTCACCACCGCTTCGGTGCCGACCATGTTCGAATATTGCGGGGCGTTGGGGTTCAGCCGCCAGCTTTTCAGCTTCTTCCACAGCAGCAGGGCGAACAGCGTGGTGCTGAGGAAGAAAATGGCCCATTGCGCGATGAATGCGCCCTCGGCCACCAGCCCGGCCTGCACCACCAGCCCGACGATCAGCGCGCCAAGCCCGGCGAACAGGAAGCCGATGCCCGGCACCCCGAATGCTTCCAGCGCCAGCAATGCGGCGCCTGCTACCAACCAATAGACTGCTGCGGTCATGAGATCCTCCCTAGGGTGCCATTATGCCATGCCTCGCGCGGCATGGGGTAGCGATTACAGTTGCTGGAACTGCTTATCGTTCGATTTTTTAGGCGCGTGTGACGCATGGGGCTTGGCCGACGCCGCATGCAACGTGCCGCCCGGCAGCCGGTGCGAGGCCACCGGGCTCACCGCATGGGTCGGGGCAGCGTGGTGGGTCGGGGCAGGTTGTTTGGCGTGCGGGGTCGCCGCGGCCTTTCTGCCGAAATACAGATACTGCCAGCTGCGCCACATGCAGTAGGCCATGCCCGCCGCCCACAGGCCGCCCAGCACCCAGTCGGCCACCTCGCCGCTGCGGTGGGCGTTCTTCAGGCTGGCCTGCGCAAAATTCGCCACCACCACGGCCGCGATCAGCCAGCGCGTGCCGCGTTTCTTCTCGTCGCTGGTTTTGGGATCGACCACGTGGGCCAGCAGCCCTTCCAGCGAGCCTTTGCGTTTGGCAGCGCGGTAAATGCCCCAGCCGATCGCCAGAAAGATAATGAAACCCAACATGCGGCACACCCCATTGTTTCAAGGAATACTATGCCACAGCCCGGTTAACACCGGGTAAAGACGCGTTTATTTCTTCGCAGCGTCTTCTTTTTTGGCGTCCGCCTTCGCATCGCCTTCAGCAGGCGCTTCTTCCTTCGCGGCGGTCACCGGCGGCAGGGGAAGCGGGCTATCGGATTTGCTGTTCAGGTACACGATCAGGTTGGCGCGCTCCTGGTCCTTCGGCGTGCCGGCATAGGCCATGATGGTGCCGGGCACGGTCTTGCGCGGTGCCCACTGGAATTTGTTCATCGCGTCCCAATCCCATTTCGGGGCGTCTTTCACGTGGTCCTTCATGGCGGTCGAATAGCCGAAATCACCCACGCTGGCGACCGCGCGGCCCATCACGCCGTACAGATGCGGGCCCACCTTGTTGGCGCCGCCTTTGTCGATGTTGTGGCACACGGCGCATTTTTTCTGGAAGTAGGATTCGCCCGCGGCGGCATCCGCCGTGGCGTACAGCGCCGAGATGTCGGCCGCCACGGCCGGGGCTGCGGCACCGCCGCCCGCCACTTCTTCGGTCACTTCAATTTTGTAGCCACGCTCTTCCTCGTGGTGGCCACCCGCATGTTTCGGGCCACCATCGTACAGGAATTCGGTCACTTTGCCGGAAACCATGCCGATGAGGCCGGCGAGGACGATGGCTGCTGCGATTTTATTGGTGTTGAGGTTCGACGACATGGTGCATGCTCGGTAGTGGTTGTAATTCTGTGCCGCTGCGCTAGAACGCAGACTGTGGCTCGGCGGTTAGCATAGGCTATCCGCTGCCGCAAGTAATACTGTATCCGGCCCAAGGTTTTCTATATCCCATGCAACCGCTTATTGTCATTCCCGCACGCCTCGCCGCCACCCGCTTACCCGGCAAGCCGCTGGCCCAGATCGGCAACGCCCCCATGATCGTGCATGTACTGCGCCGCGCGCAGGAATCGGGCCTCGGCCCGGTGCTGGTGGCGTGCGACGCCGAGGAGATCGCCTCCGCCGTGCGCGAAGCCGGGGGCGAGGCCATCCTCACCAACCCGGCGCACCCGTCCGGCTCGGACCGCATCTGGGAAGCGGTGCAGAAATTCGACCCCGCCGGTACGTATGACGTGATCATCAACCTGCAGGGCGATGTGCCGACGCTGGAGCCCGCGCTGCTGAAAAGCCTGCTGGCACCGCTGGCCGACCCGGCGGTCGATATCAGCACGCTGGCGACCCCCATCACCCGCGCGGAAGAACACACCAACCCCGCCGTGGTGAAAGCCATTCTGGCCCAGCCGGACGGCGTGGAACACCCGCGTGCGCTGTATTTCACCCGCGCCACCGCCCCCACCGGCGACGGGCCGCGCTACCACCATATCGGTGTGTATGCCTATCGCCGCGCGGCGTTGCAGCGTTTCGTGGCGCTGGCCCCCAGCCCCTTGGAGAAACGCGAGAAGCTGGAGCAGCTGCGCGCCCTCGAACATGGCTTGCGTATCGACGCGGCTGTGGTAGATACCGTGCCGCTTGGCGTGGACACGCCCGAGGACTTAGAGCGGGCGCGGGCAATCATTCAGGCATCATAAAAACACATGCGTAGCGCCGAAGCTGCGCGAGCCGCGAAGCGGCAGGGGTAAGCGAAGCGTAGGGGACAAGGTCCCCTATAAGGAGAAAAGAATGACACAAACCAAACCCTACCATGTCGTGGCTATCGGCAATGCCATCGTGGACGTACTCAGCTTCTCCGACGAAGCGTTCATCGTGGGCGAGAACATGAAGAAAGGCACCATGTGCCTGATCGATGAGGAGCGTGCCGAAACGCTCTACAACAAAATGGGCCCCAGCACCGAAGTATCCGGTGGCTCGGCGGCGAATACGCTGGCCGGGCTTTCCAGCCTTGGCGCGCGCACCGCGTTCATCGGCAAGGTCTTCAAGGACCAGCTGGGGAAAATTTTCCGCCACGACCTGCAGGCCGTGGGCGTCGAATTCAGCACCCCGCCGGCCGAGACCGGCCGCTCCACCGCGCGCTGCCTGATCCTGGTCACGCCGGATGGCCAGCGCACCATGAACACCTTCATCGGTGCCTGCAACGAGCTGTACGAACAGGACATCGACGCGGGCCTCATCGCCAACGCG
Source organism: Azospirillum brasilense (assembly GCA_003241645.1). GTDB lineage: Bacteria > Pseudomonadota > Alphaproteobacteria > Rickettsiales > UBA3002 > QFOX01. The sequence continues at coordinate 15,842 of QFOX01000021.1, read as the reverse complement.
CAGATCGTCTATGGCGAGGGCTATATGTGGGACATGGACTGCACCAAGCAGGCCATGAAGACCGCGTTCAAACTGGCCAAGGAGCATGGCGCGAAAGTGGCTTTCACCCTGTCGGACGTGTTCTGCGTGCAGCGCTCGCGCGAGGAATTCCTCAGCATGATCGAGCATGACGTGGATATCCTGTTCTGCAACGAAGCGGAAGTGCGCGCCCTCTACCCCGAGGATGATTTCCCCGCCATTCTCGACAAGCTGCAGGGCAAATGCGAGATCGTGGCCGTGACCACGGGCGACCGCGGTTCGGTGATCCTCACGAAGGATGGCCGCCGCACGCATGTGGATGCCGTGCCCGTGCATGAGGTGATCGACACCACCGGTGCGGGCGATCTCTATGCTGCTGGCTTCCTTTATGGGTACACGCACGGCATGAACATTCGCGAATGCGGCCGCCTTGGTTCGGCCTGCGCCAGCGACATCATCACCCATCTGGGTGCGCGTGCCCAGCGCCCGCTGACGCGGTTGCTCGTCGCCTGATCTTCTCTGTCATCCCTGCGAAGGCAGGGATCTAGGGCCGCGGATGGAAAAGCAGTTTGTGGTATACATGCTGACCAACAAACCCTACGGCGTGCTCTATACAGGGGTGACCAGCAATCTTTCGCAACGTCTGGCGCAGCATAACAGCGATGCGGTGGACGGATTCACCAAGAAATACCAAGCACATCGCCTTGTGTATTATGAGCTTCATGCGGGTGCAGAACAGGCGATCCAGCGTGAGAAGCAGTTGAAGCGCTGGAAGCGTGCATGGAAAATAAGGCTTATTGAAGAAATGAATGCGGGATGGCATGACTTGTCGGAACAAGCTGCCTGAGATTCCTGCCTTCGCAGGAATGACAAGATAAGGAAATTCCGTGTCCACACCCATCTACCTGCAACCGCGCCTGCTGCTTATCGGCCTGCTGGGCTTTTATTCCGGGCTGCCGCTGGCGCTGACCGCCAGCACGCTGACCGCCTGGCTTGCCGATGCGGGGGTGGAACGCGCCGCCATTGGCCTGTTCGCGGCCATTGCCACGCCCTACGCCTTCAAATTCCTGTGGGCGCCGCTGCTGGATGGGGTGCGCCTGCCCGTGCTGCACCGGCTGCTTGGCCGCCGCCGTGCATGGCTGCTGGTCACGCAGCTGCTGCTGGCATGTGCGCTGGCCGCCATGCTCTGGGCCAACCCCGCCCACGCGCCGGAACTGACCGCGCTGGTCGGCGTTATTATCGCCACGCTTTCCGCCACGCAGGACACGGTCATTGACGCGTATCGCGTGGAACGCCTCGCGCCGGAAGAACAGGGCGGCGGTGCGGCCATGGCCACGCTGGGCTACCGCATCGGTATGCTGGTCTCAGGCGCAGGCGCGCTCTATCTTGCCGACAAGCATGGATGGGAGGCGACCTACCTTATCATGGCGGCGCTGGCGGCCAGCGGTATCGTGGTGACGCTTTGCATGAAAAAACCGGTCATTGCGAGCGATAGCGAAGCAATCCAGCAGAGGCCCACTGCGGAAGCGGCTGGATTGCCGCGTCGGCCGTTCGGCCTCCTCGCCATGACGGAATTTTTCAGGGAATACGTCGTTGCGCCCTTCACCGATTTCATGACCCGCCCGCTCTGGCTGCAGGTGCTGGCCTTCGTGATCCTGTATAAGCTGGGTGACGCGTTCATGGGCATCATGTTCAACCCGTTCCTGCTGGATCTGGGCTTCGCCAAGACCGAGATCGCCAAGATCGTGAAGCTCTACGGTTTCGCCGCCACGCTGCTGGGCACGTTCCTTGGCGGTTGGCTGGTAGCGCGCTGGGGCATGTACCGCACGCTGCTGCTCACCGGCTTCGTGCACATGCTCACCAACCTGATGCTGGTGGTGCAGGCGAAGCTGGGCGCGAACCATGAATTCCTCATTGCCAGCATTACGCTCGAGAATTTGAGTGGCGGCATGAGCACGGCGGCGTTCATCGCCTACCTGTCGGCGCTGTGCAAACGCAACTACACCGCCACGCAATACGCGCTGCTGTCGTCGCTGGCGGCGTTCGGGCGCACCTGGCTTTCCACGCCCAGCGGCTGGCTCTCGGCCACGGTGGGCTGGCAGGCCTTCTTCGCCATCGCCAGCCTGATGGCGCTGCCGGGGCTATTCCTGCTGGTCTGGCTGGAGCGCAGACAGCGCGCCCTTGCGGCAGTGGCCGAAAGCCACGCTCGCGCATAAATCAACGCGTACGCATTGAAAAAAACGTTTCTGGCTTGAATCGCACGGGCGTGCGCGCCATGTAGCCCGCCACGCGAAGAACAAGAAACGAGGAATACGCGATGAAACGAATGATGTTATGCTTGGCCGCGCTGGCCTTGCTCGCCAGCTGTGAAACCATGCAAGGGCTTGGCCGCGACATGCAAAAAGGTGGCAGCAACCTGGAAGACATTGCCCGCAGCACCACCCCCTGATTGATGCGAACCCGATACCGCGCAGGCTCGGGGCGGATGGCAAATTGAAGTGGCACGGGGCAGGGTTGCTTCAACCACCCATCCATCGGAGCCTGTGCCATGATCACCCAGCTGAACCCGCCCTTGCCGCTGGATACGCCCAAAGGCAAAGCCCTTGCCCATTTCATGATCGATTACGGGCCGGAGCACCACCTCATGTGGGTGACCTTTATCGATGCCACGGGTGAATGCTGGACCTGGCCGAACTACCAGATCCGCGCCCAGAAGAACATCACCATGGGCCGCCTGAGCGAGAAGCCGCAGCCTGTTTCCGATCCGTCCGAAACCATGGTGCCGGTGGTCATGCAGGGCGGGCCCGCCAAGCGCAACGGCGCGCACTGATTCCCCTGCCTGTTATCAGTAGGTTAGTCCCACTTCGCGAGGGGGGGGAGCGACATCAGGATGGCTTCCGGGTTGCCCCCGGTCATCAGGCCGAAGCGGGTGCCACGATCGTAGAGCAGGTTGTATTCGGCGTAGCGGCCACGGGTGCGTAGCTGCTGGTCACGCTCAGCATCCGTGAAAGGCTGGGCCATGCGGTCGGCCACAATGGCCGGGTAGCAATCCGCGAACTGTTTTCCTACTTCTTGAGTGAAATCAAATGCAGCATTCCAGTCCATGGCGGCATTGGCGGCGCAGCGCATGCCCGCTTCGGTGCGCTCTTTACCCAATCCACCCTTGCCGAACTGGCCCGGGGCGATGCAATCCTGGGTAGTGCCAAGCCGGTTCAGGCCCAGATAATCATAGAAGATGCCGCCGACGCCGCGCGCCACGTTGCGGTGGGGCAGGAAGAAATATTCCTCGCACCATGCGTTAAACGCTTGATAAAACGCGGGATCATAGGCATCGCAGGCGCGCTGCATGGCGGCATGGAAGCGGTCCGTGTCCTCCGCCACGGGGTCGATCATCGGGTTCAGGTCGCCCCCGCCGCCGAACCACACCCGGGCACCCTCACCCACCACGATCATGCGGGTGTTGAAATGCGCCGCCGGGGCATGCGGGTTGGCGGTGTGCGCCACCAGGGAGATGCCGCTGGCCCAGAAGCGCGGGTCTTCCGCCGCCCCGGGGATCTCGCGGCGGAACTGTTCGGAGAATTCGCCCGTGACCGTTGAGATATTCACGCCGACCTTCTCGAAGACCCGGCCTTTCATCAGCCCGATCTCGCCACCCCCGCCTTCGGGGCGATGCCATGGGGTGAGGGTGAAGCGTGTTTTACAAGGGGGGCTTGCCCCCCCTTCGCCCTGCGGGCTTACCCCTGCCGCTGACGCGGCTCGCGCCACTTCGGCGCTACGCGGTGTGTGCATAGAGGTTTGGCCGTATTCTGCTTCCAGTGCTTCGAAGCGCTGGCAAATGTCGTTGCGCAGCTGGCGAAACCACGCCTGTGCGGCCAATTTTTTCTGTTCAAGATCCTGCATGGCGCCAGCGTTAGCGAAGCGGCGCACGAATAGCAAGTGACTGACCGCGCTGCTGGGTTATGCGAAGGCCCAGCCCTGCTGGCGGCAGGCCTCGGCCACCAGCATGCCCGCCGCCATGGCCACGTTCAGCGAGCGCACGCCTTCGCGCATGGGAATGGTGAGGGTCGCGTCCATCAGCGCATAGAGTTCGGGCGGCGTACCGGCCGATTCGCGACCCAGCATGACGTAATCGGTGGGCTGGAACGCGACCTGATCGTAGGGCGTGGTGCCATCGGTTTCCAGCAACAGCAGGCGGCCCGGATGCTGCGCGCGATGGCTCAGGAATGCCTCCCAGCTGCGGTGGCGCAGGTAGTGCACCTTGTGCATGTAGTCCATGCCGACGCGGCGCATCTTCTGGTCATCAAGCGGGAAACCGCAGGGCTCCACAATATGCACGGTAGCGCCCATGCAGGCCGAAAGCCGGAGCACCGCACCAAGGTTCTGCGGAATGTCGGGCTGGTAAAGCACGAGCTGGATCATGCCAGCCCCGCGATACGGTGGCGCGCAAGGTAACGGCTGAGTGCCGCGTGCATGTCCAGCGCCTGCGCGCGGTATGCGTTCGTATAGGGCTCGCATACGGCAGGCTCCTCCGGCGCATCCATGTGCGCGCGCACGGCCTCGTTCACCAGCTGCGCGGCCTCTGGCTGGCCAATGGTCTGCAGCCCGCTGATGCAGGCGCCCCATGCCAGCACGGCAGGCTGCAGCGTGAAATAATGCGCAAAGCCATGGCTGCGCACGGCGCCGTCCAGCTCCATCAGGCAATGCACGAAGCGGTGCGTGGCCCCCAGTTCGCCCAGCGCGCGGGTCTGCAACGCGTGCTGCGTCTGTTGCAGTAGCGCATCGAGCGTGAGGGTGGGGCGGGGTTTCAGCCAGCCGAACATGCAGGGATTCTCCGGACAAAGGGGTGGCACCATGGGCATGGGCCATGCGCGGCAGGAGAACCACAACACGCGGCCAGAGAAAAGGAATCTTTTTACAGCAATCCTCATGGCTTGACAGGGCAGGCCATGGGCGCTAGCAGCAAGCGTGAAGAATAACACCACCCGTTCAGGGACCAGAACCAATGACCGCACCGACCATTCCCCAATCGCCCGAAACCAAGGGCAGCACTGCGCACCCGCCGGAAGCCGGCCGCCGCGATTTCCTCATCCTCACCGCGCAGGCGATGGGTGCGGTGGGCGCCGCCACGCTGCTCTGGCCGTTCGTGGACAGCATGAACCCCTCGGCCGACGTACTGGCGCTGGCCAGCACCGAGGTGGACCTGACGCCGATTGCCGAAGGCCAGGAAATTAAAGTGATGTGGCGCGGTAAGCCGGTGTTCATTCGCCACCGCACCGCCAAGAATATCGAAGAAGCGGCGACCGCCGACATCAGCGGCCTGCGCGACCCCGAGCCGGATTCGGCGCGCCACAAGGAAGGCAAGTCGCAATGGCTGGTGATGGTGGGCGTGTGCACGCACCTCGGCTGCGTGCCGCTGGGCAACGGTGCCGGTGATTTCGATGGCTGGTTCTGCCCCTGCCACGGCTCGCACTACGACAGCTCCGGCCGCATCATGAAAGGCCCGGCACCGAAGAACCTCGTGGTTCCGCCGTACGAATTCGTTTCCGACACTAAAGTGAAGATTGGTTAAGCACATGGCACACGCTCCCCTCGAAGAAAAACCCGGCGTGATGGGCTGGCTGGAATATCGCCTGCCGATCTTTGGTTTCGCCAAAGGCCTGGTCTATGATTTCCCCGCGCCGCGTAACCTGAACTATTTCTGGAACTTCGGCTCCATCGCCGGGATCATGCTGATCAGCCAGATCCTGACCGGCCTGTTCCTCACCATGCATTACGCGGCCAACACCGCCGTGGCGTTCGATTCGGTCGAGCATATCATGCGTGACGTGAATTACGGCTGGCTGATCCGCTACATGCATGCGGTGGGCGCTTCCATGTTCTTCGCTGTGGTGTTCGTGCATATCTTCCGCGGCCTGTATTTCGGCTCGTACAAGCGCCCGCGCGAAGTGGTGTGGTGGCTTGGGGTCATCATCCTGCTGCTGATGATGGCGACCGCCTTCATGGGCTACGTGCTGCCGTGGGGCCAGATGAGCTTCTGGGGCGCCACCGTGATCACCAACCTGTTCTCGGCCTTCCCGCTGGTGGGCGAGCCCATCGTGACCTGGCTGTGGGGTGGTTTCTCGGTCGATAACCCGACGCTGAACCGCTTCTTCGCGCTGCATTTCCTGCTGCCGTTCGCCATTCTCGGCGTGGTGGGCCTGCATCTGATCGCGCTGCACACGCACGGTTCGAACAACCCGACCGGCATCGACGTGAAAGGCCCGCAGGACCAGATCCCGTTCCATCCGTATTACACCATCAAGGATTTCTTCGGCTTCGGCGTGTTCTTCCTGGTTTTCTCGGCGTTCGTTTTCTTCGCGCCGAACTACCTTGGCCACCCGGACAACTACATTCCCGCCGACCCGCTGGTGACCCCGGCGCACATCGTGCCGGAATGGTACTTCCTGCCGTTCTACGCCATCCTGCGCGCCATCGTGTTCGATATTCCGCTGTGGATCGTGGGATTTGGCGTTGCCGGCCTCACCGCCATGCTGCGCATGCCCGGTTGCGTGCGTGATCTGTGCAAGAAATGCCCGCTCGGCATCCTGCCGGTGTTCGGCAGCTTCCTGCCGCAAAAGGCCCTGCCGCTGAAATGGACGGCGATCCTTGCCGGCGTATCCGCGGTGCTGATCATCGCCGGGCTTGGTGGCATGGTGATCGAATCCAAACTCGGCGGCGTGCTCGCCATGTTCGGCTCGATCCTGATCCTGTTCGTGATCCCCTGGCTGGATTTCTCGCCGGTGCGCAGCATCAACTACCGCCCCATCATGCGCTGGTTCTTCTGGGTATTCGTGGCCAACGCGATCATGCTCGGCTGGCTGGGTTCGAAACCGCCGGAAGGCATCTACCCGCTGCTGTCGCTGATCGGCACGCTCTATTACTTCGGCTACTTCCTGGTGATCATGCCGGTGGTAGCGCGCATTGAAAAACCGCGTCCGCTTCCGGCCAGCATTTCTGCTGCTGTGCTCGAGAAGAAGCACCACGACCACGCGGCCCACTAGGAGATCCACCATGCACGTCTTTCGTTCTTCGCTTCTTGCCGTTGCATTGCTGGTGACCCCGGCACTGGCACTCGCCTCGTCGGCGGGCCAGAAACACCCGGAACAGCTCGAATGGAGCTTCGATGGGGTACTGGGCAAGCTGGATAAACCCTCGGTGCAGCGCGGCCTTCAGGTCTACAAAGAAGTCTGCGCCGCCTGCCACGGCCTCAAGCGCGTGCCGTTCCGCAAACTGACCGACATTGGCTTCAGCGAAGCGGAAGCGAAAGCATTCGCGGCGGAATACACCGTCACCGACGGCCCGAACGACGAAGGCGAAATGTTCGATCGCCCCGGCCGCCTGTCGGATAAATTCCCCAGCCCCTACGCGAACGACAACGCCGCGCGCAGCATGAACAACGGTGCCATGCCGCCGGATCTGTCGCTGATCATCAAGGCCCGCCCGGATGGCGCGAACTACGTGCATGCACTGCTCGTGGGCTACGAAGATGCGCCGCATGATGTAAGCGTGCCGGAAGGCGCGTATTACAACCCGTATTTCCCGGGTGGCATCATCAAGATGCCGCCGCCGATCGCCGATGGTCAGGTGACCTACCAGAACGCCGAGACCCCCACCACGAAGGACCAGATCGCCCGCGATGTGGTGAACTTCCTGCAATGGGCGGCCGAGCCGGAAATGGAAGAGCGCAAGCGCATGGGCATTAAGGTGATGATCTTCCTCGCGATCATGACCGGCGTGTTCTACGCGACGAAAAAGCGCATCTGGAGCAATCTCGAGCACTAGGCAGGGCATACCGGACCGACTGCGTTGTCACGTCCGTTTTCATGCATCCTCACGTAGCGCTGCTACGCTGCGGTGCCTGTGGCGTTGCTGCTGACCCCGCCTTTAGAAGGATTGTTTGTGGAACTACTGCACGCATTGCTGCTTGGCATTCTTGAAGGGCTTACCGAATTTATTCCGGTCAGCTCCACGGGCCATCTCATTCTTGCGGGCGAGCTGCTGGATTTCAACGGCCCACCGGGCAAGGTGTTCGAGATCTTCATCCAGCTCGGCGCCATTCTTGCGGTGATGTTCGCCTACCGTCGCCGTTGTTGGAACGTGGCCAGCCGCGTCTGGTTCGACCGCACGCAGCAAATCTTCGCGCGCAACGTGCTGCTGGGCTTTGCGCCGGCGCTGGTCATTGGTTTCTTCGCGCATGATTTCATCAAGCAGGTGCTGTTCAGCCCGCTGGTGGTTTCCATCGCGCTCATCGTCGGCGGCGTGCTGATCCTGCTCATTGAGCGTAAAAAGCCGGAAGCCACCGTGCTCACGCCCGAAAGCATGGGCTGGTGCACGGCGCTGGCCATTGGCTTTTTCCAGTGCATCGCCATGATCCCGGGCGTGTCACGCTCGGGCGCCAGCATCATGGGCGCGCTGCTGTGCCGGGTGGAGCGTACGGTCGCTACCGAATTCTCGTTCTTCCTTGCCATTCCCACCATGCTGGCCGCGACCAGCTACGATCTTTATAAGAACCATGCGCTGCTCAATGCCGACGATGCGGTGCTGCTCATCATCGGCTTCCTTGCGGCGTTCGGCACCGGGTTGCTGGTGGTGCGCACGCTGGTGGCGTTCGTGAGCAAGCGCGGCTTCACGCCGTTCGCTTATTACCGCATCGCGCTGGGTGCCGTGATGCTGGCGGTCTTCCTTTAGCGGCGGACCAGCTTCTTCAGCAGGGTGTGGTCATAGGCCTTCAGCGCCAGCACGCTGCTGCCGTAAATGACCATGCCCCCGGCGATGACCGCGCCCAGCGTGAGCGTGCGCACCAGCATGGATTCCTGATAGAACGGCGCGGTGACCACATCGATCAGGAACAGGTCCAGCGCCATGATTTTCGCGCTGGCGGCCAGCTTCAGCAGGCGCTTCTTCAGCAGCGCATCCGGCACGAAGATGCCGCGCTTGTGCAGGATGTAGACCATCAGCAGCACGTTCACCCAGCTGGCAATGGTGGTGGCCATGGCCATGCCCACATGCTTGAACGGGTGAATGAGCAGCAGGTTGAAGAACAGGTTCACTGCCACGCAGACCATGGCAATCTTGAAGGGGGTTTTGGTGTCGTGGTTGGCGTAGAAGCCGGGGGCCAGCACCTTGACCACCAGGAAGGCGGGCAGCCCCGCCGTGAACGCCATGAGCGCCGCGGTGGTGGCGGCCATGTCGTGCAGGTTGAACGCACCATGCATGTAGAGCACGCGAATCACCGGCTCGGCGATGACCAGCAGCGCGGCCGTAGCGGGCAGGCCGAACAGCAGCACCAGTTCCAGCGCGCGGTTCATCTCGTGGCGGGCGCGCTCCATGTCGCCCGCGCGGATATGCTTGCTCAGCATGGGCAGCAGCACCGTGCCGATGGCCACGCCGATCACGCCGATGGGCAGCTCGGTAATGCGGTCGGCATAGTAGAGGTACGATACTGCGTCCTCGATATGGCTGGCGATGATCACGTCGATCAGCAGGTTCAATTGCTGCACGCCGGAGCCCAGCGCCGCCGGAGCCATCAGCAGCAGCATGCGGCGCACCTGCGGGGTAATGCGCGGCAGCGTCAGCCCTGGCATGCAACCATGGCGCAGGCAGATCACCATCAGCCACACGAATTGCACGATACCCGCAATGAACACCGAAATGGCCAGCGCATGGGCGGGGGTCGCCACGTCGTTGGTGAGCCAGACCATGCCCGCGATCATGCAGAGGTTGAGCAGGATAGGGCTGGCCGCGGGCGCCGCGAATTTACCCAGCGAATTCAGCACCCCGCCCAGTAGCGATACCAGCGAGATGAACAGGATGTAGGGGAACGTGATGCGCGACAAGGCCACGGTGAGGTCGAATTTCTCGGGGCTGTCGGCAAAGCCGGGCGCGAACACCGGCGTGATCCACGGCATGAACACGATGAACACGGCGTTCAGCAGCAACAGCACCACCAGCAGCACGCTCATGACCTCGCCGGCGAAATCGACCGCTTTCTTCTGGCCCTCGGCCGTGAGCATGGCCGAGAAGCTGGGCACGAACGCCACGTTGAAGGCACCTTCGGCAAACAGGCGGCGGAAGAAATTCGGCAGCTTGAATGCCACGAAAAATGCGTCCGACATCCAGCTCGCGCCAATAAGGTTGGCCATGATGACGTCGCGCACGAACCCGGTGACGCGGGAGATCATGGTGAATGCGCCAACGGTGGCGGTGGATTTGACGAGCGACATGCGAGCTGCCTTGCAGATTCTGCGCCGGGCATGCGCGCCAGCTTGAAACACCGCCCGGATTTGACTAGGTTGCGCTTCGCCCGCGCCACTCCTAGCAGCCTCCGTACGAGAATACAAACCCTCCCATGCAGTTGATCCGACACCTTCGCGATTACACGCCCGACGCCACGCTGGCGCTGGCCATCGGCAATTTTGACGGGCTGCATGCGGGCCACCGCGCCGTGCTGGCACAGACCCATGCGCTGGCGCAGCAGAAGGGTCTGGTGCCCGCCGTGCTCACGTTCGAGCCGCACCCGCGCCAGTTCTTCGCGCCGCAAAGCCCGGCATTCCGCATCGAAATGCTGGCCGATAAACTGGCCGGGCTCGAGGCGCTGGGCATGGCGCGCGTGTTCGCGCTGCCGTTCAATGCGGCCATGGCGGCCATGGCACCCATGGATTTCCTCGATGGCATGCTGCGCCAGCAGCTCAACGTGGGCGCGGTCATCACCGGCGAGGATTTCGCCTTCGGCCAGGGCCGCGCGGGCAGCATCGAAACGCTACGGCTGTGGGGCGCGGCGCATGGCATTGCCACGGTGCAGGTGCCCCCCGCCACGCTGGATGGGGTGGTGTGTTCTTCGACCACGGTGCGCCACGCCTTGCAGCAGGGTGACATGGCGCAGGTGGCGCGCCTGCTCGGCCGCCCGTACCAGATCAGCGGGCGCGTGCGCCACGGCGAAAAACGTGGCCGCGAGCTGGGCTTTCCTACCGCCAACCTGTTGCCCGCGCGCAGCCTGAAACTGCCGCGTTTCGGGGTGTATGCCGTGCGGGCGCAGCTTCAGGGCACCTGGTGCGAAGGCGTGGCCAACCTTGGCGTTCGCCCCACGGTGGATGGGGTGGGCCGCCCGCGCCTTGAGGTGCATTTCTTCGAGTATGTCGGCGATATTTATGGCCAGAAATTGCAGGTGCAGTGCCTTGCCCACCTGCGCGACGAGAAACGGTTTGACAGTTTAGCTGCGCTGACCCAACAGATTGCCGACGATGTGGGCATGGCCCGCGATCACTTCACGGAGCACGCCGCATGACCCACAGCCCCACACGAAGCCGCGCCCTGCACATGGCCGGGGTGGCCTTGCTGGTCATCGTGCTCGACCAGCTGAGCAAATGGTACATGCTCTCGGTGCTGGATATCGGCCACCGCCCGCCGATGGAGGTGACGAGCTTCTTCCGGCTGGTGCTGGTGTGGAATAACGGCGTCAGCTTCGGCATGCTGCAGCACGAGGCCTCGTTCATGCCGTGGTTCCTGATCGCGGTGGCGGTGGTGATTTCCGTGGTGCTGACCCGGCTGGGGCTGAAAAGCGCCCTGAAGCTGGAGCGCGTGGGTTACGGCATGGTGATCGGCGGGGCGCTGGGTAACGTGATCGACCGGGTGCGTTTCCGCGCCGTGGTGGACTTCCTGCATTTCCACCTTGGCAGTTTCTCGTGGCCGGCCTTCAACGTGGCCGATGCGGCCATCTGCCTCGGCGTTGGCGTGCTGCTGCTCATGATGATGAAGCACCCCGCAAAACCGTGAATGAATCCGCAATTATTGGTGACTTGCCCGGCAATTGGCGATAGGAAAACCCCATGCAAATGAATCGTCTATTCTGGCTGGTGGCGGCAGGGCTGGTAAGCGCCTGCTCGGGCAATGAAGTGCGCAGCTCGCTTGGGCTGAACCAGCGCGCACCGGATGAATTCGTGGTCTATGCGCGCCCACCGCTTTCGGTGCCGCCGGAATTCGACCTGCAGCCGCCGCAGCCCGGCGCTGAGAATCCCAATGCGCCGAACCCCGAGGCCGATGCGCGCAAGACCCTCCTGGGCACGGTGAAAAAACCCGCCACGCTGGAAGAAGCCGCGGCCAATGTGCCGTCGAACGTGGACACGGCGGTGGAGCCGGTGCTTACATCGGACGCGCCGACGGGCCCGCAATCCAGTTTCCTGAGCAAGCTGGGCACCGACAAGGCCGACCCCGCTATTCGCCAGCAGCTGCAAAAAGATGCCGCGCCCGATGCGCCCGCGAAGAAGAAGAAAAAGAAAGCCCAGTCGATGCTGGAGAGCATCGTCGGCGACGATGAGGAAGAGCCCGTCGTGGACGCGAAGAAAGAAGCCGAGCGCATTCGCGCCAACCGCGATGCCGGAAAACCCGTGACCGAGGGCGAAACCCCGGTCGAGGATACGAAATCGAAATCGGTGATCGACCAACTCTTCTAACGCAGGAACGCCACGTCCATGCTGAAACGTTTTTTTATCCCCGTGCTGCTGGTGCTCGTTACCATCGCGGGGGCGATGTATTGGCTGCTGGGGGGCGACCACGCCCCGCGCGACATGCGCGAAGCGGTGCCGGTGGAAAAATTCACGCTGCGCAACGGGCTCAAGGTCATCGTCATGCCCAACAGCAGCATGCCCGCGGTCACGCATATCCTGCTGGTGCGCGCCGGCGGGGCGGATGATCCCTACGGCAAGACCGGCCTTGCACATTACCTCGAACACCTGATGTTCATGGGCACGAAGGCGTATCCTTCGGGGGTGTATGAGCGCACGGTGGCGCGCGTGGGCGGGCAGCAGAATGCCTATACCAGCTATGATTTTACCGCGTACCATTCCACCGTGCCGAAAGATGAGCTGAAGCATGTGATGGCGATGGAGGCGGATCGCCTGCTGAACATCACCTTCGACACCGAACGCGCCGCGCGCGAGCTGAACGTGATCACGGAAGAGCGCAACATGCGCGTGGATAATAGCGCGGTGAACCTGTTCGGCGAACAGATGGGCGCGCTCACCTTCTTCAACCATCCCTATGGTCGCCCGCTGATCGGTTGGGCGGAGGATATGAAGGGCCTGACCGCCGCCGACGCGCAGAAATTCTTCCGCCAGCATTACCGCGCCGGGAACATGGTGCTCGTCGTCGCGGGCGATGTGGACACGGGCGAAGTGCGCCGCATGGCGCAGCATTATTACGGGGCGCTGCCCGCCTCGGTGGCGACCAAGCGCAACTGGCCCGAGGAGCCGCCCGTGCGCATGCGCCGCCGCGGTGAAATGGAAGACGAGAAGGCGCATGAATATCGCCTGCTGCGCCAATACAGCGCGCCCAGCGCCCTCAGCGGCAAGACCGAGGAAGCGTTGCCGCTTTCGGTGCTCGCCCAATATCTCGGCGGTGGCAGCACGAGCGAGCTCTATCGCACGCTGGTGATGGAGCAGAAGATCGCCACCGAAGTGTATGCCTCCTACGAGGATCTGAACATGGGGCCCAGTGTGTTCCGCATCGTGGCGGTGCCTGCGCCGGGTGTTGCATTGCCGCAGCTGGAGAAGGCCATGGACGGTGTGATCGAGCAGGCGCTTGGTAACTTGCCGAGCGAGGCAGCCGTGGTGCGCGCCAAAACGCAGCTCAAAGCGCAGGTCGTGTTCGCGCAGGACGGGCTTGGCCCGCTTGCCCATCTCATGGGTCAGCTCGCCATGCTCGGCAAGGACGAGCAATATTTCTATGAATGGGCCGACAAGGTCGAGGCCGTGCGCGCCACCGACATGCTGAATGCGGCGCAGCATGTGCTTGATCCCGCGCGTGCGGTGACCGGCTATCTCGTGCCCGCGCATGCGAACACGGTCGAGGTTGCACCCGCGCCTGCACCGGTTCCGGTGGCCGAACCAATCGCGGCACCGGCTGCGCCGGAAGTGACCCCGGGCGCGCCCGCCCCGAGCGAGGAGATCGCCCAATGAGCCGCCTGAATCGCCTGGTCGCCGTGATGGTGGTGTTTGCCCCGGTGCTTGCGCATGCCGCGGTGGAAGTGGAAACTGCCCGCCTCGGCCATGGCCTGCGCGCGTGGTATGCAAATAACCCTGCCGTGCCCGTGGTGCATGTGGTGCTCAGCTTCGATGGCGCGGGCAGTGTGAGCGATCCGGCCGACAAGGCAGGCCGTGCCGCCATGGCGGCTTCCATGCTGACCGAGGGTGCGGGCACCATGGATGCGCTCGCCTTCCAGCAGGCCATGGAAGAGAAGGCGATCGAGATCAGTGTCGCCAGCGACGACGATCGCCTCACCGTGGAAGTGCATGCGCTGCGCGAACATGCCGCCGAGGCGGGGCAGTTGCTTGCCCTCGCGTTGACGCAGCCCCGCTTCGCGGAGGCGGACTTGGCGCGCACCAAAAGCCAAACGCTGTCGTTGCTGAAGCGATTGGAAGAAAGCCCCGGCTTTCAGGCGAACCGTGCGTTCGAGAGCAGCGCCTTCGAAGGCCACCCCTACGCCGCGCCGCATTACGGCACGGCTGAGAGCGTGGCGGGCTTGAGCGCCGATGACCTGCGCGCCTACATGCAGACCTACGTGGCGCGTTCCAACATGCTGGTCACCGCCGCCGGCGATGTGGATGGCAGCCTGCTGCGCGAGATGCTGGAACCGCTGGTGGACCAGCTTGGCCGCTCGGATGCGGGCAGTGTGCCGGTCGCATCGGTCGAAATGCGGGGGCAGGGCTCGCAGCTGCAGGTGCCCATGCAACTGCCGCAAAGCACCATCCTGTTCGTAGCGCCCGGCCTGAAGCGTAGCGATGAGCGCTACTACGCCTATTACATGCTGAACGAGGTCGTGGGTGGCAACAGCCTGATCTCGCGACTGGGCGATGGCGTGCGCCAGAAAAAGGGCCTGGTCTATGGCGTGTCCACCGATATCGAGCAGCGCGATGGCGTGGCGCTGTGGCGTGGCTCGCTGGCGACCCGCAACGAAGAGGTCGCCAATGCGATCAGCACGGTGCAGGGCATCCTTGCCGATGTGCGTGCCCGTGGCATTACGGCCACCGAATGCGAAGATGCGCGCACCAGCGCCATCGGGGCATTCACCTTGCAGCTGGATGGCTCGCGCCCCATCGCCAGCGCACTGATGATGATGCGCATCTACGGCCTTGGCGAGGATTACCTCGACGAGCGCGACGCGAAATTCCGCGCCGTGCGCTGCGCCGATGTGAATGCGCTGGCGAAGGAATTGCTGGATCCTGCACGCATGGTGACCGTGACGGTAGGCCCGCAATGACCCATGCATGGCGCTGGCAGGATGCCGCGTGCTGGCAATCCTGTTCCACGCAGGCACGTGATAGGGCCACGGCATGGCAGCACGCCATGCCCAGCCACCACGCCGCGCTGGTCACGCTGGCCGCGCAGCAGCCGCTGGTCGCTGATATTGCCCTTGCGGATCGCGTGATGCAGGAAGTTGCTGCACTGCAGCAACATGCGCAGCAATTGGTGGTCATTGGCACGGGTGGGGCAAGCCTTGGCGCGCAGGCATTGTGCGCACTGGCCGAGCAACCGGCGCAGGTGCGCTTCCTTGAGAATTGCGACCCGGTGACCATGGCGCAGTTCATGAAACTGCCGCGCGAAAGCACCGCGTGGTGCATCATCAGCAAATCCGGCGAAACCGTGGAAACCCTCGCCGCCACCCTCAGCCTCGTCGCCCATTACAGCGACGCGCCGGAACTGCTGGCACCGCGCTTGCGCATCATCACCAGCGATGCGGCAAGCAGCCTCGGCCAGCTTGCCACCGCCCGCGGCTGGCAGGTGCTGGACCA
>QFOX01000102.1 GCA_003241645.1 Azospirillum brasilense | reverse complement strand
GGGTTTGCGGGTCGCGGGCGCGATGCCAGCCTTGCAGTACCTCCAGTGCATGATGCGCCAGCGCCAATACGCGGCGTTCGCCGTTTTTCGTATCATGCAGTACGATGGCTTGGCGGGTGAAATCCACTTGCTCCCAGCGCAGCGAAATCAGCTCGCCGTGGCGCGCGCCGGTGGAGAGTGCCAGCACTACCAGCGGATAGAGGAACGCGGCGGGGGATTCGCGGCAGGCCTCCAGCAACCGGGCGCGTTCGGCATCATCCAGAAAGCGCACGCGGCCTCGCGGTTCGGGCAGTTTGGCGATGTTCTTCATGGGGTGCGCGGGCAGCCATTCCCATTCATTCACGGCGACGCTGATGGCGTGGCTGAGCACGCCCATATAGCGGTTCACCGTCGCAGGCGCGCGGCGCTCCACGTTGACGCCGGACTGGAGGAGTTTGTCGCGCTTCTCCAGAATGAGGGTTTTGCTGAGGTCGGACAGCAGGTACATGCCGATTTCCTTGTCCCACCATCCGAGGTATGCGCCGACATCCAGCGCGCGGTTTGGCCTGCGGGTTTTCTGGTGTTCGAGGTAGCGGGCGATGAGGTCGCCAACGGTGTATTTCTTCGCGGCGGTGTTTTTGAAATAGCGGCCTTCGCGGATGGCGGATTCGGTCTGCGCCGCCCAGTTTTTAGCATCCGTCTTGCGCTCGAACGTGGCCGACTGAGCGGGAAAACCGCGAATGCGAATCTTCACGCGGTAGGAAGTTTTGCCCTCAGGCGTTGTCCTCGTTTCGATGGTTGCCATGCGTTTCGCCTCTCATGGCGATACGATACAAAACATGGCAACGATTCGCAACGCTCAAGCTGTTCGAACAGTTATGATGTTGGGAAAACAGAGAGATGCGTCAGCGGGTTGAGCGGGGATGGTTCAGTTTGGGACAGATGCCCCCGAAAGATTAGGCGTTAGCAAATCTTCGCTCAATGGATTTGGCACATTTATCCAAACTCGCATCAAGGTAAGGTGGGCGATAATATAAACGCCATATAGTTTTGAGATGTTGATTCAACATAATACCCATCGTTTCTGGGCTACGATTGCGCTCTACAATTTGTGCCAATAAAGTTCCAATACTCACTCCGGTTTCCGCCGCCCCAGCCATTAGATAATCAAAATCTGCTATCGAAACATAGAAAATGTCTTCCGGCGATATGTGATTGGTAAGACCCAACTCTTGTAGCTTACGAGTCATTTCTTCACCGATGATATTATCCCAGAAATTGCGTGGTGGGCCGATGAGATAGTCTTTGTAAGTAGGAATAAGTGCAAAAACACGATTTTCAGGCTTGAGATGACCCGCAGCTTTTAAATGGTGCGCTGTTGTTATCACTTGCAAAAGCGACTTAAATATTGGGTTGCTTTTGATGTTAAAAAGTAGCGCCTCTTTGGTTTGATAGATGCGTGCTACTTCATGCTGTTCCGTGCTTTTGGCCTCAATAATAATGGCTGCATTATCTTCCCTGACTAAAAAATCCGCTACTTTGCTATTTTTAGGAACAAGTTTTTTGAGTTCATCTTCGGCAATAAAATCAGAGCACGCCAAGGCTACGCCTTTTCCTACATAGCTCTCAAAAATTTTGCCAAACGATGTGCTAGAGAAATTTGGATTATCTGCCTTAAAAATGTCGCACATATTATTCAGCATGGCGTTGTTAAAAAGCATGATGCTGTAAGGCATATAGCGACCATTGGTCTTATACAGCGGGTAACGTTCCAGCGGCGTGTGTTCGTTAATTTGGTATTGGATATTCTTACGTTCAACTTTATTTGGATTCGCTGTGTAGTCGCGTATGAATGCCTGTGCATTTGCAAAATCTTTAGCGAGAAGTTCGTAAAATCTTGCAACCTCGTTATTAGGATATAGCTGAGCATATTTACCCAAGTCCAACCAGATGGGATTGCCTGCTTTAAGGCAAGCCCAGCATGCGAAATATAATTCTAGAAAAATACTGGCAGTTAAGCCTGTTATGCGCTCAAATTCTTGCTCTATTCCATAAGGCTGTCCTAATTCGCAGAACATGACCATCTGGCGGCTTAACCCTGTGCCAACATCGTTTATGCTGAGTTGAAATGGCAGTTGATGAAATAGGGTGCGTCTAAAAAATGATTCAAAAACATTGCTGGTATCTTGCCCTTCGAATCGAATGCCATCACCCAAGCTGTAAATTTCATTATAAATTTGATTAAACTCTGGCTCTGTAATTTCCCTGCGGGCGGCTGTGTCACCATATTGATATGTCCAGCGGATAATGAGCATTATTATCCACGGCAAGTATGTCGGTTTATTCCCTAAACCTTCGTCGGCCTTTGTTCTTAGAAGATAAGTTGCTATTTCCAAAATTGTAGCGGGGCTATAGCGCCGGATACGGTTCCGCGTAGGAAGATGTTTCCTATAATAATCCACTACCGGATTCGCCATATTTGCAGTGCTATAATCACTCATTTTCGTGCCTACCGCCGATGGGTCCCACTCAGCTTAGCATCTGTCGCCACCTGTTGCCCCGAACTGTCCCAGAAGTGTCCCGCCGCGTAATTTTCGGGGCGGTGGCGGATGGGGTGAGATTCGAACTCACGGAGGCTTGCACCTCGGCAGTTTTCAAGACTGCTGCCTTAAACCACTCGGCCACCCATCCATATCCGCGCCCATTGCCGGGCTATTCTACGCACCTTACTTCACCGGTTTTCAAGACTGCTGCCTTAAACCACTCGGCCACCCATCCTTATGCAGCGTTGTAAATACCTGCCGATTGCTACGCAAGGCAGTTTTGACTCACCTACGGTTCGTCTCTTTGCGCTGCGCTCCACGTCAAGACTGCTGCATTGACTCGGGTCTGCTGACCCTCACCCTGCGGGTTACTGCGCAATCCAAAACACCTGCTGGTGTTTTGCAAACAACTCGGCCACCCATCCACTGAGCGCTGCGGGAATACGCAGGCCTGATTAGCGTTTAGCGCTTGTAACGCGAACCGTTGAGGTAACCATTACGCGGCCCGGCGACCGAGGCCGCAATGCCCGTATCGACAATGCCGCCGCACTGCACGCGCAGGTCGCTATCCACGTCGCGATCGTCCTGATCCTTGGCGATGGTGGCGCACAGCGTGCGTACCGAGGTATCACGCAGGAACGGCCCCACGCGCAGGTTCACCGACGTGGTGCCACGCTGGAGGGCCGCGAACGAGCTGCTCACGCGTACACGCACCACCGGGAAATCGGGGTGGCTACGGCGGAAATTATCCCAATAGGCCAGCGCGGTCTGCGCGTCGTTGAAGCTGCCCACTTGCGCCCAGAGGGTCTTCTGGCCAAGGGTAGCGCTGGGGCGCAGCGACACGCTGGGCG
>QFOX01000020.1 GCA_003241645.1 Azospirillum brasilense | reverse complement strand
CGGCCGCGTGCAGCAGGCCGCCCGCCAGCAGGAACAGCATGAGCGTGTTCAGGGCCAGCACCCCAAGGCAGATCAGGTAAATGCGGTGCGGCCGCCCCACATCCACCACATGGCCCGCAAACAATGCGCAGGCAATGGCGGGCACGGCTTCGACCAGCCCGGTCAGCCCGAGCATGAACGGATCATGGGTGAGCGAATAGATCTGCCAGCCAACGATGACTGCCTGCGCCTGCAGCGCCATCAACCCGCACATGCGGGTGAACAGCAAGCGCCGGAAATCCGGTATCTTCAGAACATGCGTGGAAAATTTGCTCATCCCACCCGCATGCAATGTTGCTGTGGTGATGTCAACGCCGGCCTAACCGGATCGATATTTTATGGCGGATACGGTCTGTTGCGGGCTCTGTCCCACCTACCAAGGAGAAGACCATGAACCTGAACCCCTTCGCCGAAGAAAAAGACATCATGAAAGCAGCGCCCATTCCGGCGCGCCTGAAAAAGAACCAGCGTGTGCTGATGCTCACCGCCGATGATACGGAAGATATGGAGTTCTTCTACCCGTACTACCGCTTGCTGGAAGCCGGGTTCGATGTGGACGTGGCCATTCCGGAAGGCACCAGCTTTAAGGCAAAGAACGGCTACGCCTTTAAGCAAGCCATGCCGATCGCGAACGTGTCGGACGTTTCGGCCTATGCGCTGCTCTACATTCCCGGTGGGAAAGCGCCGGCCGCGCTGCGCAAGAACGAGCGCGCCGTGTCCATCGCGCGTCAGTTCGTGCAGGCTGGCAAGCCGGTCGCTGCCATTTGCCACGGCCCGCAATTGCTGGTGGAAGCCGATGTGGTGCGTGGTCGCAAACTGACCGGCTACCCCGGCATTCAGGAAGAGCTGGAAAAAGCCGGTGCCATGTTCAGCGACGAAGCGCTGGCCATGGACGGCGTGTTCATCACCTCGCGCCTGCCGGGCGACCTGCCGCGCCACATGGATGGCGTGATGCAAGCGCTGGAAGGCGGCAAAGCCCAGCGCGCCGCGTAACCTGCGCGACGTTCGTTGCCCGGACGCAAGCCCCCCGCCTTCGCTGGCAGGGGGCTTGTGCGTTTGTGCCTCAACGGTTGCTGTGCCGGTGGATTCACGCTAAAGCGCATGCATGCAACCCCACTCCGCACCATTCGTGATCATTGGCGCTGGCCCCTCTGGGCTCATGGCGGCCGAAACCATTGCCGCCCAAGGCTATGCCGTGCAGCTGTTCGACCGCATGCCCAGCCCTGCGCGCAAATTCCTGCTCGCGGGGCGGGGCGGGTTGAACCTGACGCATAGCGAACCGCTGGAGCATTTCCTGCCGCGCTATGGCACAGCCCAGCCGTGGCTGGAGCCCAGCGTGCGCGCCTTCTCGCCGGAGATGCTGCGCGCATGGTGCGAAGGGCTGGGGCAGGAAACCTTCGTCGGCAGCAGCGGCCGTGTGTTCCCCAAGGCCATGAAAGCCGCACCCTTGCTGCGCGTGTGGCTGCAGCGCCTGCAGGCCCTTGGCGTGCAATATTACCCTCGCCACCGCTGGATCGGTTGGTACGACGACCAGCTTCTGTTCGAAGACGGCGCGCAGCAGCAGGTTGCCGTGCGCCCGCCCGCGGCACTGCTGGCGCTGGGTGGCGCGTCGTGGCCGCGCCTGGGCTCCGATGGCAACTGGGTGTCGCTGCTGGCGGCGCGCGGCGTGCCCATCACCCCGCTGGCACCGGCGAATGCGGGCTTCAAGGTGGCGTGGAGCGCGTATTTCCGCGAACGTTTTGCAGGCCAGCCGCTGAAACCGCTGGCCATGACGCATGGCGTGACCACGCAGCAAGGCGAGGCAATGATCACTGAAGACGGCATTGAAGGCGGACTGGTCTATGCGCTGGGCGCGCGCCTGCGCGATACGATCAACCATGCGGGCAAAGCGGCCGTGACGCTTGACCTGCGCCCCACCATGACGCAGGCGTCGCTGGCACAAAAATTCGCCCTGCCGCGGCGCACGAAGTCATTCAGCAGCTACCTGCGCAGCGCTGGGTTTTCGCCGTTGGCCGTGGCGCTGCTGCACGAAGCATTCCCGAAGGACGCACTGCAGGATGCCTATGGTGACGCACTCGCCGCCATGCTGAAAGCCGTGCCGCTGACGCTGCGTGCACCTACGGGCATGGCGCGCGCCATTTCCACCGCGGGGGGCATTGCGCAACAGGCGGTGGACGAACGGTTTATGCTGCGCAGCATGCCGGGGCTGTTCGTGGCCGGGGAAATGCTGGACTGGGAAGCGCCCACGGGCGGCTATTTATTGCAGGGCTGCTTCAGCACGGCGGTTGCCGCAGCGCGCGGCATGGTGCAGTATGCCACCGCAGCAACGGAGGTACCGCATGCCCTATGAAGATCCCATGGAAGCCGCCCTGCGCGCGCTGACCGACGTGGAATGGCGCAAGCGCCAGCAGGGGTTCGAGACCCGCATCAACAAGACGCACATGGTCGGCATCCAGCAGATGCTGGAAGACCACGGCATCGAAGTGCATGGCGAGATCAGCGCCGCGCGCAGTGGCCGCTACATTGCCACCGTACCGCTCACGGAAGTGGCGAAGATCGAGCGCGCTGTGGTCAAAGAAGGCCTCACCGTGAAGCCCATGCGCCGCAAAGCGGGCGGCTAGCCTGCCTGCACCGGCAGGCCGAGCATGGCGCGTGCCACGGCTTCGGCCACCTGAATTCCATCCACCCCGGCGGAGAGAATACCGCCCGCATAGCCCGCACCTTCACCCGCAGGGAACAGACCGACGGTGTTCAGGCTCTGGAACGTGTCGCGCGCCCGCGTGATGCGAATGGGCGAGCTGGTGCGCGTTTCCACGCCGGTCATCACCGCGTCGGCCATGTCGTAACCCTTGATCTGGCGGCCAAAGGCGGGCAGCGCTTCGCGCATGGCTTCCACCGCGAAGGCGGGTAGCACCTGCGCCAGATCGGTCGGCTTCACGCCCGGTTTGTACGAGGGCACCACGTCGCCCAGCGTGGTGCTGGCGCGCCCGGCTAGGAAGTCGCCCACGCGCTGGCCGGGGGCCATGTAGTTGCTGCCGCCCGCCACGAACGCGGCGGATTCCAGCTGGCGTTGCAGGTCGATGCCCGCGAGCGGGTGGCCCGGGTAATCCCGCGCGGGGTCAATACCCACCACCATGCCCGCATTCGCGTTGCGCTCAGCGCGCGAATACTGGCTCATGCCGTTCGTGACGACACGGCCTTCTTCCGAGGTGGCGGCCACCACCGTGCCGCCGGGGCACATGCAAAAGCTGTACACGTCGCGCCCGTTGCTGGCGTGGTGCACCAGTTTGTAATCGGCCGCACCGAGAATGGCGTTGCCCGCGCTGGGGCCGAAGCGCGCCGCGTCGATCAGTGATTGCGGGTGCTCGATGCGCACGCCGATGGAGAAGGGCTTTGCCTCGATATATACGCCGCGATCATGCAGGGTCTGGAACGTGTCGCGCGCGCTGTGGCCCACGGCCAGCACCACATGCTCGGCGGCGAGGTAGCCGCCATCCGCCAAATGCAGGCCGCGCATGCGGCGCGTGCCATCGGCCTCGGTGGCGATATCGAAATCCACCACCCGGGTGCTGAAGCGGTATTCCCCGCCCAGCGATTCGATGGTGCGGCGCATGTTCTCGACCATTTTGACGAGGCGGAACGTGCCGATATGCGGATGGGCCTCGGTAAGGATATCCTCCGGCGCTTCGGCCTTCACGAATTCGGTCAGCACTTTGCGGCCGAGATGGCGCGGGTCCTTGATCTGGCTGTAGAGCTTACCGTCGGAGAACGTGCCAGCACCGCCTTCGCCGAACTGCACGTTCGATTCGGTGGTCAGCACCGATTTGCGCCACAGGGCCCAAGTGTCCTTCGTGCGTTCGCGCACCACTTTGCCGCGTTCCAGAATGATCGGGCGCAGGCCCATTTGCGCAAGGATCAGCGCGCAGAGCAGGCCGCAGGGCCCGGCACCAATGACCACCGGCCGCGGTTCGAACCCGGCGGGAGCGTGGCCCACGAATTTGTATTCCATGTCGGGCGTGGCGCGCACGTTGTTGTCGTTGGCGAAGCGCTTGAGCAGCGCGGCCTCGTTCGCCACGGCCACATCCAGCGTGTAGACCAGCTGGATCGCATGTTTCTTGCGGGCGTCGTTGCCGCGCTTGAACACGGTGCAGCTGAGCAGCTCACGCGGGGCGATGCCAAGGCGCGCCGCTGCCGCCGCGGCGATCGCCTCCGGCGGGTGGTCGAGGGGTAGCTTGATTTCGCTCAAACGGATCATGCGCGCTGCCATAGCATTCCCGCGCGGGCAGGGAAAGCGATTCTCGCGCGGGCTAGTTCAGGCCGGGAACCGGCTTGCCGGGCCGCTGGCGTGCGAAGGGCGGTGCCGCCGGGGCCGCCGCTTTGGGTGCGGGGGCTGCTTCGGCGTCGCCGTTGGGCAGCTTCTGCCACTGGATCTTCGCGTCTTTCTTCAGGGCGATGGTCGCGTCCTCTTTACCCGCGGGTTGGGCCACTGCAGCGACAGGTTTTGCCGGTGCGGCGACCCCTTCGGCCACGGGGGCTGCTGGAATGCTCACATCCCACCCGCCGCCGAGGGCGCGGATGAGCGTGATGGTGGCCACGTATTGGTCGGCGCGCGCACGGGCCTGCCCACGCTGGGCGGAAAGCAGGCTGCGTTCGGCATCGATGCGTTCGAGGTAGCCGATGAAGCCGTTATCGTATTGCAGGCGGGCGACGCGATACGCGCGCTGGGCGGCGCTGGCGGCGTCGTCCTGCGCACCGGCGGCACCTTTGGCCGTACGCACGCCCGAGAGCGCGTCTTCGGTTTCCTTGAAGGCAGTGAGCACTTGCGCGCGGTAATTCGCCACGGCTTCGCGGAAGCTGGATTTCGCACTGGCGAGGTTGGCCGAGTTGCGGCCGCCGGTGAAGATGGGCATGCTCAGCAAGGTGCCGGTGGCAGGGCCCAGCAGCCATGTGCGTGACGACCAGTTGAACAGGTCACCGAAGGTCGAGGCTTCCGTGCCGCCGCTGGCCGCCAGATCGACCGAGGGGAAGAACGCGGCGCGGGCGAAGCCGATCTCGGCGTTGGTGGCGGCCATTTCTGTTTGCGCGCGGGCAACATCCGGCCGGCGCTCTAGCAAAGTGGCGGGCATGCCGTGCGGAATGGCGGGCGGGGCATCCATGATCTCGGTAGTGTCGATGTTGAAGCTCGCCGGGGGCTTGCCGGTGAGAATGGCGAGTGTGTGTTCCACCACGGCGCGCTGTTGTTCTACGGCGAACAGCTCGGCGCGGGTGGTGGCTTCTTCGCCTTCGGCACGCGCAAGGTCGAGATCGCTCACATCGCCAATTTCATAGCGCTTGCGGGTGATGTTCACAGTCTCGTTGCGCAGTGCAAGGTTGCGGGTGAGGGCGGCTTCCTCGGCGCGCAGGCCGCGCAGGCGGTAATAGCTTTCGGCCACGTCGGCCGCGAGCGTGATGCGCGCAGCGCGGAAGGTCTGCTTCGCGCCTTCTTCACGCTGGTTCGCGGCTTCGGCAAGGTTGCGCGCACGGCCGAACACGTCCAGCCTGTAATCGATGCCAAGCTGCGTGCGGTAAAGCGTGAAAGGCTTGGTGGGTACGCCGGGCGGGAAGTTCGGGTTCGATGCCGAGTATTTCTGGCGGTAGGCGCCGCCGCCCAGCGTCACATCCGGGTACAGGCGGGATTCCTCCGCTTCGGTGAACGCGCGGGCCTGTAGCAGCCGTTCGCGTGCGGCCTTCAGCGTGGGGCTTTGTTTGTAGGCGGTGGCGATGAGGCCGTTGAGCTGTTCGTCGCCGAACACGCGCCACCATTCGTCCTGCCCGAACTGTTCGGCCATGGCGGGGTTGGCGGGGGCCCAGCGCCCATCGGTGATGGGGGCGGTGTCGGTCGGCGGGGCTTCCTTGAAGCCGGCGGGCACTTCGACCTTGGGCTGCTTAAGATCCGGCGATAGGTCGCACGCGGTGAGTGCCGTGAACGCAAGCATGCACCAGAAGAGGGAGGGGTTTCGCATATCAATGGCTATCACGGATGGGGTGGGGCATAAGCTTATCGCAGCGCTTCGCAATGCTACGGATAACGACATAGAAGATGGGCGTGAACAGCAGGCCGAAGAACGTTACCCCCAGCATGCCCGAGAACACGGCGATGCCCATGGCCTGACGCATTTCGGCACCCGCGCCGGTGGATACCACCAGCGGCACCACGCCCATGATGAACGCGAACGACGTCATGAGAATGGGGCGAAGGCGCAGGCGGCTGGCTTCGATGGCGGCTTCCACCACCGAGCGGCCCTGGGCTTCCAGCTCGCGGGCGAATTCCACGATGAGGATCGCGTTCTTACACGCCAGCCCCACCAGCACGATCAACCCGATCTGCGTGAAGATGTTGTTGTCGCCCCGCATGAGCCAGACGCCGAAGATGGCGCAGAGCAGGCACATCGGCACGATCAGGATCACCGCCAGCGGCAGGCTGAGGCTTTCGTACTGCGCGCTCAGCACCATGAACACCAGCAGCACGCAGAGCGGGAACACGAACAGCGCCGTGTTGCCTGCCAGAATTTTCTGGTAGGTCAGCTCCGTCCATTCGAAGGTCATGCCTTTGGGCAGGTTCTTCTTCAGGATGTCTTCCATGGCGGCCTCGGCCTCGCCGCTGGATACGCCTTTGGGCGCGCCGTTAATATCGGCGGAGCGGTAGGCGTTGTAGCGGTTGGCGCGCGCGGGGCCGTAGGTCTGCTTCACGCTCACCACCGAACCCAGCGGGATCATCTGGCCCTTGTCGTTGCGCACTTTCAGCTGTGCGATCTGCTCAGGGCTCGAACGGAACGGCGCATCGGCCTGCGCGATCACCTGGAAGGTGCGGCCGAACTTGTTGAAGTCATTCACATACAGCGAGCCCAGATAGACCTGCAGCGTGGAGAACAGTTCGGGCAGGGGAATGCCCAGCTGCGTGGCGCGGGCGCGGTTGATCTCGATCTCCAGCTGCGGCACGTTGATATCCATGCCCGAATAGACCTGATCGAGCACACCGGCCTGATAGGCGTCGCCCACCACTTTTTGCACCACCTCGTTGAGCTTGTCGTAGCCCAGATCGCTGCGGTCCTGGATTTCCAGCTTGAAGCCGCCCGTTGTGCCAAGGCCCATCACCGGCGGTGGCGGGAAAATGGCCACGAAGCCTTCTTCAATGGTGGCGTATTGCCCGAACAGCTGCCCGGCAATGGCACCGGCGGAATTCGCACCGCCTTTGCGCTCATGGAAATCCTTCAGCGTCACGAACACGATGCCTTCGTTCGAACTGGCCGAGAAACCCGCGATAGAAAGGCCGGGGAAAGCCACCGAGTTGGCCACGCCGGGGTGTTTCAACGCAATGTCGGACATGCGGCGGATGACGGCCTCGGTGCGCTCCAGCGAAGCGCCGCTGGGCAGTTTCGCGAAGGCGATGAGGTATTGTTTGTCCTGCCCGGGCACATAGCCGGTGGGCACGATGCGGAACATGACCACCGTGAGCACCAGCAGCACGGCATAGATGCCCAGCATGAAGCCTTTGCGTTTGAACGAGCGCTCGACCGAACCGGAATAGCGCTCGGAGCCGCGATGGAACACGCCGTTGAACCATTCAAAGCCCTGTTGCTCGCCAAAGCGCGGGCCACGCACGATGAAGCGCACCGCCATGACGATGCCGATCACGGCAAGCACGCGGGCGATCCACACGCCCGCCACCTTCACCATGTAGCCCATGGGGCCCACGAACGACACCAGCACCGTGGTGAGGATCATGCTGGCGATCCACACCAGCAATGCCGCAAGGAACCAGCGGCGTGCAGCAAAAATGCTGCCGAAGATCTTCTCGGACACGCGGGTGACTTTATCCTTCGGCGCGTCATGCCCCTTCAGCAGGATGGAGGCGAGCGCCGGGCTGAGCGTGAGCGAATTGAACGCCGAAATGATGGTGGAGATCGCAATGGTCAGCGCGAAC
Source organism: Azospirillum brasilense (assembly GCA_003241645.1). Lineage (GTDB taxonomy): Bacteria > Pseudomonadota > Alphaproteobacteria > Rickettsiales > UBA3002 > QFOX01. The sequence continues at coordinate 22,721 of QFOX01000020.1, read as the reverse complement.
TGCTTATAGAACTGGCCCGTTAAGCCGCTGATGAACGCGATGGGAACGAACACGGCGCACAGCGTGAGCGCAATGGCGATGATGGGGCCGGACACTTCTTCCATGGCCTTGTAGGTCGCTTCGCGGGGGCTGAGCCCGTTCTCGATGTTGCGCTCCACGTTCTCCACGACGACGATGGCGTCATCCACCACGATGCCGATGGCAAGCACCAGCCCGAACAGCGTAAGCGCGTTGATGGAGAAGCCGAACATCTGCATCACCGCGAAGGTACCGATGATGGATACCGGCACGGCCAGCAACGGAATGAGCGAGGCGCGCCAGGTCTGCAGGAAGATGATGACCACCAGCACCACCAGCAGGATCGCCTCGATGAGCGTGTGGATCACCTTGGAGATGGATTCGCGCACGAACACGGTGGGGTCATACACGATGTCGTAGGTCACGCCTTCGGGCATGGATTTTTGCAGGCGCTTCATGGTGGCGCGCACATTGTCCGAGATCTCGATCGCGTTGCTGCCGGGCATGGCGAACACGCCCATGGCCGCGGCCGATTTGTTGTTCAGCAGCGAGCGCAGCGCGTAGGTCGAGCCGCCGAGTTCCACACGGGCCACGTCCTTCAGGCGGGTGATGCCGCCGCGGTCATTCGTTTTGATGATGATGTCTTCGAATTCTTCCGGCGTCGAAAGGCGGCCGCGGGTGTTCACCGGCAGCTCGAACGGCACTTCGCCGGTGGTGGGTGCGCCGCCAATGATACCGGCGGCGATCTGTACGTTCTGCGCGCGAATGGCATTGACCACATCATTGGCGTTTAGGCCACGCTGGGCAACCTTTTGCGGGTCCAGCCACACGCGCATGGCATAATCACCACCGCCGAACTGTTCTACCCGGCCCACACCTTCGATGCGGGTGAGCTGGTCCTTCACGTTCAGCAGGCCGTAATTGCGCAGGTAGAGCAGGTCATAGCGGTCGCTGTCGGACACGAGATGCACCACCATCGTCAGGTCGGGGGCGCTTTTCAGCGTGGTCACGCCAAGGCTGCGGGTCACGTCCGGCAGGCGAGGAAGGGCTTGGCTTACGCGGTTCTGCACCAGCTGTTGGGCTTTGTCGGGGTCGGTGCCCAGCTTGAAGGTCACGGTGATCATCACCATGCCGTCGGTGCCGGCCTGCGACGACATGTAGAGCATGTCTTCCACGCCGTTGATCTGTTCTTCCAGCGGTGCGGCGACCGTTTCGGCGCTCACTTTGGGGTTCGCACCGGGATATTGCGCGCTCACCACCACCTGCGGCGGCACCAGGTCCGGATACTCCGAGATCGGCAGCACGAACATGGAGATCAGGCCGGCGATCAGGATGAGGACCGAAAGAACGCCCGCAAAAATGGGGCGATCAATGAAGAAATTCGCAATGTGCAAACGACCGTGCTGCATGGGTTACTTCTTTTCTTCCGTGGCGGGGGCAGGAGCGGCATCGGTGGGGGCAGCAGCGTCGCCGCCTTCGTTGGGGGCATCGGGCGCTTCCAGCGGCTTCAGCGTTTCCATGTCGGCAGGCACAGGCTTAATCTCCGCCCCCGGGCGGATCTTCGCCAGCCCGTTCACGGCGATCGTATCGCCCTCTTCAAGGCCGCTGGTGATGATGCGCAGCGCGCCTTCCGTGCCGCCAAGTTTCACTTCGCGGTATTCCGCTTTGTTTTCGGCATTCACCACATACACGTAGCGCTTGCTCTGGTCGGTATTGATGGCGGCGTCATTGACGAGGATGGAGGCTTTCTCATCCGGCGTACCGATGCGCACGCGGGCGAACAGGCCGGGCAGCAGCTCACCGTTATTGTTCTCGAACACAGCGCGGCCGCGGATGGTGCCCGAAGCGGGATCGATGCGGTTATCGAACGAGAGGATTTTGCCTTTGTAGGGCGTGTCCTTCTCGTCGGCGAGGCCCATTTCTACCGGAATGGAGGCGTTCTTATCGGTGCCGCGAATGAAGGAAAGGTAGCTTGCCTCATCCGCTTCGAAGCTCAGGTAAAGCGGCGACTGGCTGACCACGGTGGTGAGCACCGGGGTGGAATCCACCAGGTTGCCGACCGTGATCTCCGGGCGGCTGGCCTTGCCGTTGATGGGCGCACGCACCTGCGTGTATTGCAGGTTCAGGCGCGCGGTTTCCACGGCGGCTTTGGCGCTGCGCAGGCTGCCGGCCGCGGTCTTGGCGCGGGCGGTGCGCTCGTCGTAAATGGTGCGGGCAATGGCGTTGGCCTTCATCAGCTTGGTGGCGCGATCCGCCTCGATGCGGGCGGTAGCAAGCTCCGCCTCCGCCGAGGCAAGCTGGCCTTCCGCCTGCGCCAGCGCCGCCTGATAGGGGCGTGGGTCGATCAGAAAGAGCGGGTCGCCACGGCGCACCTGCGCGCCATCGCGGAAATAGACACGTTCGATGGTGCCGGGCACGCGGGCACGCACTTCGGCAATGTCCACCGGCTCAAGCCGGCCGGAGAATTCGGTCCACAACGTCATGGTGCGGTTGATCACGGGGGCGACGCTTACCGGGGTCGGCCCGCTGGGCATGCCCTGTTGTGCCGGGGCGCCGAAGAAAATGCGCCACAGTACGAACGCCGCAGCAAGGATGAGGAGGATCGGCAGCACGCGGCGCTTGCGTGAACGGGGGGGCTGGGCTTGGTACATACACATCACCGATTAATAGTTTTGACAAATCTGTCTTGTCTTTACTGTTCGGTCAAGTGCAATGGATAAATATTTTTTGCACCTGCACAATAGAGAAACGCATTGAGTCCTAAAAACAACAATAAGCCCAAGGTCGATACGCGCGAACGGCTGATCTCCACCATGGTCGAGCTCATGTGGACCAAGGGGTACAGCGCCATCAGCGTGGATGACATCTGCAAAAGCTCAGGCGCGCAGAAGGGCAGCTTCTACCATTTCTTCCAGTCCAAGGCGGAGCTGGCGGTCGTCTCGTGCGAGTCTGTCTGGGAAGAATGCCGGGCCGAGCTGGACACGATCTTCTCGCCCAGCCGCCCGCCATTGGAACGTTTCGTCTATTTTCTTGAGCTTCTATATGAAGAGCAGGTCGAGAAACAGCAGGAATTCGGTTATGTGGTGGGCTGTCCCTATTGCACCATCGGCACCGAACTGGCCACGCAGGACGAGGACATCCGCACGCGCATCGCCATTATTTTTGAGGCCCATTTGCGGTACTTCGAGAATGCCCTGCGCGATGCGGTGGCCGAAGGGGCGCTTCCCGCGGATACGAACGTGAAGGAAAAAGCGCAGGAGATCGACGCGCAGATCACCGGGGCGTTCGCGACCGCACGCATCAAGAACAGCCTTGCTGCGGTGGGCAGTGGCCTGGTCACGGCGGTGTTCCATTGCCTTGGCGTGCCCGCCCCGAAACTGAGCGAGCCTGCGTAGCGCCTAGCGCTGGCGGGGGCCGCCTTTGCCCGCATGCACGCTGGCGGCCCAGCTGTCCTCACCGGCAGCCAGCTGCGATAACTGCGCGGCCAGTTCGGGCGTTTGCTTTGGCAGCGGTATCGAAAACCGGGCAGCACCCGCGTAGCGCGCGTTCAGCTCGCCGCCCTTGTGTTTGCGGTCATATTCCACCTCACCCACCAGGCGCGGCTCATGCGCTGCCGCCCATTGAACGAACACATGCGCGGGCACGGAGGTGGGCTCGTCGATCATGATCTGCGGCGCTTCGCCGAGCGCGCCGCGCCGCGGTGGCAGTTCACGCAGCGTGCCCACTAGGAATGGCGCACGCGAGCTTTGCTGCGCACCATGCAGGGTGGAATATTCGTTCACGTGGTAGTCGTTGAAGGGCGCGCCGCGATCGTTGCGGGCGCTGCCATGATCGCGCAGCAGGTCGCGGTAGGTGGGGACCTTGCCATCGCGCTGCAGCTGGAACAGGCGGTGCGCGTTGCCGTGCAGGATGGTCTGTTTGAGCGCGTCGTAGCGCGCAACATCGAACGGCATTTCACGCTCGTGCGACAGGGCCCGGCCATCCGGGTGGCGGGCGCGTATCTCACCAACCAGCAGCATCACCTCGTTGAAATCCACGTAGCTGACATTGAGCTTGGCGCAGTCTTCCTTCAGGCGTGCGCGCGCGGCTTCCAGCACGGTGCTGTCCTGCGCGGTGTCGCCAAGCGGATCGTTCGCGGCGGCCGCCACCAACCGTGCCGCGCCGGTGCGTTCCAGCTGCAGGTAGGCCTTCAGCCCATCCAACACGTCGGAGGCGCCATGCACGTCGGACTTGCCTTCCAGCCCGTGGCTGCGGCGGTAATCGTCGCGGATACCGCCCTGTTCGATAAGGGCTGCCATCACGATCGCATCCGGCAGGATCTTCGGGCGCTTGCGCACCGCCACATCGCTGGAGCGCATGGCGGCCACATCCATGCGCTGCGCTTCGCTGAGCATGGCGGCGTTCTCGGGCGAGAGCGGCAGGCGTGCGGCATATTCGCCATCACGCGTGGGGTTCCAATAGTCGTCGATCAGGCCCAGCCGCACGAGGTTGTCCTTGGCTTCCTGCAGCCGCGCTGGTTCAACATGTGCATCGAAGCGCAGCGATTCGGGGTCGTAGCCAAGGCATGCCGCGCGGAAGGCGATGTTCATAAGCGAGCGTCGCTCCAGCTCGGGCGTGGCCTGCTGCGGGCGATGCGCCATTTCCTTGTTCGAATGCAGGATGAAGATGCCGCTGTTGAAGCCGGTCGCATCGGGTGCGCGGTTCACCCGGCCGCGCTGCTGCACGATGCGCCATTGCGGCAGGTCTTCCAGCACCAGCGCGCTGGCCCCGGTATCGGCCCGGTCATAGGGGATCTTACCGGTGCCATCGGAAATGCCCGCATCCAGCCAGCGCAGATTCACACCCGATTCGATGACGTTCGTGCCCACGATGATCTTGCAATGGCCCGGCTTCGGCGCGAGGCGCGCCTGCGCGCGCTCATCCGCCGGGGTGCCGCCATAGACCTGTACGATCTCGACATTTCTCAGGCCCGCACGTGCGGTGAGCGTTTTCAGTTCACTCACCGTGGCTTCCACGTCCTTGATGCCGGAGCGGAAAATGGCGATGCCCTTGCGGTCTTCGTTGCGGATCAGGTCAACCGCGATCTGCGCGATGGAGTCGCTGTCGCGCCCCGGTGTGAGGCGGCGTTCCTCGCAGGCGAGTTGCTGGCCGTTGACCTCGTGTGCGGCGGTGTCGGCCACGTCGCTCCAGTACCCGCGCTGGCGCGAGGCATCGACCGTGGCGCTCATTTCCAGCAGGCGCAGGCCGGACTCGCGGCCTTTGCGTTCGTGCAGAATGGCGCGGGCCAGCGAAATATCCTCGGAGGCTTCGTGCACTTCATCCAGCACGATATTCTTGGCGCGGTTGATCAGGCCCGAGCTGATCGCGTAGCCATAAGTGACGAATAGTAGCTTGGTTTTGTCGGAAAATTTGGATTTCTCGCCCGCCATTTCGCCAATGGCGTAGCCGACATCGGTGCCCAGTTCGGTACCGGCCAGTTGGGCCACGTTGCTGGCCGCATCGGTGGCCAGGAAGCGCCGCGGCACCAGCACCACCACCGGTTCGCCCGAGGCATCGGCCAATTTGGCGGGCAGCACCATGGATTTTCCGCTGCCGGTGGGCGCGGCCACAATGGTGACCTTGCCCTGCATCACCGAATCGACCGCGTCATCCGCAATACTGGTGACGGGAAGGGCGTTCAGGGTAGTGCCAACGGCTTCAAAAGTCATGGGGCCTCAATGGTGCGTGCATGAACTGCCATGGCTAGCATGGGCCACGGCGCGCAAGTATGACGTTTTGATGATGATGCACACGCCCGCGGTGCAGTGCAAGGGCGATTGCGCGGGTGGCCGCTTAAAGCGTGTTCTCTTCCAGCCGCTTCAGGTGCTGCTTCGCCTGTGCGCGGATGGCTTTTTGTTTCTCGGGCGTGAACTTGTCCCACGTGGCGAACACGTAGGGCATACGCTGGTTGCCCCGGAAAACATCGTCGTGGCGCACCAGGAAATCCCAATACAATGCGTTGAACGGGCAGGCCTTCTCGCCGGTCATTTCATTAGGGTCGTAACGGCATTGCTGGCAATAGTTGCTCATGCGCTGGATGTATTTACCGCTGGCGGCATAGGGCTTGCTGGCGACCACGCCGCCATCGCCGAACAGCGCCATGCCCAGGGTGTTGGGCATTTCCACCCATTCATACGCATCGGAATAAACGGCGAGGTACCATTGCTGCACTTGCTTCACATCCAGCCCGGCGAGCAGGGCGAAATTGCCGGTCACCATCAGCCGCTGGATATGGTGCGAATAGGCATGTTCGCGCGTGTGGCGCACGCTTTCGGCCATGCAGAACATGCCAGTCGTTCCGCCCCAATAGCATGCCGGCAAGGGGCGGGTCGCCTTCAGCGCATTACGCTCGCCATATTCCGGCATCATCAGCCAGTAGATGCCGCGAATGTATTCGCGCCAGCCGAGGATCTGGCGGATGAAGCCTTCCACCGCATTCAGCGGCGCCTTGCCCGTGCGGTACGCGACTTCGGCCTGGCGGCAGATTTCCAGCGGCGTGAGCAGCCCGGCATTGAGGTAGCTCGAGATCAGCGAGTGGTAGAGGTAGGGCTCGCCCGCGACCATGGCGTCCTGATAGTCGCCGAAATGCGGCAGCAGGTGGGTGATGAAATGCTCCAGCTCCATGCGTGCCTGTTGGCGCGTGACGGCGTAGTGGAAGGGCTCGAGATCGCCAAAATGGTCGCTGAAGCGTTCCTTGACCAGCGCGAGCACTTCCTTGGTGATGGCGGATTTGCGATGGCTGATGCGCGGTGGTGTGGTCATGCCCGCCTTGGGTGGTTTGCGGTTTTCCTTGTCGTAGTTCCATGCGCCGCCGGTGGGTTTGTCGCCCGGCTCGATGAGGATGCTGTAATTTTTGCGCATCTCACGGTAGAAGAATTCCATGCGCAGCTGCTTCTTACCACTGGCCCACGCGGCGAATTGCTGGTGCGTGGCAAGGAAACGGTCATCTGGTAGGATTTCGACCGGTACACCGAGTGTTTCCTGCCATTGCTGCATCATCTGCCGCACGCGGTATTCGCCCGGTTCGGTGGTGATCACCCGCGTTGCTTTCAGTTCATTCACGGCTCGTTGTACCTCGCCGCCCAAGCTTCCGCTGTTGGCGGGGTCGTCCAGCTTCACGTAACGCATGGTAATGCCAGCCTCCGCAAGCGCCTGTGCAAAGTGGCGCATGGCCGAGAAAAGGAACGCAATCTTCTTGGGGTGGTGGGGCGCGTAGGTCGCTTCATCCATCACCTCGCATAGCAGCACCACATCGGTCTTTTCACGGCCACGCAGCGCCGCCACGGAAGGCGTCAGCTGGTCGGCGAGGATCAGGCGAAGCGTGGTCATGCGCAATTCTTACAGGTCTGCAATCCTTACCGACAAGTTACATTCTGCTCATGCGATGGTGGTGCGTGCTGCATGTACTTGTTTGCCTCAGCCACAACAGTGACACGTCGCGCTGCAAAGCCCTACGACAGCATGCCCTCAAGCACGCTCAGTGTATCCGCTTCTTGTGCTGGCTTGTCCCACCGAATGCGGTGGATGCGCGGGAAACGCAGCGCATAGCCCGATTTATGACGGGTAGAGCGATGCACCGAATCGAACGCCACTTCGAAGACCAGTTCTTTGTCCACCTCGCGTACGGGGCCGAAGGTCTGCTGCGTGTGGTGGCGCACCCATTTGTCCAGCTGCTTCAGCTCGGCGTCGGTGAAGCCGAAATAGGCTTTGCCGATGGGGAGAATTTCATTGCCCTTCCAAAGCCCGAAGGTGAAATCCGAATAGTAGGAGGAGCGCTTGCCGCTGCCACGCTGCGCATACATCAGCACCGCATCCACTAAGCGGGGTGCGGTCTTCCACTTGTACCACGGGCCGGTGGGCCGCCCGGCTTGATAGGTGGAATCGCGTCGTTTGAGCATGACGCCTTCGATCGTTTTTATCTCAATGGCGCGTTCGCGCTGTGCGCCAAGCTGTTCAAAATCGGTGAACGGTACCTCGGGCGATAGCTCCATGCAGGCGGGCAGGTGTTGCGCCAGCGCTGCTTCAAGTTTGCTGCGCCGTTCGGTGTAGGGCAGGCTGCGCAGGTCAGCGCCCTCCAGCATCAGCAGGTCATACGCGATGATGGCGGTGGGGTATTGCGCGATGAGCTTTTGCGTGGGGGCCTTGCGACCGAGGCGCTGTTGCAGGTCGTTGAAACTGCCCATCTCGCCCTCGCGCTTGACCACCAGCTCCCCATCAACGATGCCATGGAAATTCATGCGCTCCAGCACTTCAGGGAAGGCATGGCCGATATCGTCGCCGGTGCGGGTGAACAGCGCTTTGCCGAGATGGTTATGCACGAGCTGCACGCGGATGCCGTCATATTTCCACTCGGCGGCATAGGCATGCGGGGTAATGAGCGGGAAGTCCTTCTCCTCCAGCGGGTGGGCGAGCATGACCGGCGTGAAGGTCAGCCGTTCCGTCACTTCCGGGGCGGCCGCACGGCCTTCCAGCCAGGCGAACAGGCTTGCATAGGGCGGCTGCACGCCGTGCCAGATCGACTCGATCATCTCCACCGGCTGCGCGCCGAATTTGGCCAGCACCTGTTTCACGAACCGTGCCGACACGCCGATGCGCAAACTGCCGCTGCCGATCTTCAGCAGCGCCCAACGCTCGGGCGAAGTCATCGTGTCCAATAGCGCCGCGACATATGCCGGCAGTTCGGCTTTGGGCGTGGTGGTCAGGCGCTCCACGATCTCATGCAGGGGGGGCAGGGGGCGTTGGCCCTGCGTGTCGTTCGGCCATAAATGCGCCACCGTTTCGGAAAGCTCGCCCACATAGTCGTAGCTCATGGCCAGCAGGGTGGGGTCGGTGCGCGCGCGGATCAACTCCAGCACCATGCCGCGCTTGAAGTTGGGCACCTCCAGCGTTCCCGCAATGATGGCCAGCGCATAGCCGCGGTCAGGGTCCGGCGTGGTGCGGAAATAATCCAGCAGCAGCTTCTCTTTGCCGAGGTTGCTATGCTCGTAATAGAGCCGCTCCAGCAATGCGCAGAATGGCTTCATTCGCTGTCATCCTCGTAGCCGAGCAGGCGCAGCGCCTGTGCTTTGAAGCCGTGCAGTTGCGCGTGGTAGACCAGCGCGTCCTCGCGCCCGTGGGTGACCCAGACCTCGCTGGCGCCCACATCCTCCAGCGTCTGGGTGAGCTCGTTCCAATCCGCATGGTCGGAAACGATCAGCGGCAGCTCCACGCCCTTCTGCTTGGCGCGGGCGCGAATGCGCATCCAGCCGGATGCAGCGGCGGTGAGCACGTCGGGCAGCTTGCGCGACCAGCGATCATCCAGCGCGGAAGGTGGGGCGAGCACGATCCTGCCTGCGAGTGTTTTGGCATTCTCTGCCGTGACTTGTTCCAGGCTGCCAAGTTCCACCCCGTGTGCCTGGTAAAGCGCACAAAGCTTCACCATGGCACCATGCAGGTAGATCGTATCGTGGTAGCCCACCTCGCGCAGCGCGCGGATCAGCCGCTGGCATTTGCCCAGCGCATACACGCCCACCAAGTGGCAGCGCTCGGGGAATTGTTGCAGCGAGCGCAGCAATTTCGCCATCTCACCAGCAATGGGCGGGTGCACAAATACGGGCAGGGCGAAGGTCGCTTCGGTCACGAACACGTCGCACGGCACGGGTTCGAAGGGCGGGCAGGTGGGATCAGGTGCGCGCTTGTAATCCCCCGAGAACACAATACTGGTGCCGCCATATTCCAGTTTCACCTGCGCGCTACCAAGGATGTGCCCTGCCGGGTGCAGGCTGATGCGCACGCCGTTTTGCTCGATCGTTTCGCGGTAGGGCAGTGCGTGCTGCTTCAGGGTGGCATGTTCTTCGCCGTAGCGGGTGCGCATGATGGCGAGTGTTTCCGGTGTCGCCACCACCGTGCCGTGGCCGCCGCGCGCGTGGTCGCTGTGGCCGTGCGTGACCACCGCATGCTGCACCGGGCGCATGGGGTCCACGTAGAAACCGCCGGGCTTGCAATAAATCCCCTCCGGCCGGATCTCGATCCACTCGCGTGGGTGCATTCCTTGTTTCTCCCTTATCATGGCTTATTTATGTAGGGCATATGGCCCTGATTCCAAGACAGTTCACCGCATGGTTCCGGCAACAGGGATGGTCCATCCTTTCGTATCAACGCGCCATGGTGGAGCGCTATGCGGCGGGGCTTTCCACCCTGCTCATTGCCCCCACCGGCTGCGGTAAAACGCTGGCGGGCTTCCTGCCAAGCCTGATCGCCATTGACCGCGACGGCTACAAAGGCCTGCACACGCTGTATATCTCGCCATTGAAGGCATTAACGCACGATATTGAGCGGAACCTGATGGCCCCCATTCGCGATATGGGGCTGAACGTGAGCGTGGAAAGCCGCACGGGCGATACCTCGGCCCACCGTCGCAGGCGCCAGCGCGCCAAACCGCCGAATATCCTGCTGACCACGCCGGAATCGCTGATGCTCATGCTGTCGTATGCGGACGCGCCGGAGATGTTCCGGCAGGTGAAGACCGTGATCGTGGATGAGATCCACCATTTTGCACCGGGTAAGCGCGGCGACCTTGCGACGCTGGCCATGGCGCAGCTGGAAACATTGGCCCCGGGCTACCAGCGCATCGGCCTTTCTGCCACGGTGGCCGCGCCGGAGGTGCTTTGCCAGTGGCTTGGGCCCGTGGGCAAACCCGTCACCCTGCTGGAGGTTGGGCAGGGCAGACCGCCGAAGGTCGAGATCCTGAAAACCAAGGAAACCATTCCCTATGCCGGGTTCATGGCGAAATACGCCGTGAAGGAAATCCTCGCCTGCGTGGCAAACGCGAAAACCAGCATCGTGTTCGTGAACACCCGGGCGCAAGCAGAGCTGCTGTTCCAGTTGCTGTGGGAAGTGAACGAGGCAGCACTGCCCATCGGGCTATACCACGGCTCGCTGACCAAAGAGAAACGGCTGAAGACCGCGCAGATGATGGCCGAGGGCAAGTTGCGTGCGCTGGTCGCCACCTCAGCGCTGGAGATGGGCATCGACTGGGGCAATGTGGATGTGGTGATTCAGGTTGGTGCACCCAAAGGCGTCAGCCGCCTGTTGCAGCGCATCGGCCGTTCGAACCACCAGGTCGGCGTGCCGAGTAAAGCCTACCTTGTGCCCGCCAACCGTTTCGAGGTGCTGGAATGCAGCGCCGCCATCGCCGCGATTGCTGCAGGCAGGCAGGATGGGGAGTTGCCCGGCCGTGGTTCGGAAGACGTGGTGGTGCAGTTCATCATGAATGCGGCATGCAGCCAGCCGGTGAGCATTGCCCGGCTCTATGCGATGCTGGCGACCAGCTGGTCCTATCGGCATGTGAGCCGTGAGGATTTTACGCGCCTGTTCGAGTTTGTGGTGCATGGCGGCTACAGCCTGCGCAGCTACGAGCGCTGGCACCGGCTGGTGCAAAATGAAGACGGGCTCTACGTGGTCGCCTCACGCGCCATGGTGCAGCGCCACCGCCAGAATATTGGCGTGATCGTTGAAAGCGGGAAGCTGAAGGTCAAGCGATTGCATGGGCGCGGCGGCAAGATCCTCGGCGAGATCGAGGAGCATTTTGCGCAGCAATTGCGCCCGGGCGATACGTTCTATTTCGGTGGAGAAACGCTGGCCTTCGTGACCATTCGCGATGTGACGCTGGAAGCAAAGGCCGCCCCGGCGAAAGAGCCGCTCATTCCCAGTTACGCGGGTGGGCAGATGCCGCTTTCCACCTTCCTGGCCGATGGTGTGCGCCAGCTTTGCGACATGCCGCAGCTCTGGGTGGGGCTATCCAAGCCTATGCAGCAATGGCTGCAGCTGCAGCAGCGGTTCTCGGTGCTGCCGGGGCGTGCGCATTTTCTGATCGAGAGTTTTCCGCGGCACAAACTGCATTACACGGTCTTCTACACGTTCGAGGGACGCCGCGCGAACCAGACGCTGGGCATGCTGGTCAGCCGTCGCATGGAGCGGCTTGGCCTGCATCCCATTACCTTTACCGTGAGCGATTACGGCCTTGCCATTGCCACGCTTGAGCGCGTGGGGGAGGCGCATATCGGCCAGTTGCTTGCGCCGGACATTTTGTTCGATGAGCTGGAGGAATGGCTGGCCGATTCACCCATGCTCAAGCGCTCGTTCCGGCGCGTGGCGGTCATCGCCGGGCTGGTGGAGCAGAACCACCCCGGCAGCAAAAAGACCATGAAGCAGGTCACCTTCAACACCGACCTGATCTACGACGTGCTGCGCAAATACGAGCCGGACCATGTGCTGCTGAAACTGACGCGCGCGGATGCGGAGCGCGAATTGTTGGATACCGAACGGCTGGCCGAAATGCTGCACCAGTTCCAGGGGAAATTGCTTTTCAAGGAACTTTCGCGGCCATCGCCCCTGTCGCTTCCGGTCATTCTGGATGTGCGTGCCGAACGGCTTCCCGGCCGCGGCATGGAAGCGCTGCTGGACCAGATGAGCAAGCAGCAAATGGCTGAACAATTGATGGATGAGGTGCGCGATGCACTCGGCGATTGAGATTCGTTTCGGCGGCGCACAGCTGGTGCTGGATGGCAGCGGTGTACTGTTCTGGCCGCAGCATGGCCTGCTCGTGGTGTCGGACCTGCATTTCGAAAAAGCGAGTTTTCTGGCGCAGCATGGCTCGCTTATTGCGCCGTACGATACCATGGACACGCTGCTACGTTTGCAGGCAGTGGTGCAGCATTATCAGCCGCGCGAATTGGTGCTACTGGGCGACAGCCTGCATGATGCGAACGCATGGCAGCGGCTGGATGCGGCATTGCGCCAGCAGCTTGCGGCACTCGTCGCGCAGGTGCAGCATTGCCGGTGGATCGAGGGCAATCATGACGTGGTGTTGCGTGGGCCGGATACACCATTGCTTGAGGCGCAATACGAGCAGGGTGGCATTGCCTTCCGGCATGAATATGCTGCACTGCAGCTACCGCAGATCATCGGCCATTATCACCCGAAATCCAGCCTTGTGTGGAACCGGCAGAAAGTGCGCGGCCGCTGCTTTGTGCATTCCGATACGCTGCTGGTCATGCCCGCGTTTGGCAGCTTCACCGGCGGGCTGGAAATTTCGGACCCGGCATTCCAGCGGCTATTCACAGAACCGGCCCGCATGCAGGTGCATCTTCTCTACAAGAACAAGCTGTATAAGTGCCCGTAACGGGCGTTACTGCCAGCCTGCGGCGCAGCGCAGGTCGGCCATGAACTCATTCTGCGCCCTGGCGCGGGCAGTCGCGGGTAAGCGCAGTAAGGCCGAGGGGTGGTAGGTGGCCATGAGGGTCGGCGCTTCGCCCAGCGGCACGCCGCGTCCGTCGCGCATCACGAAGTTGGGGCTGATGAGTGCGCGCGCCGCCGTGTTGCCAAGGCAAAGGATCAGCTTAGGCTTGATGGCGGCGATCTCCGCCGTCAACCACGGTTTGCAGGCCTGCACGTGGTAGCGTGAGGGCGACTGGTGCTGGCGGAAACTGTCTTTATAAAGGAAGCGGAAATGCTTCACCGCATTGGTGATGTAGAGCGACTCGCGCACCAGCCCGGCATGCTGCAATGCTTCGTCCAGCAATTGGCCTGCCGGGCCAATGAACGGCGTGCCGGCGCGGTCCTCCTCGTCGCCGGGCTGTTCGCCCACCAGCATGATGCGTGCATCGGCCGGGCCCACACCGAACACGGTCTGGCTGGCGGTGCGGTGCAGTTCGCACCCTTCGCAGCCTTTGGCGGCGGCTGCCAGCCCCGGCAGGGTTTGTGTGGGTGGCAGGAAGTCGGCAGCGCTGCGCGTCTGGCCTTCGGTGTGCGCAAGCATGTTGGCCACGCGCTGCGGCGCTTCGCGCAGCATGTCGGTGATGATCTCTGTCTCGGGCATGGTCTTCCAGTAGCGCACGGGCATTTCGCGCCGCATCATTTTGAGTTTGATGCGGGCGGGGTTGAACGTGGCACGGTAGTAATCGCGCCAGAGATCCTCCAGCGCGTCTTCGGCAGGCGCATGCTCGGCGCCCACACCGGGGCCGTAGGTGAGGGCCTCACCATCCCACGCGACGGACTGGTCGGGGGTGAGGATGGTCCAGCGCATGGCGGCGAAGCGGCGTGAAAAGAACGGGGCCACCAGCGGCAGAATGCAATGGTCCGGCTGGTGCCACGCAATGTAATGTGGAGCATCGTCCTCCTGCACCTCGCGGAAACGCACGAATGCCTTGGCCTTGTGCGCATCGCGGCGAATGGCCTGCTGCATGCGCACCAGCGCCAGTATCAACGGATCGGTACTGATGCTGAGCAGGTGCTTCTCGCCATGCGTCAGGCGGAATAGTAACTGGTAAAGCAGCTCCCATTTGCGCATGTCGCGGTGGCAGGCAATGGTTTTGGCCAGTTTCAGGAACGCTTGCGGCACCAGCGGTTGCGCGCCGTGCTGCACCGCAGGCAGCGCCACGTCACCGAACATGCTTGGCTGCGCGGCCGCTGTCCAGCTCACGTCCAGCGGGGTGATATGGTTCGAGAGCAAGGCGCGCGCCTGCTCGCGCCATTGCGAGAAATCCTCTGCCTTCAGGATAAGCATGGCTACAGTGCCAGCTGCAATTGCTGCGGGGGCGGGCGCAGGTATTCGCGCAGGTTCGTGCTATCCAGCAGCGATAAAGGTGGTTTGTAATCCGCCGCGATGAGGAATGGTTTCGCACGCTTCCATGCGATCTTCAGGCGCAGAATGTCTCCCAGCCGCAAGGTGCGGTAACGGCGCACCCGCAGGATGGTTTCGACCGAGCGCACGCCAAGGCCGGGAATGCGCAGCAATTGTTCTTTCGCCGCGCGGTTGATGTCCACTGGGAAGAAAGCTGGGTTGCGAATGGCCCATGCGGTTTTGGGGTCAAGGTCGATCTCGAGGTCCGGCGTATCGTCATTGACGATCTCATCCACGCGGTAGCCGTAGAAGCGTAGCATCCAGTCGGCCTGGTAGAGGCGGTGTTCGCGCAGCAAGGGCGGGCTGGCGCCGGGCAGGCGGTTGTCGGCATGGGGAATGGGGCTGAAGGCCGAATAATACACGCGCCGCAGGCGGTACTGGCTGTAGAGCGTGTGCGAGGTGGCGAGAATGTCCTTATCTGGCGTGGGGGTGGCGCCAATGATCATCTGCGTACTTTGGCCAGCGGGTGCGAAGGTGGGCGGCTTGAGGCCGCGCTTGCGGTCCTCTTTTACTTCCAGCGTTTTCACATGCACTTCCTGCATGTTGCGCTCCAGCTGCGGCCGGTTCTTCTCGGGCGCGAGGTTTTGCAGGTCCTGCGCGGTGGGCAGCTCGATGTTCACGCTCAGGCGATCTGCATACAGCCCGGCCTCGCTCAGTAACGCGTCAGACGCACCGGGAATGGTCTTCAGGTGGATGTAGCCGCCGAACCCATGCTCCTGCCGCAGTGATTTAGCCACCGCGATCAGCTGCTCCATGGTGTAGTCGCTGTCGCGCACGATGCCGGAACTCAGGAACAACCCCTCGATGTAGTTGCGGCGGTAGAAATCCAGCGTCAGTTTCACCACCTCATCGACCGTGAAGCGGGCACGTTCTACATCGCTCGAGATGCGGTTGACGCAGTATTTGCAATCGAACATGCAGTAATTGGTGAGCAGGATCTTCAGCAGTGAGATGCACCGCCCATCCGGCGTGTAGCTGTGGCAAATGCCGCCGCCCTCGGTGCTGCCGATGCCTTTGCCGCCGCGTTTGGTCTTCGAGCCGCTGGAGGAGCAGGACGCGTCGTACTTCGCTGCATCCGCCAGCACGCTGAGTTTTTTTGCGATGTCCATGCTGATATACCGTGATGAGCGGCCATTATACATAGTTTGATAATTGGGACAAGAATCAAACTTCTTATGTGTGGCAGGGCATGATGATGGTCGGCATTGCTTGATTAAAAGGCTGTAATGGTGGGTGCATAGCACGTGCGCCGCATGGCCCGTTGATGCCTGATCGTAGGTAAATGGATGCATTCTTTTAGCATTCTCACGCAGGGGATCACGCCCATTCACCGTACAACCGATATGCGCCCGGTATTTCAACGATTCCCCCGCAAACGTCGTTACCTCGTGGCAGGCTTCATCCTGCTGCCGGCGCTGCTGCTCTGGGCACCGTGGAGCGATGGGAGTGCGGGCAAAACCGCCTATGAATATCTCCCCGTTACCCGTACCAGCATCGAAGAATCCGTCACCGCCCAAGGCAAGCTGGAGCCGAAGGAATTCGTGGATGTGGGCGCGCAGGTCTCGGGCCAGTTGAAGAAGCTGCATGTCGAGATCGGCGATGTGGTCAAGAAAGGCGAGCTCATCGCCGAGATCGACCCACAAATTTACAATGCACGCGTCGAGGCCGACGAGGCGCGCCTGAAAACACTGCGCGCCCAGCTGGCCGAGCAACAGGCGAACGTGGAATTCGCCCAAAGCGTTTACAACCGCAACAGCAAGCTGGTGAAGGCCGACGCGGTAAGTAAGGAAGTATTGCAGGACAGCTTGAAAGAATACAAAGCCGCGCAAGCGCGCACCAACTCCTTCAAAGCCCAGATCGAAGAAGCAGAATCCACCCTGCGCGGCGACCGTGCGAACCTCGGCTTCACCAAGATCTATGCGCCCATCGATGGCACGGTGGTGTCGCAGACCTCGAAAGAAGGGCAGACGCTGAACGCCAACCAGCTGGCGCCGGTGATCGTGCAGGTGGCGAATTTGGACACCATGACCGTGCGCGCGCAGGTGGCAGAGGCCGATGTGCCGCGCCTGAAAGAGGGCATGCCGGTGTATTTCACCATTCTGGGTTCGGAGCGCCGGTGGGATAGCACGCTGCGGCAACTGCTGCCTTCACCGGATGCGACCGTGCTGGATGTGGTGCTGTACAACGCGCTCGTGGATGTGCAAAACAGCGACCATGCGCTGATGACCGGCATGAGCACGCAGATGTTCTTCCAGCTTGGCAGCGCAACGGACACGCTCAGCATTCCCACCCGCGCGCTGGGTAAGAAATTACCCGCCGCGCCGGGTGAGGGTGAAACGTACGAAGTGCTGGTGAAAAAGGGGAACGACGTGGTGCCCACACCAGTGCGCATCGGCCTGATGAGCCGCACGCAGGCGCAGGTGCTCTCGGGCCTTACGGAAACCGATATGGTGGCCATCGCCACGGCGGAAGCCACGGGCGGTGCGTCGGGCGCTGCTGCCCGCCGCGGGCCGAGGATCTAGCGCATGGAGCCGCTGCTCACCGCCAGTAACCTCAGCCGGGTGTACCAGACCGGCGAGCAGACCCTGCGGGCTTTGAGCGACGCGAGCTTTGCCATTTGGCCCGGCGAGTTCGTGGCCATCATGGGCCAGTCGGGTTCGGGCAAATCCACGCTCATGAACATCCTCGGTTGCCTCGATCGCGCCAGCAGTGGCAGCTATCAGGTGCGTGGCCGCAACGTGAGCAGCCTGAATGGCGACGAGCTGGCCGCGCTGCGCCGCGACACGTTCGGGTTCGTGTTCCAGCGCTACAACCTCATTGCCACCGCCACGGCGGAGGAGAATGTCGAGATCCCCGGTATCTACGCTGCGCTGCCCAAGGCCGAACGCACGCGCCGTGCGCAGCAGCTGCTGGGCCAGCTGGGGCTGGGCGAGCGCGCGCATCACCGCCCGTCGGAGCTTTCCGGTGGGCAACAGCAGCGCGTGGCCATCGCGCGGGCGCTGGTGAACGATCCGCCCATCATTCTGGCGGATGAGCCGACCGGCGCGCTCGATAGCAAATCCAGCGACGACGTAATGGCGCTGCTGAAGCAGCTGCATAGCGAAGGGCGCACCATTATCCTAATTACGCACGATGCCAGCGTGGCCGCCCATGCAAGCCGCGTACTGCATATTTTCGATGGGCGTATCGTAGAGGAAAAGGGCGAGGTGAAGCCCAGCCCGCAGCCGCTACCGCCACCATCCGCGCGTGGGCAGGCCAACCTGATCCCTGAGATCAGCGAAGCGGCCAAAATGGCGGCGCGCTCGCTGAAGGCCAACAAGTTCCGCACCGCACTGACGTTGCTCGGCATCATCATCGGGGTGGCGTCGGTCGTCACCATGCTAGCGGTGGGCAGTGGCAGCAAGCAGCAGGTGCTGGACCAGATCACCGCCATGGGCACCAACCTGCTTTCGGTGCGCCCCGGTGCGCCCGGCGTGCGCGGCGATGGCAACATCACCACCCTTTCGTTCGCGGATACGGAAGCCATTGCCGAGCTGGACCATGTGAGCGCCGTGGTGCCCGAGCGCAGCGGTTCCTACAAGGTGCGTTACGGCAATATCGACGTGCAGACGCCCGTGCAGGGCGTCGGCGCGGCCATGCCCTATGTGCGTGACTGGCCAACGGCCAAAGGCAGTTTCTTCACCGACCGCGACGTGCGTTCCTATGCGCCGGTGGCGGTGCTGGGGCAAACCACGGTGAAGAACCTGTTCCCCAACGGTGAAGACCCCATTGGCGAATATATCCTGGTGAAGAACGTGCCGTTCGAGGTGATCGGCGTGCTCACCGGCAAAGGTGCTTCCGGCTGGGGTGGCGACCAGGACGACGTGGTGGTGGTGCCGGTCACTACCGGCATGATCCGACTGTTCGGCCAGAATTTCCTGAGTGCTGTCACCGTGCGGGTGGACAGTGTGGACGCCATTGCCAGCACGGAAAAAGCCATCAACGACCTGATCCTTGCGCGCCACCGGCAGGTGGATTTTTCGACGCGCAACATGGCCTCGTTCATTGATATGGCGAGCGAAACCTACAACACCTTCACATTACTGCTGGGCGCGGTGGCGGCCATTTCACTGCTGGTGGGCGGCATTGGCGTCATGAACATCATGCTGGTGAGCGTGACCGAGCGCACGCGCGAGATCGGCATTCGCATGGCCACCGGCGCGCGGGTGCGCGACATCATGCTGCAGTTCAACACCGAAGCAGCGGTGGTCTGCACCGTGGGTGGGGTGCTGGGCGTGGTCATTGGGCTGGCGACGGCGTTCGGGTTGCAACTGGCTTCCGTGCCGATCCAGATCACGCCGGTGCCTGCCATCCTTTCATTCAGCAGTGCGGTCATTACGGGGTTGGTCTTCGGCATCTGGCCGGCACGCAAAGCGGCACGGCTTGACCCGGTCGTGGCCTTGGCATCGGAGTGAACATGAAACGATTCAGCATCCTTCTTCTCACCTTCACAACCGCGTGTTCATTGGCCCCGGATGCCGTGGTGCCGACCGACCGCGTACCGCAGCAATGGCGCGCCAGTGCAAGCACGGACGCTTCCGCAAAAGCGACCCGCTGGAGTGATTACGGCAGTGCCGAGCTGGAACGGCTAATCGCGCAAGCGCTGGCCAATAACACCGATATGGCCGCCGCACTGGCACGGGTAGAGCAGGCGCGCGCAAGCACGGTCATTGCGGGGCAGGGGCTGTTCCCCGCCGTTTCGGCCAGCGGTTCGGCCAACCGCACCACGACCGACAGCAACGGCACGCGCATCACCAGCGACAGCAGCAATGCCAGCCTTGCCGTGGCGTATGAGCTGGATCTGTGGCAGCGCAACCGCAACTTACGCGACGCAGCCGAATGGAACATGCGCGCCACCGAACAGGACCGTGCCGCGTTGACGATTCTGGTCGCCTCGGAAGTGGGGCGGCTTTACACGGGCATTCTGGCGTTCGATGCGCGCATTGCCGTGGCCGAGCGCAACCTCGCCTACGCGCAGGACGTGCTGCGCATTACCGAGCTTCGTTACCGTGAAGGCGCGATATCCGGGCTGGAGCGTGCGCAGCAGCGCACGAATGTGGCCAACACGCAGGCGGCGATCGTGGCGCTACAAAACCAGCGTGCGCTGTTCTTCAACCAGCTTGCCGTGCTTTGCGGGCTCGCCCCGGCCAATCTCACATTGGGCACGGATGATGCGCTGCTTGCCATGCGCGTTCCGTCCGTGCAGCTGCAGGACCCGTGGGGCTTGCTGGCGCGCCGGCCTGATATTGCGGCCGCGGAAGCCCGCCTGCGGGCGGCGAACATCAACATTGGCGTGGCCCGCGCCAATGCGCTGCCAAGCCTGTCGCTGGGCCTGAATGCCGGGGTGGTCGGCAACCCTTCCGGCACGGTGCTGGGGCTTGCGGCGTCGTTCTTCGCGCCGATCTTCCAGGGCGGCGCGTTGCAGGCCGAGATCGACCGCAGCACCGCCGCGCGCGATGAACAAACGGCGTTGTATCAGGGCGTGCTGTTGGTGGCGTTCCGCGAGGTGGAGGATGCGCTCTCCAACCTTGAGGCGGCCACCATGCGTCGCGAGGCCTTCAAACAGGCAGCGGATGAGGCGCAGAAAGCAGAAGCGATTGCCCGCGCGCGGTTCGATGCCGGGTCGATCGACTACACCACGTTGATCCAGACGCAGAATGCCCGCCTGCAGGCCGACGACAGCTACTACGCAGCCATTCAGGCGCAGCTTGCGGCCCATATCGACCTGGTGCGTGCGCTCGGCGGTACGACCGATGCACCCTAGCGGGCGCGCCTGACGCTATCGGAAGGTGATGGCAAAGCATGCACCCTGCGTCGTGGGGCGATGCTGTATCTGCGCATGGTGCGCGCGCAGCAATGCCTGCGCAATGCTCAGGCCAAGGCCTGTTCCGCCCTTGTCGCGCTTGGTGGTGAAGAAGGGCGTGAATAGCTGCGCTGCATTCGCGGGCGAGATGCCGGGGCCATTATCCTGCACAAGTAGCTCAAGGCCGTGCGCCTCGTACTGGCAGCGCAATTGCACGTGCGTGGCGCCATGCTGCTGGCTGTTCTCGATAAGGCTGCCAATGATGCTGCGCGCCAGATCCTGCGCCAAGGGCAGGGTGGCGTTGAGATCGCCTTCCGCCTGCAGGGTCAGCGCCGGGTAGCTCGCCTGCAACGCAGGCAGCAGTTCGGCCAGCGTGCAGCTGCCATGCTGTTCCTCCATCACGTCGGCGCGTGCGAGATCAAGCAGCCGTGTCACCAGCTGCGCCAGCCGTGCGGTATCCTTGCGGATATTGTCGAGGAACTTCTGCTGCTGCGCGGGCTGCATGGTGCTGCCATGTTCCTGGATCAGTTCGACCGCGCCCTGAATGGCGGTGAGCGGTGTTTTGAACTCATGCGATACATGGGTCGCAAAATTGCGGATATAGTCCGAGCGCCCCTGAATGGTCTGCGCCATCTGCGCGATATTCTGTGAGAGCAGGGCAAGCTCCTTCGTGACGGGGTGGCGGATGGGCCCTTCGTGAGCGCCCCCTGCAATGCGCTGCGTTTGCGCGATGAGCGCATGGATGGGCCGGCCAATGGCGCGCGAGGTCAGCAAGGCCATGAGCAGGATGATGCCGACCACGATGCTTGCCGCGATGCCAACCTGCTGCCGGTCGTCGTACAGCGCCTTGCTGACGCTGCGTGGCGAGCGCGAGAGCAGGACAGAACCCACGATGCGATCCTGATGGATGACCGGCATGGCAACGAACACCCGAATATCGTTGCCCCGGCTGATCGAGGTGAGGGCAGGATCGGGCTCATTGGACATGCGGCGGCGCAGCAGCGACGTGTAGCGTCCCTCAAGGGCGCTGCGTACCTCGGGCACCTGCAGCAGCGACATGCCCACCTCGTCGGCGCCAAGGATCACCGTGCCGCGTTGGTCGGTCAGGCGCACACCGGCCAGCGTGGTCAGCATGGCGGCACGAACGATGGGGGTCATCTGCTGCGCGGCTTTCACCGCGGCCGCATCGGCAGGGGCGGTGGCCGGGTAGGATTCGGGGCGGCGCGATTGCACGACCGTTTTCGCAAGGTCGATGGTCGGGTGGATCACGTTGTAATGCGCATCGATGCGCGGTGCCGGTTTGTCGATCGGCAGGCCATAGTCGTCCTCGTTGGCCATGGCAGTAACCGTGTGGCCGTAAAGCGCGCTGATATAGGCACCCTGCGCGATCAGCTCGGATTCGGTTTCACGGATCAGCGCGTTCTCGTACAGGCGGAACGCGTAGATGCTGGAAACGGGGATGATAAGCAGGAACAGGTTCACCCCGATCAGCACCAGCCGCAGCGAAGGGCGATAGCGAATGCCTACAGGCATGTGCCCGCCTTGTAGCCAATGCCATGAACGGTTTCGATGACGGAATCGGCATTGGCATCCGCGAATTTCTGGCGAATGCGCCGGATATGGCTGTCGATCGTGCGGTCGCTCACCACGATGCCCGCATACGCATGGTCCATCAACTCATCGCGGGTGAAAACTTTTTGCGGGTGCTTCAGAAGGGTCGCCAGAAGGGCGAACTCGGTGGCCGTCAGCGGCATGTCGTTGCCGTGCCACACTGCAGTGTAACGCTCCGCGTCGATGCGCAGTTTGCCCTTCTCCAGCAGGGGGTGCTGCGTGGGCGTGGCCGGGTGCGTGCGTTTCAGGATCGCCTGAACGCGGGCGACCAGTTCGCGCGGGCTGAACGGTTTCGTGACGTAATCGTCGCCGCCGATCTCCAGCCCAATGATGCGGTCGATCTCCTCATCGCGCGACGACAGGAACAGGATGGGCAGCTCGGATTTCTTGCGCAATTGGCGGCAGACCTCCAGCCCGTCCATCTCCGGCATGGAAATATCGAGCACGAGGCAATCCACCGCGTGGCGCTGCACATAATCCAGTGCCGCGTTGCCGTTGGGGGCATGGGCCACCGTGTAGCCGGCTTTCTCCAGCGCGAAGGCAAGCACC
>QFOX01000019.1 GCA_003241645.1 Azospirillum brasilense | reverse complement strand
GGCTTCACCTTGATCACATGCGCGCCCATGAGCGCGGCCATGTGCGCGGCGTAAGCCGTCACGTCGATGGCGGTCTCGCCGTCTTTGCTGAGGTCCGCACCACGCGGGTAGCTCCACATCACTACGGCCATGCCGAGCGATTTGGCTTCGGCCGCCATTTCGCGGATTTCCTCCAGCTGGTCGTACGCTTGGTGCGAACCGGGATAGATGGTGAAGCCAATGGCCGAGCAGCCAAGGCGCAGCGCGTCATACACGGTGGCGGTCACGGCCTGGTCGGGCGCGGCGTCTTTCGCCACCAGCGAATTGTTGCTGTTCACTTTCAGGATCAGCGGAATGGCCCCGGCGAACGTATCGGCCCCGGCTTCCAGCATGCCCAGCGGCGCGGCGTAGGCGTTCAGCCCCGCGTCGATCGCCAGTTTGAAATGGTAATGCGGGTCATAAGCCGCGGGGTTAGCGGCAAAGCTGCGCGCCGGGCCATGCTCGAAGCCCTGATCCACCGGCAGGATGACCATTTTGCCGGTGCCGCCCAGCTTGCCCTGCATCAGCATGCGGGCAAGGTTTGCCTTGGTGCCGGCGTTGTCGGACTCGTACCAGGAGAGGATTTCTTTAACTTTGCGGGTCAGCGCCATGATCATGCTCGCTAATGGGTGGTTGATGAACTGCCACGTTCCTACAACAGACCTTTGATGTTTGTCCAACCATGATAGAGCCTGTGGAGGACACGTTATGAAACTATGGACTTTCTTTGCCGGAACCACGGCAGCGCTTGCTGGTGCATTCTATGTAGCGGCACGCAGTAAAACACATCTGCGCGAGCAGGTCATCGACACCGCACTGGACGATTCGTTCCCGTGCAGTGACCCGCCATGCTGGACGTCGGATACCGGCGTACGCCGCGCGTAAACTACGCCGTCACCAGCGTCACGCCTAGCGTGCCTGCCATGCTCTGTAACGCAGGCCGCATGGCGTGGTCGCCGGTATAGCGGATATGTTTCAGGCCCATTACCATGGCGTGGTGGGCCTGCGCCGCGTCATCGCCGCAGCAGACCGTGAAGGTGAACGGTTGGCTGCAGGCGCGTTGCAGCGCTTCAATGAGTGCCACGTAATAGCCGACGCCGCTATGGCATGCACCGTAAGCAGGCGAGCAAAGATGCTGCGCGCCGCCGCGCAGCGCCACTAGCGCCGCGTCATGCCCGTTTACGGTCTGCATTCTGGCCGCGCATGAGTGCCGCGATGCCCGGCAATTCCTTGCCTTCCAGCCATTCGAGGAATGCCCCGCCCGCGGTGGAGAGATAGCTCAATTCCTGTGCCAGCCCTGCATGGGCCAGCGCCGCCACGGTGTCACCCCCACCAGCGACACTGTGCAGCGTGCCGGCACGCGATGCGCCCGCCACCATGCGCGCGATCTGCACGGTCGTAGCATCGAACGGCGCGGTCTCGAACGCCCCTACTGGCCCATTCCACACCAGCGTTTTGCTTTCGCCAATAACATTCGAGAGTGCCAGCATGCTCTGCGGCCCCACATCAAGGATCATATGGTCGGCCGGAATGCTGCCCACCGGGCAGACCACGCTTTGCGCGTGCGGCGCGAAGGCCTTGGCGGCCACCACGTCCACCGGCAGGTGAATGGTGCAGCCGCTGGTTTTTGCCTGTTCCAGAATCGCGCGGGCCGTGTCGTCCATGTCGCGTTCGCATAGCGATGCACCCACTTCGATGCCCTGCGCGAACAGGAAGGTGTTGGCCATGGCCCCGCCGATCACGAGGTGATCCACCTTGGCCAGCAGGTTGCCCAGCAATTCCAGTTTGGTGGATACTTTCGAGCCGCCGACGATGGCGGTCAGCGGGCGTTGGGGCGCGGCCAGCACGCGGGTGAGCGCGCCCACCTCTTCTTCCATCAGCCGCCCGGCGGCGGCGGGCAAATGCTGATTGATGCCCACGATGGACGCATGCGCGCGGTGCGAGCAGGAGAACGCATCGTTCACGAACGCATCGCCCAATTTAGCGATCTCGGCGGCGAAGGCGGCATCACCCGCCTCTTCTTCTTTGTGGAAGCGCAGATTCTCCATCAGGATCACATCGCCCGGTTCGGCGCCTTCCACGGCACGGCGGGCGGAGCCACCGATGCAATCGGGCGCGAATTTCACGGGGCGGTCCCACAGCGTTTTGGAAAGCTCATCCACCAGCGGGGCAAGCGACTGGGCGGGGTCGAACTGGCCTTTGGGGCGGCCCAGATGCGACAGTATCACCACCTTCGCGTCGCGCTCCATCAAATACTGCAAGGTGGGCACGACGCGCACGATGCGCGTGGCGTCCGTCACGCGGCCCGCCTGCATGGGCACGTTCAGGTCCAGCCGCACCAGCACGGTCTTCCCGGCTACATTAAGGCTTTCTAATGTGGGCAAATTCGCCATGGTTTCATGAAACCTTCATAAACAATCACTGCCGTGCAGCTATACTGCATTTCATTAACGACGCAAGCATACTGCGCGCAGATTGATGGGGGATGGACTGTGGCTCGACCAGCAAAACCGTACGGCAACAACAACGGCAACGGCCATATTCCGCCGAAAGAAGACGTGAACGATCCCGGTCGCCAGTTCAAGGCATCCAAGCAGCGCAACCGTCGGCTTGACCGCGAGAGCAGTGAGGAGCGCATCGAAGGCCGTATTGCGCCTTCCTCTGTTGTTTCCGACCTGTTCGAGCAGGAACGCGGCAATGGCAGCTGGAGAGCCCGCCTCGACCGTGAGGGCGAGGAATTCAAAGGCCGCGCGCGCGGTTAAAGCCCGGCGGTCTTGCGGGTCAGATCCAGCATCCGGCAGCTGAAGCCCCACTCATTATCGTACCAGCTCGCCACGCGCACCAGCGTGCCGCCCACCACTTTCGTGCTGGTCAGATCAGCGATGGAGCTGCCGTTATTGTGGGTGTAATCGATGCTCACCAGCGGTTTGTCGTCCACCTTCAGCACGTTCTTCAGCATTTTGGCCGACGCGGCTTTCAGTGCTTCGTTCACCTCTTCCTTGGTGACGGATTTTTTCACCACGGCTTTCAGATCCACCAGCGACACGTTCGCGGTCGGCACACGCACCGACACCCCATCCAGTTTGCCCGCCAGTTGCGGCAGCACAAGGCCGAGGGCTTTGGCTGCGCCGGTCTTACTGGGGATCATGGAGAGTGCGGCCGCCCGCGCACGGCGCAGGTCCTTGTGCGTGCCATCCACCAGATTCTGGTCGCCGGTGTAGGCGTGAATGGTGGTCATGAACCCGTTCTCGATGCCGAAGGCTTCGTCCAGCACTTTGGCAATGGGGGCGAGCGCATTCGTGGTGCAGCTGCCCACCGAGAACACGGTGTGCTCCGGCTTCATGCCGTTGCAGTTCACGCCATAGACAAAGGTGGGGCAATCGTCGCCCGCCGGGGCGGAAATGATGACCTTCTTCGCGCCCTGCTCCAGGTGCACGGCGGCCGCGTCGCGGCTGTTGAAGGCACCGGTGCATTCCAACACGATGTCCACGCCCAGCTTTGCCCAGTCGATCTTCTTGGGGTCGCGCTCATGGGTGATGGTGATGGGCCCGCGGCCCATATCGAGGCTGTGCTCGTCGAACGTGATCTCGTGGCGGAAGCGCCCATGCACCGAATCGTATTGCAACAGGTGTGCGTGCGTTTCGTTGGGCGCCGAACCGTTGGCCGCGACTAGCTGGATATCGTCGTAGCCTTCCTCGACGATGGCGCGTGCCACCGCACGACCGATGCGACCCAGACCGTTGATCCCTACCTTGATTGCCATATCCCTCTCCTTGTCATTCCCCGAGTTTGCGTCTGCAAACTATAGGGGAATCCATGACCTAAGCTGGATCGCCCTATAATCGCTCCGCGATTCGGGCGATGACGGCACGTGATTACTTGCCGCGGGTTATAGCGCGCAGGTGCCCAAGCACAACCAAAAACAAAGGGTGGTTCAGCGGCTGCGTTCGCCGGGTGTGGACAAGCCGGGCTGGGCCTCCTGCCACTTGGCCTGCAATGTGGGAAGCAGGGTTTTCGGGAAACTCATGCTAATGCCGCCGTCGCGATCGGCCAGATAGACCAGCCCCAGCTTATTCGGGAATTCGGCGCGCTGGCCAATCAGCATGTCGCCCATGCGATTCTCGGTGATTTTGGGGGCACCGAACCATTGCGCCATGCTGTCGCGCAGCCCTTCGAACTGGTGCTGCGCCCCACCACTCACCGCCACATAATCCCCGTTCGAGGGGAAGACCTTTGCCGGGCGCAAGGGCGCTTTCAACGGCGCGGGGATTTCGTCGGCCAAGCCACATTGCCGCAGCACGCACGCCACGAAGGCATGGGCCGTCTGCTGGTGATCGGGGCTGTGGGTGCGTGGGCTCATCCCCCGACCCTAACGCCAAGCGGTTAAGATTTCGTTGTTACGCCGCCAGTTTATTGGCCACCGCGCTCAGGCGGTCGGCCACTTCGAACAGGTTGGCAGCCACGGCTTCTTCCAGCTGGTGGGTGTTGCTGGTCACGGTGCCGGCATGCTCCAGCAGGCGGCGCGCCTGCGCGAGTTCCTCGTTCAGCTTGGCCACTTCCTTCTGCGACTCGTGCAGTTCATCCGCCACCATCAGGGCGGTGTAGAGCAGCATCAGGTTCTCGGGCAGCTTGCCGATGGCCGATTCAAGGCGCAGCGCGCGCTGGTTCAGCTGCGTGACGAGGTTCTGCAAATGGCGTTCCTGCCCCACGTCGCAGGCGAGGGTGTATTCGCGGCCATAGACCATGCCGGTGATCGTTTTCATGTGCGCCATCCTCAGTGCTCCAGAAGCAGGTCGAGTTGTTTCACCGTGCCGTCGATGCGCAGCAGCGCATTCCCGGCCGACTCCTGAAGCTCCAGGTAATCACGCTGCAATTGCTGCAGCTGGTTGCTCAGGCGAAGATTGTCTTCTTTCAGGAATTGATTCTCCGATTGCAGCTCGGCCACGGTGGCCTCCAGCTCGGCGCTGTGCTGCTGCCAGTTGGCGCTTAGTTCGGCCTGCGCGTTCTCGCGGCTGGCCATACTTTGCGCGCGCTCGTGTGCGGCGATCTCCGCCTGCGCTTCCAGCCGCGCGAGCGCATCGCTCAGCGCCGCGAAGGCTGCGTGTAACGGGGTTTCAGAACCGCTTGCCATGACCGCCTCATCGTGTGGTGTTGGTTGAACTGGTGCGCCCAGCCTTTTGTTTTTTGAAAAGTAATCACAGCGTTCCCGGCTTGGCAATCGCGAAGCTGGGAATGTTGCCACTTGTGCATAAGTCACGGCTTGCGCGCGGGGGTGCGCCCGTGTACACGCGGGGTGCCTTGAAGGAGATTCGCATGAGCAGCGCCGCCGCCCAACCCGCCCCGCAACCCGTGACCCATGACCGCATGGCCAACGCCATTCGCGCGCTGGCGATGGATGCGGTGGAGCAAGCCAAATCCGGCCACCCAGGCATGCCCATGGGCATGGCGGATGTGGCCACCGTGCTGTACCGCGATTTCCTGCGCATTGACCCGCAGCACCCCAACTGGCCGGATCGCGACCGCTTCGTGCTGTCGGCGGGCCATGGCTCCATGCTGCAATACGCGCTGCATTACCTTGTCGGCTTCGAGGACATGACGCTCGACGAGCTGAAGAACTTCCGCCAGTGGGGCGCGAAGACCGCCGGCCACCCCGAATACGGCCACGCCGAAGGCATCGAGACCACCACCGGCCCGCTGGGCCAAGGCGTGGCCAACGCCGTGGGCATGGCCATGGCCGAGCGCGCGCTGAACGCCGAATTCGGCGACGCGCTCGTCAACCACTATACCTATGTGATCGCTGGCGATGGCTGCCTGATGGAAGGCATCAGCCACGAAGCCGCATCGCTCGCCGGGCATTTGAAGCTGAACAAGCTCATCGTGCTGTGGGACGATAACGAGATCTGCATCGACGGGCCGACCAGCATGACCGTATCCGACGACCAGTGCGCGCGCTTCGCGGCACTGGGCTGGGCCACGCAACGCATCGACGGGCACGACGAGGCCGCCATTGCCCGCGCCATTGCCACCGCGCAGCAAAGCGATAAGCCGTCGCTCATCGCCTGCCGCACGGTCATCGCCAAACACGCCCCCACCAAAGCGGGCAAGAACAGCAGCCACGGCTCGCCGCTGGGTGCCGAGGAAATCGCCGGTTCGCGCAAAAACATGGGCTGGGACCATGCGCCGTTCGAGATCCCGTCCGACGTACTGGACGCATGGCGCGGCGCCAGCGCCGAACGTGCGAAGGCGTATGACGCATGGGAGCAGCGCTTCGCTGCCAGCGAGCATGCCGAAGAATTCACCGCCCGCATGCAGGCCGATTTCGGCGCGGAATGGACGCAGGCCATCGCCGCGCTGAAGCAGTCGCTGGCCGAGCGCCAGCCGAAGGAAGCCACCCGCGCCAGCAGCCAGAACCTGCTGGACGCACTGGCCCCCGCCCTGCCCGCGCTGCTGGGTGGCTCGGCGGATCTCACCGGATCGAACAACACCAAAGCCAAAGCCATGCAGCCCTTCGCCGCGCCCGATTACAAAGGGCGCTACGTGTATTACGGCGTGCGCGAGCACGGCATGGCCGCCGCCATGAACGGCGTGGCACTGCATGGCGGCTTCGTGCCGTATGGCGGCACGTTCCTCGTCTTCACCGATTACTGCCGCCCCAGCATTCGCCTCAGCGCGCTGATGCAGCAACGCGTGATCTACGTGATGACGCATGACTCCATCGGCCTTGGCGAAGACGGGCCGACGCACCAGCCGGTCGAACACCTCGCCAGTTTGCGTGCCATTCCGAACCTGCATGTGTTCCGCCCCGGTGATGCCACCGAAACCGCCGAATGCTGGCAGCTTGCTATTGCTTCCGCGGAAACGCCGAGCATCCTCGCGCTGTCGCGCCAGGCGGTGCCGCATTTGCGCCGCGACTACAGCGCCGAAAACCCCTGCGCCAAGGGCGGCTACGTGCTGCGCGAAGCCAGCGCCGCGCCGAAAGTGGTCATTATGGCGACCGGCACCGAGCTGTGCATGGCCGTGACCGCACAGGAGCAGTTGGAAGCGCAAGGCGTGCCCACCCGCGTGGTGTCGGTGCCCTGCATGGAATTGCTGATGGCGCAACCCGCCAGCTACCGCAAAGAATTACTGCCCGCGGGTGCCAAGCGCATCGCCATCGAGGCGGGGGTCGAACAGGGCTGGGAAAAATTGCTGGGCGAAGACGGCGTCTTCATCGGCATGACCGGCTTTGGCGCCAGCGCGCCCGCCGAAACCCTGTACGAGAAATTCGGCATCACGCCGCAGGCGGTGGTGAAAGCCGCACTGGCTTAAGCGGCCCCTTGCACATTGCCGGGAAAAGGACTACCTTAACAGGGAATGGTTCTGCCCGGTGCGCAAGGTGCATAAACGCTCCGGACCGACTATCTACTCTCGGGAGCTGTCCCTACCGCTGGCCGTGGCTGGCGGCAAACGGCACCCACCTGTACACACGGGTCACGAGAGGTTACAGCTGCCGAACGGCCAGGGTGGTCCATTCACTTCCCCCATATGAAAAAAGCCCGCGAGGAACCTCGCGGGCTTTTCTTTTGTTTCTCCTGCTTTGCGTAGCGCCGAAGTGGCGCGAGCCGCGAAGCGGGAGGGGTAAGCCTGCGCAGCAGGCGAAGGGGACGCAGCCCCTTCTCGCCTGCAAGGCTAAAAAACTAGCGGTAGCTGCCGGGGGCGACCACCGGGTTCACCGTGGTCACGGTGGAGCTGACGGTCGGGGTCACGATGGTGCCGATCACGCGGCCTTCCGCATCCAGCACGCGACCGCCCGATACGGGGTCCATCTCAACGGTGCCGTAGCGGCGGCCTTCGCCATCCACCATCAGCAGGCTGCGGCTGAGGCTGCCGAACTTCACGGGTTCGCTTTTGCGGGGCATGTCGCAGGCAGCGAGCGTGGATACCGCAACAACAGCAAGCAGGGCGTGACGAATAACAGTGGTTTTCATGAAGTTTCTCCTTGGTTCTTTGATCATGATTCATGGGGGTCATGGCATAAAAAACCCATATGGAGCAAGCAGTTCTTCGCAATGCAGCAGGGTTATTTCATAAAAGCTTCACACACAGCCTTCCTGTGGCTGGATAGAACCATGCGCAGGATGGCGGCACCCGCCATGCGAACCCATTTTCAAGGAGATGACTATGTCGACGGAAGATATCGGTGGTGGCCTCAGCGCCGCAGCGGTGGATGCAGCAGTAGCACAGGGTGGCTGGGAAGAAGCAAAACCTGCACCGCGCAAAACGCCACTCGCGGCGACCACGCTTGATACCATGCCCGGCAACGCGCTGCTGGCACTCACCGGCGTGAAAACGCTGTATGTCGGCTTCCCGCAGGATGTGACGCCCGGCCAGTTCGCCTGGGTGCAGACCACCGCGAAGGTGGATGCCGATGGTTGCTCCAAGACCATCCGCGTACCGGTGATCATCGACGGTGCCGCTGAAAAAGCGCCGCGCGCCAAACTCAGCGCCGAAGAACTGAAGGCCGCCGGTTACACCGACGAGCAGGGCCTCGCCTTCCGCCTGAAATCGGCACCGCATTACATCGACCGCCTTGCCGCGCATGCGGGCAGCACCGACCCGCTCACCAGCGCCGATGCCCAGAAACTGTTCTTCGATACTGCCCCGGCAAGCCGCATCACCTTCCACGTCGCCACGCCGGCTGAACTCAAGGCGCTTGCCGCTGAAGGTTCCGAAGTACCCTCGGTGAAGGAAGCCTACCATGCGGTAAAGGATGCGATCGCTGACCTGCGCGCCGCCGAGCAGCTGGGCCGCCAGAACATCACCGACGCGGTGGATTTCGCCAAGGCACAGGGCGTGGACCTGACCCGCGCGAAACTCGACGTACAGAACGCCTACGCCAGCGAAGCGGCCATTGGCCGCAGCGCGGCGTAACGCGCCCGGCCTGCGCGGGTTTTGCCTAGGCTCGCGCAGGCCGAATTCTCTCTTTTCTTTCCCCTTCTCTTTTCAGTGTGGCTATGGCGTTGACCCATCACGACGATGATTTGCCTTTCCCCGATGGCATCGGCCAGAACAAGCTGCTGGGCGTGTCGGGCGAATCGATCAGCCTTGGCACCGCCGCCCTGCTGATGATGGGGCTGACCAAGCGCATCATCACCCACACGCCGCCGGTGGTCACCGGCAATGGCGGCCCGGCGGTGATCCGCCTGCAGGCCATCAGCAAGCCCTCGGCCAGCGGCCATATCCGCCACGCGGTGGAACTGCCCATGATGCTCGATGCATCGTGCGAACGGCAATACGACGCGCAAGAGATGACCCATGCCGACGCACAGGAACACGGCTTCACCAGCCCCGAAGCGCTGCGCCGCGAACTGCGCATCAAGCCCGGTGAGGCACGCACGCTCTACAGCTACCCCGTGGCCATCACGCCCACGGAAGAGATTTCCATCGACCATGAACGCTACGGCACCCACCTGAACCGCATTCAGGATGCGCTGCACGACGCATGGACCAACGGCAAGAACGGCCAAAGCAGCAAGCGGCACAAAGCCGGGCAGGATGGCGGCAACCGCGACAAGACCATTCAGCGGGCGTTGGATTATTTCAGCACGCAATCGCCACCGGCGCAGCGCGAAGGGCTGCATCGCATCGCCCCCTATTGGGCCATGGACGAGCCCGCGCGCAAGCAGTGGCTGACCCACAAGGGCAATGCATTGCTTGCCGAGAACCCGGATATTTCCATGGATACGCTGCGCCACCACCAGCTTCCCAGCGAACAGCGCGTAACGCGCCTGCTACAGGGCGAGCTGGAACCGAAGAAAGAGCGCGTGCGCCGTGACCGCGGCGAGAACGTGAAACTCACCGAGGGCGACGGATGGGTACTGACCGTGGCCAAGGGGCCGAACGTGGCCCGCCAGGGCCACCCCGACGCCAGCAACGATGCGGTGGAGCCAACCAAGGCGGGCAAAAAGCCGTCGCTGGAAGAACGCATTGCCCGCAAAGCCCGCAAAGCCGCGCGCAGCGATCTGGCCAAGGCTGAAGACACCTGGGCCAAGCGCACCATGCGCGACGGGCTGGATGAAGCCGGCCAGCCCAAAGGCAAAGCGCGCTAAAGCCATTGCATCGCGCGATGAATCTTCCATAGTACACCGCATGAGCCCCGCACCCGATCGTTCCCTGAGCATTGCCAAACGCAAACTGCGCGAGCAGATGCAGCAAAAGCGCATCGCCCTGCCGCACGCGCTGGTGGCCAATGCCAGCAATTCGGTGGCCCGCCATTTTGCCGACCACCCGATCCTCGCCTTCGCCGCAAGCTTCGCTGGCTACAAGGCCATGCGTTCGGAGATCGATATTCGCCCCACCTTCGAGCTGATGGCGCGCTACCGCAAGACCACCGCCCTGCCCTGCGTGATGCCGGATAAAACGCTGGTCTTCCGCCAGTGGCAGGTGGGCGATGCGCTGCTGCGCAATAGCATGGGCATCGAAGAACCCAGCGCCGACGCGCCCGCGATGGTGCCGGAGGTGATCTTAGTGCCGCTGCTGGCGTTCGATGGCGATGGCTACCGCCTTGGCTATGGCGGCGGCTATTACGACCGCACCATGGAGCATTTCCGCACGCTGGAGAAACCGCCACTGTTCGTGGGCGTGGCCTACAGCATGCAGGAGGTGGAGCAAGTGCCCACCGAAGCGACCGACCAGCCGCTGGACGGCATCCTCACCGAATTCGGCGTGAGTATGTTTTAGTGGCGCTTTTGGCGCGAAGCGCCTAAAAGCCCACCCATGAAAATCTTATTCTGTGGTGATGTGGTCGGCCGCGCCGGACGCGATGCGGTGAAAAAATTCGTACCCCAGCTGCGTGCGCAGCATGGGCTTGATGCGGTGATCGTGAACGTGGATAACGCGGCGGGCGGTTTTGGCATCAACGGCGATGTGCTGCGCGATTTCAAGAGCTGCGGCATCGACGTGATGACCGGCGGCGACCATGTGTTCGACCAGAAAGATGCGCCCGGCCTGCTGGGGCAGGAACCCAAGCTGCTGCGCCCGCATAATTTCCCGCCCGGCGTACCCGGCACGGGCCTGCGCACCTACACGCTGGAGAACGGCAAGAAGCTGACCGTGCTGCATTTGCTGGGACAGGTCTTCCACAAAGAATACCTCGATTCGCCCTTCCGCTGCGCCGAAGCGGCGCTGGCCGGACTCACGCTCGGCGGCACCACCGATGCGATCGTGGTGGACATGCATGCCGAAGCCACCTCCGAGAAAATGGCGATGGGCAAATTCCTCGATGGTAAAGTGTCGCTCGTGGTGGGCAGCCACACCCACGTACCCACGGCGGATGCGCGCATCCTGCCGCAGGGCACCGGCTACATGACCGATGCCGGCATGTGCGGCGATTACGATTCCATCATCGGGTTCGAGCCCACCGGGCCCATGCAGCAATTCATGCTGAAATACCGCAAGATCCGCATGGAGCCGGCTTCGGGCCCCGGCACGCTAAGCGCGGTCATGGTGGAGCTGGGCAGCAACGGGCTGGCCACGGCGATCACGCCGATCCAGCTCACGAACCAGTAATCGGGATTATTCTTCGGAGGTTTCTTCGTCGTCGTCCGCCAGGGCGCGGGCTTTGGCCTTGCGCGGCTTGTCGTTGGCGGCGCGGGCTTTCACCAGCTTGGCTTTGCCCTGGTCCCACACATAGGTGTTGGTGATGATGCGCGTGCCGGTGGTGACGATGTCGCCGTTGGGCAGTTGCAGCACGTCGAACCCATCCTTCAACGCTTCGTTGATGATCGAGGAGGAGTGGCGAAGGTATTCGGGATTGGCCATCAGGTCGGACAAGGCATTGTCGTCGTCACCTGCCACGCTTTTGGCGTTCTTGGTAACGTTCAGGCTGCTAAAAAGTGCATTCTTATATGCCATGGTGCCCTGTGTTCTTTGGTCCGGTGTACCGCATTGCGGTGGGGTGTGCAACGAGCATGCATCAAGCACCTCTAATTCATCCTTTTTCAAGGATCGGTTGTGCCACCCCGGCCACAATGCACTTCACGCATTGGTGAACACTTAATTAGCACAGATTAACGAACCGGCAAGCCTGCCGGGAAATCTTCATGAAGCTGTCACATAGCCGCATAAAAAGAGGCCCGGTTTCCCGGGCCCAAGAAGGAGCTAGACGACACTGTTCGGATACGCGGGAGGGCCTACTGTCCACTCCCGCGCTTCCTTTCCTTAAATCTGGTTCAGCTGCTCGAGCAACTCGTCGGTGGTACGGATCACGCGGGTGTTCGCCTGATACGCACGCTGCGCCACGATCATGTCGGTGAGCTGTTCGGCCAGATCGACGTTCGATGCTTCCAGCGCCCCCGACACCATGGTGCCGGTGCCGTTGGTGCCTGCTTCGCGCAGGTTCACTTCACCGGATTCACGGGTTTGCGAGAAGATGTTGCCCGAGATCGCGTTAAGCCCGTCCGGGTTGGCGAATTCGGCCAGCGGCAGTTGGTACAGCTGCTGGGTCTCGCCGTTCGAATAGCTGGCGGTCACGATGCCGTCCTCACCGATGGACACGCTCACCAGCTGGCCCACGGGGGCACCGTTCTGGTTGGCGAAGTTCACGTTGTAGGCGGCGTCGAACTGGCTCAGGCCATCCGACAGGCCGATCAGGCTGGCACCCACGGTGCCGAAGGGCTGGCCCGCGGTACCAAGATCAAGATTGACGGTCGAGGGTTCCGCCCCGTTGCGCCAGTTGATGGTGATGGGGTTGATGAGCGATGCCGAAACGCTGCGCAGCGTACCGTCACCGTTGAACACGATGGTGCCGGTGGCGATCTGGCCATCCACCAGCGAGGTGGAAATGTCCGTCTCGGGGATCATGTGTGCTTCGACCGCCCAAGTGTTCGTGGCGATCTTGATGAAGCTGAAGCGCACATCGTGGCCGCTGCCCAGACCATCGTAGATGCGCACGTTGCGGCTGAATTGCGCCGTAATATCGCCCGACGCCATGTTGGAGCCCACGTTGCCCGTCGGGTCGTATTGCGGCCCCTGCACACCCGTGGTCTGCACGCCGGCCGTGGCATAATCCACGCCGTTGAGCGATGTCACGGCACCCAGTTGCGCCAGCAAGCTACCCTGGTTGGATTCCGACACCACCGAAAGGCGGTTGCCGACCGCGGCGGGGAAGTTACCCCCTGCAACGGTCACCGGCTGGTTGGTCACCACGCTGATGGTGTAGGAACCAGCGGTGGTTGCGGTCACCTCCCACGGGCCACCGTTCGGCAGGCTACCCGGCAGGCCACCCAACCCATTGGCCAGGCCGCTGATGGTCACGCGGTCCAGCGTGGCAAGGTTGGCTGGCGGCGGTTCGTTGATGGTCACGCTGATGATGCTGCCCGCCGCATACGTACCCGCGGGGATCGCGATCGGCGTACCGGCCGTGGTGATCTCGCTCGGCACCAGGCCGATGTCGCTCAGCGTGATCGTATCCAGCGGATCATCCACGTTGATGCTGATCGAGGCAGCCGACAGCGGGTTGGTAATGACGGCGCTCAGGCCCTCATCCGCATTCACCAGGTCCGACAGGCCTTCAAGGCTGTTGAAACGACGGTTGCCCAGCGCCACGTCGGAAACACCCAGCTCGCTCACCCAGTCAATGCCGCGCTGCGTGGAAGAACCCACGCTGTCGCCGTTGGCGAAGGTCACCGCTTCGGAAGCATCCTCGGCGCTCACCATCAGGCGGCCATCGACCACCCGCGCACTCAGGCCGCTGACGCTATCGATGGCGGTGGCCAGCGATGCAAGGCTGTTGAACTCGCCGTTCAGCGTGTTCGGTGCCGTGGTGGTGTAGCGGAAGGTTTTCGTGCCCGTGCTCGAGGTCGCGATCGTGAAGGTCAATGCGGCCGGGGTGTAATTGGTCACGCCGGTCTGCGCAAGGAAGGTACCCGTGGTGCTGGTCGCATCCAGGATGTTCCCCTGGAAGATACGGATATCCGCGTTGAACGGATCCGACACGGCAGGGTTGGTGCCCGCCACCTGGCCGTGCGCCGTGGCCACGGTGATGCGCACGGTGTTCGCATCGATACGCGTCACGGTGTGCGTGGCGTTCAGCTGCGAGATCGGCGTTGCACCCAGCGCGGTGTTGAAGTTGGTCAGGGTGATCGTATCGCCGCTCACGAGGTTGTGGTTCGGGATGGTGATGTCGAAGCTCGCGCCGGTCGCATAGGTAACGTTGGCGTTGCTGTTCAGGTTGACGAGCGAGGTATTGTCGGCGTTGTTATCACCGAAATTCACCGTACCGCCCGCTTGCGACACACGGCGACCCACCGTGAAGCCACCATATTCGTAGGTGTAGTCGAGCCCGTTGCCCGTGCTCACGTTGAAGCGGTCGCCACGGCGCACATCGTTCGCACCGGCAAGGCCGTATTCGCTGCCCGCGAGGATCGCGGTGGAGGGCTGGTTGAGGTTGTTCGGCGTGTTCAGGTCCGGGCGCAGCGTGATCGCCTCACCGGGGTAAACTGCCTGGCTGGAGCGCAGGTTCGCGCCCAGTTCGATCAGCGTGGTGGCCTGCGCCACACCCGAGGCGGATTCCACGTTCACGGTTTCCAACGAATCGAAGTTGCTGGCCGAAATGGTGTTCAGGTTGCCCACTTCACCCGGCAGGCGGCCTTCGCGGTCCAGCGGCCAGCCCTGCAGGAAGAAGCCCTGCGTGTTCTTGAAGTTACCCAGCGCATCCTGCGTGAAGGAACCGGCGCGGGTGTAATACGGGGTGGCGCTGCTGTCACCGGCGACCGAGCTGGCGACCGAACGCACCACGAAGAAGCCCGCACCGGAGATGGCGATGTCGGTGGCCGATTCGGTGGAGGTCAGCAAGCCCTGCTTGCTCACGTTCAGCGTGGTGCCACCGCGCACACCGCCGGTCTGGTACGACCCGGCATTGTTGCTGTTGACCACCAGCGACGAGAAGGTCGCCGTGCCCTGCTTGTAGCCAATCGTGTTCACGTTGGCGATGTTGTCGGAGATCACCCCGATCTTGCTCGATTGTGCGCGAAGGCCCGATACCCCGCCGAACAATGCCCCGTAAAGACTCATAACTTCCTCCTAAGATTCTTTGTCGTCTGCGCTTGCCTAGCGCGGGTTAAAAACTCATCGTCTTCTTCTATGCACGGAGCATGCCAACTACGGCGTACCCCGCGCTTTTCCTTGGGTTAGCTCTCTTGTTCCGGTGCTTCCGGCACGTAGAACGGCGTTGCCTCGCGCACGGCCAGAATGTCTTCGTACTTCACCTGCGCATCGCCCACGTTCAGGATGATGCTGCCGTTCGCGCTGTTCTCCACCGTGCTGACGGTGCCCACGGCCCGCGTTTCCACGGTGATGTCCTTGCCGGCCGCATCTTTCGCCGTGACCTGGATGGTGTATTTGCCCGCGGCGGATTCGGCGCCGGTGAAGCTGTTCACCCCGTCCCACACCACCACGTTGCGGCCCGTTTTCAGCGTGCCGTCGCCGGTGAACACGGCTTGGCCCGCCGAGTTGAGAATGGTGATCTTGGCGTTCTGCGCGCCGGAAGGCAGCATGTAGCTGAACACGGCCTGCCCATATTGCGCGGTGGTGTAGGTCAGCCCTGCGGCGCCGCCGGTGCTGATGGTGCCGAGGTCATTGCCCGCGGCATCTTTGGCCACCACTTCCATGGTGTAGTTGCCCGCGGCCACCTGTTTGTTGGTGGTGCTGTTGATGCCGTCCCACAGCACTTTGTTCTGGCCTGCGGCGGTCGGGCCGGTGCCGGTGAACACGGTGTCACCCGCGGCGTTCTTGATGGTAATGGCTGCGGTGGCGGCATTCTCGGGCAGGGTGTAGGAAAATTCTGCCGTGCCTTTCAGCCCACCGTTCTGCGCGTATTGCAGCGTGCTTACATTGCCCGAGGTTTCCACCTCCTTGCCGATATAGCCCACCGCGGTGGAGAGTTCGGACTGCTTGTTGGAATTGATCAGGCTTTCCAGCATGGTGTTGGTGCGCACCTGCTGTTCCACGCCCGAATATTGCGCGATCTGCTGGGTCATCTGCGTCACGTCCATCGGCTCGGTCGGGTCCTGGTTCTGCAGCTGCGTCGTCAGCATGCGCAGGAAGAAGTTGAAGTCGCCGTTCAGCGAACCGGTGGTGCCGGTGTTCACGGTCTGCCCGTTATTGGCTGCCGCGATGGCGGCATCGCGGGCGGCGATCTGGGTGTCGGTCATGGATCCAATAGCCATGGTGCTCTCCTAGGCGTGAATGTCCACACCATCACGCACGTTGATGGTGTAGTGTTTGGTAATGCCGTCGCTGGTCGATGCGACCGGCGCGGCGCTGTTGTCATTGGCGGCGTGCTGCGGCGAAGCGCTGCCGTCTTTTGCGTCACCGCCCATATCGCTGAATTGCGGCTGCGGTTGCTGGCGCAGGTTGAACTGCATGCTGCCCGCATCGGCCTTGATGCCCGATTCCTGCAGCGAGCGCTCGAGGCTGCGCGCATCGCGCGACAGCGCATCCAGCGTTTCGGCCTTATCGACCACGAAGGAAAGCTGGGTGCGGCCATCCGCCGCGATGTCCATTTTAATTTCCACGCGGCCCAGATCGGCTGGCTCGAGCTGCAGCGTAATGCGGTCCATGCCATCGCGCGTGGCGGTGGTCAGCG
Organism: Azospirillum brasilense; assembly: GCA_003241645.1. Lineage (GTDB taxonomy): Bacteria > Pseudomonadota > Alphaproteobacteria > Rickettsiales > UBA3002 > QFOX01. Next base: position 14,997 of record QFOX01000019.1, on the reverse strand, counting down.
CCATCTGCACCTGTTCGGTGGTACTGGTGTGCAGCGGCTGGTGCTGGGCCACCGCGTTGGTGGCGGCGTGACTCACGCCGTTCATGGTGGTCGCGCCCACCTGCCCCAGCGCCTGTACGCTGGCTACGGGCATGGCCTGGCTGTTATCGGCCAGCACGGTTTGCGTGACCGGTGCGCTTGCCGCCTCGGCCACCGTCATGTCCGAAGGAAGGGCACGCAGCGTTTCCACGAACGGGCGGGGCGCTTTGGTTTTATCGGCGGTGTCGCTGGTGATCGCGTCGGCATCCATCGCATCCAGCGTGTCCAATGCCTCCTGGGCGTCGCTGCTGGCGGTGCTACCCGGCAGGTCCACCTCCGGCAGGGCGGCAGTTTCTGCCGGTTCAAGCGCCAGTGGCGGAATCGCCGCGTTGATCGCGTCGGAGGCAATATTCTCCTCCCCCGCGCCAAGCTTACGCACCCATTCAGGCATGGCCACCTGCTGGTGCTGGGCCAGCGGCACTAGCTGGGTGTACGCGAGCGTTTGCTGCTGGCCCGCGACGTCGCCGGGCGCGGCTTGTTCGGTGTCTTGCGTTTGCGTGGCCGCAGCCGCATCATCACCGGCGGGAAACATGGCCGCCTGCAGGCTTTGGGCGGTCGTATCCGGTGCGACCGGACCCACCGCAGCAACCTGCTGCGCCTCCTTCTGTTTGTCGATGGCGCCCTGGAGCCATTGCAGCATGCGCTGCATCGCCGGGGCACGCTCGGCGGTATTGGCGGTGTTGGCAGCCTCGCTCAGCGCGGGCACGCTATCCAGCAGCTCGGCGACCTGCACCGGCTCGCCGGTGGCCTCGACCTGCTCCAGCGCTTCCTGCAGCTGGGCAAAAGCTTCCTCGCCACCGAACAGGTCTTCCGCGCCGGCCTGCCCCATTTCGGCCTGCAGCTGCTCGAGCTGCGCCAGCAGGTTGGTGGCATCTTCTGGGGTGATGGATTCGCCCAGCAGCGCGCCAAGCCGGTCGCCCGCGGCACCACGCAGTGCCAGCAATTGCTCGGGCTGTAATTCCTGCGCCAGCAATTTGCTGACCGCAAGGCCTGCGGGCAATGCGGCCTGATTTGCCCCCTGCCCGGATTTCTGGCCCTGCGCGCCTGCATCGCCCAGCAAGGCCGCAAAACCGCCCTTGGCGGGGCTTTCGCCTTCCGTTCCTTCCGCGGCTTTCCCCGCCGCCTGCGGCGTGGCCGCCCCGGTCAGGAACTGTACAAGATTCAACTGCATGCATGCCTCGCAGAAGGTGAACGGGATTTGTCGTCACCAACTCATTGCAAGCAGCGTGCCAATTAGGAAAAGCGGTGCAAAACCGGGGGGAATGAGCGCAAAACGGCGGGCGCCGCCGCTTAGGCGGAAACGATCACCGAGCTGAGCGGATCGGTGGGATTGGCCGCCGGCGCAGGGGCAGCCTGCCCCCCGGCCACCGCCGCGGGCTGTGCCTGCTGGTCGATGCCGTTCCAGACCTCGCGCATTTCCTTCAATTCGGCGATGATGGTGGCGCAGGCCGCCACGTCGTTCGTGCGGTGCAACTGCATGATGCGCATTTCCATGCTATTGTAGAATTCGAACAGCACGTTCGCCGCATTGCCGCCCGCATCGAAATCAAGGCAAGCCTGAAGCCCCACGATAATATCGGTCGCACGAAGCAGGGTGGTGTAGCGCCGCTCGATCTCGTTCTTCTCCATCGCCTCTTTGGCTTGCGAGAGGAAGCGGATCGCGCCGTCATACAACATCACGACCTGACGGGTCTTGGCCACGGTATGGCTGGCCCGGCTATAGGCTTTGTAGTGGTTGGTCTTCTCAGGCAACGGCTAACTCCGCGATGGATTACGCGTTATTGCGGGCATTCGCTTGGGCGTCAAGCAGCGACAGCAACTGGTTGGCACTGTTGAGCGCCGCCTCGAGCAGCGAATATTGTTCGATCAGCTGTTCACGGTAGCGTTCAATGAAATCGTCGATCTTGGTGATCTCCGTTTTATTGCGCGTTTTCTGGTCTTCCAGCGTTTGCACGGCGGTGGTGAGCAGGCCGTCGGCTTTCAGGCTGCCATCGAACAGGTTGTACAACCGATCGCCGATGCCCTGGCTGGCGTTGACGTTAATGGTCGCATCGTTCGCCGAGGCATAGATGAACTCCATGCCTTCCAGCGCGGAGCCAGCCGGCGCCTTGATGGAAAGCAAGGTCGGGCTGACCACTTCTACATCCAGCGTGATCGTGTTTCCGCCGACGGTGGCGGTGTAGACCCCGTTCGTGCGGTCGATGTTCAGGGTGAAGCCGGTAGCGTTGAGCGCGTTGGTGCGGCGGAAGATGCTCAGGTCCGGGTTGTCGCTGGTCATCTGGAATTCAAAGATGCCGCGCACGCCTTCATAGTTCGCTTCCAGCGCCGATTGCAGCTTCTCTTCGTCGATCACGATGATGTTACGCGTGGTGACGGTTTCCTCGTCGCCGGCGAAATCCTGGAAGCCGAAGCCAATATCGCTGAGGCGGTCGGGGTCGCCGCCGGTCAGGCCTGCCACCACCCGCCCCACTTCGGCACTCACCGAGTTCATGATGCTGCGCATGGTGGGGTCGTTGATCAGCACCGCGTCTTCCGTTGGCAGCCCATCATCGCCGATCTCGGATTGCGTGGCACCGAACACGCGCAGTTCGTTGTACAGATCCGCAAATTCCATCAACGCGCTTTTCACCAGCTCGGTATCCGGCTGGATCGAAACGTTAATCGGGGTGCCGGAACTGAGCGGCTGTTTCAGGGTAATGGTGATGCCATCGACCAGATCGTTCACGCTGTTGGACTCGCGCTCGATGGCCACGCCATCGAAAACGAACTGCGCGTTCTGCGCGGGCTGCGTGGTGGCGAAGCCGATCTGCGCCAGCACCCCATCGGGGTCGCTGGTCACGGTGCTGGCATTGGCAAGGTCGAAGCCGGCGGTGGTGCCGGTTTTGGTGGCGGTGAAGATCAGCTTGAAATCGCTGTTCGGCGTGCCGTTGGTGACCTTCACCACCGTGGCCTGAATGCCGGTGCGGTCTTTCACCGCGTTGAATTTACTGGCCACGGATTGCAGCGATTCATTCTCCGTCAGGGTGATGGAGGCATCGGCCCCGCCATCCAGCGCACGCAGGCTGAACGAACCGGCCGAAAGCTGGCCGGCGGTCGCGTTGCCATTGGCGGCCACGGCCGGTGCCGTCGCGCTGGGAAGGCTGAACACGCCACTCTCCTGCTTCGCTTCTTTCGCCAGCTGGGTGATCTCGTCGATGCTGAGGTTCTGCACGTTCACGCCCGGCTCCACGGTCACGTTCACGTAATTGGACGCCGTAACGATGGAGGAAAGCGTGGTGGTGCGGTATTGGAAAATATTCTGGGTCGCATTCTGCACGCCCGGCGGGTTACGCAGCGAATCAACCGAGGTGCGGAAGCGGGTGAGCAGGCTTTGCAGCGTGGCAAGGGCGCTTTTTTGCTTATCGAGGTTCTCGTTCTTTGTCTCCAGGCGAACGGCGGGAAGGCGGCGTGCTTCGGTAAGCCCTTCAATAAGGCCTTCTGTATCCAGCCCGCTCTGACCGCCGCTAATCACGGTGCGGCCACCAAGGTTCGAGATGTTACCAAGTGTAATTTGCGTGACCATGACGCGTTCCTTTTTCTTCCTGCGTATCCCCATGCGGCAGAACCGCTGGCGGTGTGGCTGCTATGCAAAGCTCATGCCATGCATAGCATGATAGCAGATTTACGCCTGTATTTCCAGCAATGCCTGCCGCGCGTTCTGCATGCGTTCCATGTGTTGCAGCATCTGCGGTTCGGGAATGTAGATCACCTTACCGTCGCGCAGGCTGGTAATGCGGGTGATGTATTGGCCGGTCGAATCTTTGAAGATCGAGAATTTCGAATCCGACACCGCGTACACATCGCGGAAAACATTCTCAGCGGCGCGCTGTACTTGCTCGAGGCGGCGTGCTTCCACGGCCACTTCTTCGGTTTCTTGGACTTGCGGCGTTTGGCTAACGGCCCCAGTGTTTTCTGTTGTTGCTTTTATTACTGGGAAATCCGCGCTACGTGCGCTTGGCAAAGTCTGGGGCAGCTTTGCCCCCCCTTGCATATTGATTTCCATTGTCGTGCTCCAGAAAAGGTCTTGTCCCTTTTTATTTTATGACGTCGCTTGTGGAAGTGGGTGGGAAGCAACCGCTTCCCACCCGTTTCCCTGGTCCCAGGATTCTGGACCGATCAGCCTTAGCCGATCAGTTTCAGAAGGTTCTGGGGCAGCTGGTTGGCCTGGGCCAACACGGCGATACCCGCCTGCAGCTGTACCTGAGCCGTAGCGTAAGACGTCGACTCGGAGCTCACATCGGTATCCAGCAGGGTACCGCGGGCGGCGTCCTGGTTCTGGATCGAGCTCTCAAGGTTAGCGCTTGCGAAGTTGAAGCGCGACTGGAGTGCACCCACATCGGCACGCAGCGCGGTCACTTTCGCGATCGCCACGTCAAGGGCGGCACCCGCCACACCGGCGGTAGCAGCACTCGATACGTCAATCGACTGGCCGTTGAACAGGCTGGTCGCATTCGCCGAGCTGATGCTCACTTTCAGTGAATCCGAAGAAGTCGAACCCACCTGGAAGTCGAGACCCGACCCTGCCTTTGCAAAACCAACGTTCAGCGCGTTCACAAGGGCTGCTGCCTCTTGCGGGTTCTGACGGATGTTGGTGAACGCGATATCAAGACCGGTGATATCGATCACCAGGGCTTGCGCATCCTCCGACTGGAACACCAGACGGCTGGTCGAAAGCGCGTCCTGAACACCGGTAGCGGTGAAGGTCTGGCCGTTGATATCTACCGTCAGGCGGCTGCTGTTCGCGGTGTTCGGCAAGTTACCAGCGTACTGGAAGTTGCTGATCACGGCGTTGTTGCTGTTCAGGCGCGCCATGGCGATACCCGTTGCGGCAACACCGTTGGCACCCTCAAGACGGGTCCCATCGAAGTCTACACCCACAATGCTTTGCGTGCGTTGTACGGTAACCCGACGGAACGATTCAGTGAGGGTCTGTTGGGTAAAGTCAGCAGCCGACGATGTGTCGAACGCCAGGGCAGCCGTACCGAACTGAACGCGGGTCGAACCGTTGGTCAGCACGAAGTTGGTGGCAGCACCTTGTACGCGACCGGTCAGTTCAACACCGCCGATCGTAATGGTGATGTCAGCCGAACCGGCGGCGTTGGCACCGTAAGTAACGTTGCTGATTTGAACCGACTGAATCGCACCAGAGATGGCTGTATTCACGCCGCTGTATGCACCGTTGGTCAGCAAGGCGTTGGCAGAATCGACGAATTGCAGCTGGCCTGCGGCGTTACCTTGTGCCGAAGCACCGGTCACGTAGTTGAAAGCCTGCACGGCGTTGGTCGATGCGGCGAACGTACCAGCAGCCGATGCGGTACCGGCGTTGGTGAATGCAGCAGCTTGCGTGTTGAGCGTTACAAGGTTGGTCGTCGTACCGAGACCGCCGTTGATCAGCTTCACACCGTTGAAGTTCGTCGAGCTGGAAATGCGGTTGATCTCGTTCGTCAGTGCCTGGAATTCCTGGTTAAGGAAGCCACGCTCTGCATCACCCACGGAACCCGAAGAAGCTTGCGTTGCAATGGCTTTCTGGCGCTGCAGGATCTCCGAAAGCTGCGACAGTGCGCCATCGGCCACTTGCAGCAGGCTGGAGCCTTGGTTGGCGTTCAGAAGAGCGGTTTTAAGGGTGGTAACGCTGGTGCGCAGCGAGGTACCAATCGAGAGAGCGGCTACGTCGTCCGACGCTTTGGTGATGCGGTTACCGCTGGAGAGGCGAGCGATCGACGCAGAAGCCATGTTTGAGGCTTTGCTGATGTTGCCTTGGGCCGAATAGGCCGCAATGTTGGTGTTAATGGAATTGAGAGCCATTTTTATTCTCCTACTTGGACGTTATGTTAACCAGGGCTACTTGCCCACCATGTGGTTTGTATGCAGGCGACTTCTTGTCACCCATAAAATACGCACCTCATGTTTCCATCATTACCAGCAACTTCTTAAATTACCGTTAACGATGCATTCCCACATTATTCAGCACCTTAAGCGAATCCGGGCTTAAAAACGCTGCCCCGCGCACCCAAGAAAACTGTTTTTTGTGTGAAAAAAGCGCACTTGCGGCACACCTTTTTCCATACCCGCACGTTGCCACATCTTTGCGGCATTTGTCATGGATTAAATCATGCACACCGGCAGATATTTTGATTGATTTGCCCGCAACGTGGCAGATTTACGACAAGCTACGCATCGCCCAGCAGGGCGCGCAACCGTGCGTCGCCAGCCCAGCCGGTTTCCGCGTAGATCGCCAGCGACAGGGCGGGATCGGCCAGATGGTCCATGAACCGCGACAGCGTGTAGATGACCTGCACCGTCGTTGTGTCGTCGGCGGGCGTGCCATCCGCCTGCATGTGCGCCATCAGCGCCAATTTTAGCGTGGCGTAGCGCACCGAAATAATGAGCAACCGTTCCGGCATGGTGCCGCCCAGCCCGGCGAAGGGGAACCCGGCCTGCGACAATTGCGCCTGCAGGTAGCGGCGCAGCACCGGCTGCATGGCAGCGGCCGCGCCCCTCTCCCACCGTGCATACAGCGCGACCGTGCGCTCCAGCGCGTCGGGGGCGAGCACCCATTGCTGCGACGACGCATCCGCCACCAGGCCTACCGCGTCGCGCAGGCGCTGCTGCACCGCTTCCAGCACGGGGCGAGCGGTGGCCTTGCTGGCCTGTACCAGCCCGGTCAGCGCCTGCACCAAGTAGGCGGGGTCGGAAACATGCGGCACGGGCACGGGCAGCCGACTATCAGCAATGCTAAGGTAAAAACGTGCCGCGGCCAGCCAGCTTGCCTGCGGCTGCATCTCCAGCGCGCGGGATACTGCCATCAGGCGCATGATCTGCCGCTCGGGCGAGGCATCATCTTTGCCGGCCTGTTCAAGGAACAGCTGGTGCAGCGCCAAGGCATCGTCCACCGGCATGCCGGCGGGAAGGTAATTGGTGAGGGTGAACGGCACGCGCAGCTCGTCGCGCGGGCCGAAGCCCAGCGATGCCTCATCCAGCACCATCAGGCGCGCGGCTTCGGGGCAGGAAAGCGCAAGGGTGGTGGTGATGGTATCGTCGAACGCGCGGGTGACGCGCGGGTAGAAATGGCAGGCATCGCCAAGGAAATCCGAGCCATAATCGCGGTGGATGCCACACCACCCCGCATCGAACTTCACGCAGTAATCCGTCTGCGGATCGCGCTTCATGATGAATTCGGCCTCGCCGCTATCCACCGCTTCCAGCAATTGGGGCGCTTCGCGTTCGAACAACGCTACCGTGTCGCGCGAGAGCTGCATGCCCCAGCCCTTGCAGCACGTGTCGGGGCAGGCATCGCCAAGGCAACGGAACTGGCCGACCGCCGCTGTCTGCAGCCGCGTCGCGCTCATGCCCCCGCCCCGCGCATTACAGGCTCAGCGGCTGGCGAATCTGGTATTTCGCGCTCATGAACACATGTTGGGTCGCCACGCGCTTCACGGCGTGCAGCATGATGGGGGCGCGGGCATTCACCGAAAGCTTGGCCGCGCCGGATTCGCGATGCACCGATACGATGAACAGGCTGACCAGATGCTCCGCCGGAATATCGAGGTCGCGCGAGGCCTGTTCCATATCCGCCCGATCCACGATCGGGTTCTGCAGTTCTACCGGCAGGGTAATGAACGAAAGCGCATTGTCTTCCAGCGATTGCAGCAACTTGAAACGGTTCATGCGCTCGGCCGGGAAATCGGTCAGGCAGAACTGCATTTTATCGGGCATGCCGAGCAGGCCGTTCGGGAAAATGATGGGGTTGCGGCGATACAGCGTGACCTTGCCGAAGCGGGTTTCCACCTCTTCGGTTTCCGGCTTCTCGGCCATCACGCTGGGGCTCATTACTGCCGGACCGCTACCGGTCATCGCCATTTCTCCATGAAACATCATTCTTGTCCTCCCGTTGGGTGATTTAGTACGCGCAAAGGCAGGACATCTGCACTTTACCAAGAGATTGTGTTTGTTGCAAGTTATGCATCTGTACGCTGTGTTTCTTCTATCGCAGGTAATCCGAAAGCTTTAACTGGCTCAGGCGCGAGAACACCTGGAACGCGGCCTGAAGGATGGCTTCATTGTTGGCCACTTCCGTGGAAGCAGCCAAAATATCGGTCCTGCTCACCTGCTCGGTCACGCTTTTCCAATACAGGTTCAGCGAGGTCAGGGTTTCGTTCGCCTGCTCCACGTTCAGCGTCACGCTGTTCAGGCGCGCGCGCGCCACGTTCAGCTCCGCCTGCCCCTGCTGCATCAGGTCCAGCGCGTTGCCAAGGCCCGCACTGTCGGGGGTGCCGTTCGTGCCGGAGGCGAACGCCTGGATCGCCGCATGCGCTGCGGCGATGATCTTCTGGAATGCCGGATCGTCGGCACGGATGGGGAATTCATATTGCGTGCGCTCATCCGAGAAATAGACGAGGTCCTGCTGCGCCCCCGCGTAATAACCGGCATCCGGCGTGCCGACGCTTTGCGGGGCGAATTGCGGGTTGGGCACCGGCGGGGTGGACGTGTTGGTGCCGCCGAACAGGTAGCGCCCCTCGAAATTGATGTTCATGGCACCGCCCAGCTCATCGAGGTAGCCGCGCATGATCATGGCGAAATCGGTGGACGTGCCATTCGCGCCGCTGCGCGCCTGCGCGATCAGGTTCTCCATGCGGTCGGCAATGTCCACCGCCTGCCCCACGGCCTGATCGGCCGTTTTCAGGCGCGAGATGTTGAGCTGGTTATTCTCCATCTGCACCGAGGTGGTGCGCATTTTCGCCTCGAGGTGCACGAACTGCTCCACCTGCCCGTTCAGGCCGCGGAAATCCTTTGCCTTGATGCCGCTGCTGATCTGCTCCTGCAGCTCGGCGAGGCGGCGCTGCACACCGGCCACGTCGCTCAAGGTATTATTGTAGAGTGCGATGTTGCCCAGTCGGGTAATACCCATGATTGCTTACTCCTTTATACCATCTGCAGGATGTCTTCGAACATCTGGTTGACGACCGTGACGATGCGCGCCGTGGCCGCATACGAATTCTGGAAGATGACGGTGTTCGCCAGTTCTTCATCGAGGTTGACGCCGCTGATCGCGTCCGAGCGCGACTTGAACCCATCGTAAAGCGTCTGCGCGTTGCTCATATCATCGGCGGCGGCGGCCGAGCGCGAAGCGATGTAGCCAAGCACTTCGCTGGTGTAGCCGGTGAGCGTGAGGCTGATGCCGGGCAACCCGCCCGCGGCACCGAAGTTCAGCGACTGGCTGGCAATGCCGCTCAGCTTGGTGGCCTGCTGGTTATCGCCGGAATAGCGCACATAGGTCCATTGGCGCGGTGCCGTGGGATCTGACGGTTGGTTCTGCAGCACCAGGTCGCCGGTGGTGATCAGGTTGGGGTTGTCGATCAGCCGTTGCGACACTTGCAGGTTCAGCGCGCTGTTGCGCACCGTGTCACCGGTGGCGCTGGTCTGGTTCGCCACGAAGAAATCGTTCAGCCCGAAGAAATGCGAGAAGCCACGGCCCGTGCCTGCGATCGGCGGGTCCACGGTGAGGTTGCCCATTTGCTGCGAGCCCATCTCATTAATGGCGATGGTGTAATCGGCATTGCCCGTGACCAGCTTCAGGTACGATGGCGAACGGTCGATATATTCGCCATTCACTTTCGGGATCTCCGCACCGTTCGCATCCACCAGCAGGGCGCGCATGGCTTCCTGCGTGGTCTGCGGCAGCGTGCGCACCACGGCACCGGTGGTAGCGGTGGCGTTGAAGCGGTCGTTGTTCAGGTCGGCACTGTCATTGCGCACGCGGTAGGTGATCGTGCCGGTCTGCACCACGCCGTTCGCATCGATGGTGCCCACGGTCACGGTCACGTCATAGAAGTTCGAGCTGGGGTTGGCGCTGAAATCCACCTGCAGGTCGCCTTTGTCCCAGGTGCGGGTGCTGGTGCCCGCTTCCACCGTTTCGTACGGCTCCTGCAGGTAGACGCCGCTTGCATCAGCATGGGTTGCCACACCCGGCGCGGTGGCGGCCGAAGCGGCGGTAATGGTCAGGCTGTTGCCCGCGGTGCTGAGCACCTGGAAATAGCCCGTCATGCTGGCGGCGGGAATGCCGCCCACGTTGGCAAGGCCCGTGGGGCCAAGGTAGATCCAGTCACCGGCCTGCACGTTCGGCGGGGCCAGCAGGTTCAGCGTTACATCGGCGCTGCCGAAGGTGGTGGTGTAGGCGCCGGCGGGGTCCAGCGCCAGTTGCGGTGCGGTCTGCGTGACGCTGGTGATGTTGGTGGCGGTATCGTCCAGCACCTGCATGTCGGTGATGAAGAAATCCGCAGCAGCATTGCTGATATTCTCAAGGTCGAAATCGAACGTGAACAGCCCGGCGCTGTTCTGGATCAGCTGGTCGGTGCCCGCCACCAGCTGGATGTTGTTCAGCCCGCCCACGGTCGCTTTCGGTGCGGGTGCGGCGAAGTGGTTGTTGATCTCGTCGATGATGGCTTGCATGCTCGGGCGACCATCGGCCGAATCGGCGCGGATCTCCGAGAAATTCAACGTCAGCGGGCGCAACCCGGTATAGGCTTCGTTGGCGTAGCCCGCAGGCACGGGCTGGCCGTTGGCGGTGAGCACGGCGATCTGCACCGAGCCATTCCAGCTATACGCCTCGGAGCCATAGACGGCGCGCGTGCCGGTGAGTTGCGTGGCGCCGGGGAAGCCCGAGCCGTCATTGTGGATGGCGTTGACCGCATCGCGCAGGTTGGCCGAGAGCATATCCAACTGGCTGAGAATGGCGGGCAGCACGTCGTCGCGCATCAGGCGCAACCCTTCGATGGTGCCGCCGGTGAGCTGGCTGGTCACGTTGCCTGTGGTGCCGGTGGTGATGAGCGCCGTGCCGCTGTCGGTGGTGTTGCCGTTCGCGTCCAGGCTGAAGACCAGCAAGGCGTTCAAGCTGGTGTCGGCCAGGAAGTTATTCACCGACTGGCTGCTGTTGTAACGCACTTCGTGGCGCGTACCATCCACAAGGCTCACGCCATCACCGGCGATCACGTTCACCGCGCCGTAATTGTCGAACGAGGTGGAAATATTGAGGTAGCCCGAGAGCGTGCGCAGCGCGGAATCGCGCTCATCCAGCAGGCCGGCGACCGGCTGGCCCAGCGAGCCTGCGGTGGTGATGGCGGTGTTGAGCGCATCCAGCTTGCGCAGCGTATCGTTGATGCTGTCCACCGTTTCACGGATCTGGCGGTCGGCTTCGAAGCGCAGATCCTGAATGTCGTAGGCAAGGTTCGACATGTTGGTGGCAAGCGTGCTGGCCGCGGCGACCACGTTGCTGCGCGCGCTGGTGCGGTCCGGCGTTTGCGACAGCCCCTGCAGCGAGGTGAAGAACCCGGTCATGTATTCGTCCATCGTGTTCTGCAGGCCCGGCTCGCCAAGCAGCACGTTGAGGCGCTCGTAATAATCGTTCACCACGTTGGTGCGCGCCACTTCGGCGCCTTGCGTCTGCACGGCACGCTGCAGGTATTTATCCACCTTGCGCACGATGTCATCGACGCGCACACCGCTGCCCGTGCCGCCGATATAGACGGCCGACTGGTCCACCGTCTGGCGGGAATAGCCTTCGGTGTTGGCGTTGCTGATATTGTGCGACAGCACGCTGATGGCCTTCTGGTTCGCCTTCAGCCCCGAGAGCGCGTTATTCAGCGAGAGCGAGAGTGACATGGAACTTCCCTACGCTTTCTGGTTCAGGTTGAAGGACACCGAAAGATTGGTGGGCATGCCTGCCGAGCCATAGCGGTTGTAGGTGCCCGCGTGCTGGTTCTCGCTCACCACTTCCATGATGGCGTTGACCACCCGCTGGTTCACCGCGCGGGCGATCGCCACACGGTGCATGTTCTCGGCCACGGCGCGGCTGAAGGCTTCGCTGATCTCGGCCAGTTCTTCGCGCGTGCCCTCATCCAGCGCGCGCACCAGTTCCGGGCGCGCGGCGATCAGGCGCTGGTACGCTTCCAGCGTTTTGGTCAGCTTCTGTTTTTCTTCCTGCAGTTTGGAAAGCTCCTTCACCTGCATCTGCTTCAGGTGCTCGGTCTCACGCGTCAGCACGTCCTTCAGGCGTGCGGTCACGGTGATGAGCTCGTAAATATCGATATCCCCCGTGGGCGAGGGCGGCACTTCGGTGCTGGTCTGGTAGCTGTTCAGGGAGCGCATTATTCGACCTCCTGCATGCGAAGCATTTCGCGTTTCACGTGGTCGGCCACACCAATGCCGCCGGAGCGCGACATCAGCTTGCCGTATTCGTCGATCATCATGGAGCGGTAGACTTCCTCGCCCTCACCCGCGCCCAGCACGCCGCCGGTATCCACGGTCGAGAACATATTCTCCAGCATCTGGCTGATGAACTGCGCCTCGAACTCCTGCGCCACCTGGTCGATCTTCTCGGGCGATACATGGCGCGAGGCACCGCGCAGGTTCCCTGCGGTACGTTTGGTCTCTAACGTCTGGGTCTGGATACGCATGGCGTCTACATCCGTTGCTTTGCCGACTGAAATGGTGCTCATCTGCTGGCTCCTATCGGGTCTCGATATCGGCCTGCAGTGCACCCGCAGCCTTGATGGTTTGTAAGATCGTAATCAGGTCGCGCGGGCCCACGCCGAGGGCGTTGAGGCCGCCCACGAGGTCACCCAGCGTGGCACCTTCCTGCAGGATGGCCACTTTGTTGCCGGCCTGCTCGTCCACGGTCACGTCGCTACGCGGCACCACCACGGTTTCCGCACCTTCCGGGGCGAACGGGTTGGCTTGCGACACTTGCGGCGTTTCTTCAACCTTCACGATCAGGTTGCCCTGTGCCACCGCCACGGTGCTGATGCGCACGTTCTCGCCCATCACGATGGTGCCGGTCGCTTCATCCACCACGATGCGGGCGGGCTGGTCGGTCTCTACCGACAGGGTTTCAATGTCGGCCAGCAGGGCCACCACGTCGCCCTGATAGGCGGTCGGCACGGTCACGGTCACGGTGCCCGGGTCATCCACCTTCGCCACGCCCGCGCCCACCTGCTCGTTGATCGCACGGCTGACGTTCGAAGCGGTGGTGATGTCGGGGTTGCGCAGGCTCAGGCGCAAATTGGCCATGTCGTTCAGGCGGAAATCGATCTCACGCTCGACGATCGCGCCATTGGCAATGAAGCCGTTGGTGGGCACGCCCTTGGTAATGTTGGTGCCCGAATCACCGGCAGCGGCGAAGCCCCCTACCGTGATGGGGCCTTGCGCCACGGCATACACGTTCCCATCCGGCCCTTGCAGCGAGGTGGCAAGCAGGGTGCCGCCCATCAGGCTTTTGGCATCGCCCATGGCGCCGATATTCACGTCGATGGTGGAACCCGCGCGGGCGAACGGCGGCAGTTTCGCGGTCACCGTTACAGCGGCCACGTTCTTCGATTTCAGCTGCAGGCCACGGGTGTTCACGCCCTGGCGCTCAAGGAAGCCGATCATGGATTGTTCGGTGAAGGCGTTGTTCTGCAGCTTGTCGCCGGTGCCGTTGAGGCCCACCACAAGGCCATAGCCCATCAGCATGTTCTCGCGCACGCCTTCGAAGCTCACCACGTCCTTGATGCGCTCGGCATGCGCAGGCATGGAGAACAGCAGGCTGGCGATGATGAAGGTGGCCGCGGCCATCAGGCCCGCGCCGCCGCCCACGCGCTCGGCCCACCAGTGGTGCAGGCTGGGGCGGGTGCTGGGGGCAATGTAACCATGATTCAGGTCGGGGTGCATGTCGTGCTCCGGGTTTTTCTTCACACTCCTTATGCGAACATCATGCCAACTTGCCGCGGCCCCTTATTTTCCCATCCTTTCCAGCGTATTAGCCTTTGCCCGGCGGGGTGCATTTATCCTCAGGCAAAAATTGCCCCGCACGGGAATCGGTTGCGGGGTAAGCCCCTGCTGCGTTATAGTTTTTTTCATGATCGACAAAGTGGGATACAGCAAACCCGTGGGCACCGCCCGCCCGACCCGCCGCACCGGCCAAGTGGGCGCCACCGGCTTTGCCGATGCGCTCTCCGCCGCCGAAGCCGCCGCCGGGGTGGATGCTGCCGGTGGCGTGGAAGCCACCACCAGCATTGCCGCCGTGGGGGGCATTGGTGCGCTGCTCGGCGCACAGGAAGTCAGCGAACATGAGGTGCGCAAGCGCAAGGCCGTGCGGCAGGGCCGCGTGACGCTGGAAGCGCTGGAACAATTGCGCGACGCGCTGCTGATCGGCACGCTGCCGCTTTCCACCCTCACCCGGCTGGAAACGCTGGTGGCCGAAGAGCGCGGCCGCACCAACGACCCCGTGCTGCAGCAGATCCTCGACGAGATCGAACTGCGCGCAGCGGTGGAGCTGGCCAAGCTGGAAGTGGCCGGGCTGCTGCCCCGCATTGCACCATAAGTGGCTGTGCATAGCTCACGTTTCTCCTTGGCAAGCCCCCTGCTTATCCATTAAATTCCCTAGGATTATTTAACGACGAGGAAGGTCGCATCCATGGCTAAAAGCACCGCCAAGAAACCGGCGAAACCTGCAGCGAAGAAACCCGCAGTAAAAGCGGAACCCGCGAAGAAACCCGCCGCCAAGCTGGTCACCAAAACGGCCGCACCGGCCAAAGCATCCGCCGCGAAGCCTGCCGCGCCGAAAAAGCCGAAAAGCGAATACAAGCCCGCGAAACTTCCGGCTGGCTACAAGCCCACCGAAAAAGAAGAATACATGAACCCGCAGCAGATGGAGTATTTCCGCCAGAAGCTGCTGACCTGGCGCAAGGAACTGATGGACGAGTCGCGCGAAACGCTCGACCACCTGCACGAGGAGAACTGGCATCAGGCCGACATTGCTGACCGTGCGTCGCTGGAAACCGAGGCGGGCGTGGAACTGCGCACCCGCAACCGCTACCTCAAGCTCATCAGCAAGATCGATTCGGC
>QFOX01000101.1 GCA_003241645.1 Azospirillum brasilense | reverse complement strand
CGATGCGGTGACCGCGCGTGCGCAGAAACAATTCAAGCTGGGCGTGGAAGACACGCTCGTGGCCGGCATGAGCAATGGCGGCATGATGAGCCTGCGCCTTGCCTGCCAGTCCGACGAATACGCGAAGGTCGCCGGCGTGGTCGCCAACCTGCCCAAAGGCCTGCGCGACGCATGCACCGCCACACCGAAGCCCATGCTACTGATCTTCGGCAGCGACGACGACGTGGTGGAATACCAGGGCGGGGTGCTGGCCGATTCGGGCATTCCCACCACGTGGGGCGAGGTGGAGAGCGCCAAGGACACCGAAGCCTTCTTTGCCGCGCGCAATGGGTGCGATGCCCGCCACATCAAACAGCGCGTGCTGGCCGATGAGGACATCGACAGCACCGCTGCCACCATCACCGAATATCAGGGCTGCAAAGCCGCTCCGCTCACCACCATCCATATGCGCGGCATGGGCCATACCTGGCCCGGCGAATCGTCGCGGTTCCTTGCGTGGCTCTCCACCCGCGGGGCGGTGAGCAAGCAATTCAGCGCCACCCAGACCATCGCCGATTTCGCGAAAGACTAGAAAATCTGGCGGTAATAGAGGGAGCATTGGTTGGTGGTGTCGCTCAAGCGGTAGCTTGCAACCAAATCATTGTTCGCGTGGCTACCATCATCCGCCGCTGCACATAGATTGTTCCAGAACGTAGCGATCACCTTGCCTTGGGCAGGTTTTTCATCGTCAATTTTGGTGTCAATATTCCATGCTTCTTCTGGTCTTAAGATGGGGGCGCCGGGAATGCTTGTGGTATTAGAAGCGCCGATGCGAATATAGTTGTTGTAATCCAGTGCATAGCTATTCGAATCACCGCTGATTCGATACCCTGCGCCCCAGCCAGCATTGTTGAGCTTACTCCGTGGGCAGTCCGTTCCGATAACGCAATGGCCAAAGCCTCCTGAACCAGTCAACCCGGTATATGTTCCCTCGATGAGGCCTGCTAACTGCAGTTGCCGCCATATCTGCACAAATTCGCCGGACGTTGTTGCCGCGGTGCCCTGATCGAGGATGCCATCGCCATTGCCGTCGCACGCACCGGCGCTGTTCACCGCGGCGCTTGAATTGGTCACGCAGTCGGCGTTGCCGTTCATGCGCCCCCAGAAGCGCGTGGCGTCACGGAAATCGCCGGGCAGCGCAAAATATTTGTCACGGAAGGTTTGGGCAGCAGTGACGTAGCGCGTGGCCTCGGTGCTTACTGCACGAAGCTCCGCCGCGCGGATGAGCGATTGGCCGCCCAGAATGCCGCCGGTGAGCAGGCCGAGAATGACCAGCACGATGGAGAGTTCAACAAGCGAGAAGGCGGATTTTTTAGTGCATAGGGTGCGCATCTAGAACGCTCCGGGGAAGATGAGCGCGCAGGCGGCGGCGCTGTTCGTTAGGTTATAGGTGCCGTTGGCCGTATCGGTGCGGGTGGCGGCATTGGTGCAGTTGGTCAGGAAAATGCCGAATACCTTGCCCTGCACGGCCAGCCCGTCATCCATTTTCGTGTCGATGTTCCACGCTTCTTCCGGCTTCAGCAGCGGGTTATAGGGCACGTTAAAGCCCACATTGCCGCCGACCATCAAAACATTGGTGCCATAAGTGAGCGGAAAAAATGCAGAACCGCTGGTGAAGGGGTAGTCGCCGCTGGCAGACCACGTGCCTTGCGACATTTTGGAGCTCGGCACATTGACCGCGCGCTGGTAGTTATCCCATTGCTGGTTCTCGCCACCATCGGTCGATAAATAGTGGCGCGTGCCACTGTAATTGCCCTCGATCAGCCCGGCATTGGCCAGTTGTTGCCAGAAGCGGAAATGCTCGTGCGCGGCGTTACCGGAAAAGCTGTAATTGAGCACGCCATTGCCATTACCGTCGCAGGTGCGTGCGTCGCCGGTGCTGGTCAGCGCGCAACTTGCCGCGTCGGCCGTGCCCCAGAATTTGGTGGCGTTGCTCATGTCACCGGGCAGGGCGAAATATTTATCGCGGAAGGTCTGTGCCGCCGCCACCCAGCGGCCATGTTCGGTGGGAATAGCGCGCATTTCCGCCGCGCGGATGAGGGATTGCCCGCCAAGGATGCCGCCGGTGAGCAGGCCAAGGATAACCAGCACGATGGAGAGTTCAACGAGCGAGAAGGCGCGGTTTCTTTGATGCATTATTGGCCAAGACCTATGACAATGGGGCAGCGATTGGCTGTATCGGTGAGGTTGTAATTATCGGCATCGATGATGCAGCTTCCATAGCCGTTGTAGATTTGCACGTTGCCGCGCTGGGGCTTGCCATCGTCGATCTTGGTATCAATGTTCCATACCTCTTCCGGTTTGGCAATCGGCCCTTCGATGTTGCGGCGCTGGCCGCTGCCACCAAGGCAGCAGCTTGCAACATAGAGGGTGGTGTTGCGCGGCGCGCCGTTAAGCAGGAAGCCCGAAGCCCACTGACTGACCGAATACCCCGCCCGGTCGCTGATGGGCGCACGCGGAATGTTCACGCCGATCGAATCGTCCCAATAGAAGCTGTAGCCACCGGTGGCCGGCACGCCGGTGTAGGGCGCGTTGTAGATGCCGGCATTGTTCAGGTGTTGCCAGAAACGGTAGCTCTCCGGCCCGCTGGGCAGCGATGCGTCCAGCTTGCCGACGCGCCCGTCGCCGTCGCCATTGCAGGTGGTGGCGTTGTTATTGTTGGCCATGTAGCAATCGGTGCCGGCGCCATCGCCGCCATCGGCCGCGCCCCAGAAGCTGGTGGCGTTGGGCAGGTCGCCGGGCAGGTAGAAATATTTGTCGCGGAAGGTGCCCATGGCGGTGGCAATGCTGGCGGCGTCGTTGGTGACTTTGCGCAGCTGCGCCGCACGGATGAGCGATTGCCCGCCAAGGATGCCACCGGTGAGCAGGCCGAGAATGACCAGCACGATGGAGAGTTCAACGAGCGAAAATCCAGACGGTCGGCGTGGCATGGGGTACCTGAGGGTTGCTTCAGGGATTATGCATGAATATCGCTGAATTTGCAGCAAAAAAGAAGGGCCGCCCGGTGAGGGGCGACCCAGTTGAGGATGGTGTGTTCGGTACGCGAGGGGAGCGCTTGCCGAGCGCTCGCTGATGGATGCGAATTCGTTTCCCCCCGCAGCTTTGGGCCTAGTTGGCCACGAAGCCGTGTTTCTTTGCGTTCTGCGCGTTGAATGCCATGATCGAGCGGATGGCGTCGCCGTAGGTCGCCTTGGTGTTGCGCTCGCCGGTATAGAGCGAGATGATCTCTTCCGGGTTCATTTTGTAGCGGTTCTTCAGGAACAGCACTTGCTCTTCGGCCATCGATTGAATCGTTGCCTGAACTTCGATCTGTTGTTTGGTCATAACATCCTCGCGTTTTGTTAAAGGGCCTATGTGGTCGCTTTAGTCGTTGGCGGTGTCCGCTCTTGCCTAAAAGATAAGCAAGGAGCATGCCAACTGCGTGGATGGATGTTCTAAGGTTTTGAAATGTAATATTAGTGGGTGCTGACGTATAGGGGTACAGGCATTTCTTCAATATAGGCAAA
>QFOX01000018.1 GCA_003241645.1 Azospirillum brasilense | reverse complement strand
CAGCGACACGCTGGGCGACCCCGGAAGCATGGCAGCAGGCGCCGCGGGAACACGCGGTGCAGCAGCCGGAACGGTTGCTTGCGACAGCGGCACGCGCTGGGCCTCGCCCACGCGCACATTGCCATTGGCAGGCTGCAACGTGCCCGGCGGCGGCACCATCAGCGGTGCAGGTGCCGAAGCCGATGCGACCTGCGGCATGCTGCCCGTGGCTTGCGGAACGATCACCGGCGCAGGCGCGGCAGGTGCACGCAGCGATGCAGAGGTCGTATCCGCCACCGAACCACGGCCCACCAGCGGCGCCGGCGGTGGCAACATCCCATCGGCAGGCATGGGTGCAGGTGCAGCGGCCATGGCCACCGGTGCGGGCGCAGGAGCAGGCGCTGCAACGGGTGCAGGTGCAGCGGCCGCCATGACGGGCGCAGGCATGGGTTTTTCTTCGACCGGCGCAACGGGCGCTGCAACCGGCATCGGCGCGGGTGCGGGTTTCGGCGCGGCGGCGGGTGCAGCATCATCGCTGAAAGGATTCAGTCGCGACCAGAACGTACCTTCTTTCTTCGCATCCGCAGGGGTCGGCGCTTCGGCCAGGGTCTTCACGTCGGCCTCGGCTTTGTTCTGCTCGGCGGCTGCAGCGTCCATGGCTTTTTGCATGTCGCTCGATACCGGGGCGCTGGGCACAGCAGCGGCAGCCATGGCAGGCGCAGGTGCCGCGGTCACGCGATTGATCGCGGCCATATTGCCGGGATCACGCGCGGGTACGGCCGAAAGGCTGGTCAACGGCGCGGGGCCGCTGTTGGCAGGTGCATTCGTCAGGGCCGAAGGCATGGGCGCAAGGGTGGCGGGCGGCATGGGCGCGGGCGCCGGGGTGGCGCTTGCGATCATGGGCTTTTCTGCCGGTGCGGGTGCCGCGGCAGCAACGGCCGGTGCGGGCGAGAAGCTCGGCGCCATGGCGGTTTCCACCACGTAGCAATCGTCGCCATTGCTGGCGAGCTGCGAGCAGATGGATTGCGCGGCCGCGCGGCTGGGCAGCGGGCCGGCTTGCGTGCGGTACACGGTCAGGTTATCCGGCGGCAGGGTCACTTCGCGGATGCCGGACTGCATGGGCGAAAGCACGCCCGCATGTTTGGATTTCAGGGCGCTCAGCTTTTCTTCTGCTTCTTCGCGGGTTTCGAACGAGCCGAACTGCAGCATCACGACCGGCGCAGCCCAAACGGGGGACGAAAGCAGCGTTGTCGCCGCAAGCATTAGAAAAGTAACACGATTCTTCACAGAAGCTCCCCACAATAGATCGCAGGCCGTCACCCCGGCCACATATTACGGTTGTGTCTAAAGAAATCACCCAACCCGCGCAAGGGCTTTTTCGCCGCAGCGCACCCAGCGCCACCCGCTGATTTTCCTTTCCAAGCGGCAGGCTGCGGGCTAAGCAGCACAATCGTTAACAAAGGATACCCTGCCCATGAACCCGACCGCCGCTGCCGCCCGCGCCTGGCCGTTTGAAGAAGCCCGCGCCCTCCTCGCCCGCCTCGAGAAGAACGGCAACCCCAAAGGCTACGCGCTGTTCGAGACCGGCTATGGCCCCTCGGGCCTGCCGCATATCGGCACGTTCGGCGAGGTCGCCCGCACCACCATGGTGCGCAAAGCGTTCGAAACGCTGACCGAAGGCACGATCCCCACGCGGTTGATCTGTTTCTCCGACGATATGGACGGCTTGCGCAAAGTGCCGGATAACCTGCCGAACGCCGAAATGATCGCCGCCAACCTCGGCAAACCGTTGACCAGCGTGCCCGATCCGTTCGGCACGCATGAGAGCTTCGGCCACCACATGAATGCACGCCTGCGTGCGTTCCTCGACCATTTCGGGTTCGATTACGAATTCAAATCCTCGACCGAAACCTACAAAAGCGGCGAGTTCGACGCGGCGCTGCTGCGCATCCTCGAGAATTACGACAAGGTGATGCAGGTGATGCTGCCGACGCTGGGCGAAGAACGCCAGCAGACCTATTCGCCGTTCCTGCCCGTGTCGCCGCGCAGTGGCAAAGTGCTGCTGGCTAAAGTGCACGAGGTGAACAAAAGCAAAGGCACCATCGTGTACGAAGAAGAAGATGGCAGCCGCGAGGAAGTACCGGTGACCGGCGGGCATTGCAAACTGCAATGGAAACCCGACATGGGCATGCGCTGGGCCGCGCTGGGCGTGGATTACGAAATGTATGGCAAGGACCACCTCGTTTCCGCCAAATTATACGACGCGATCTGCCGCATTGCCGGTGGCGTGCCGCCGCAGCAAATGATGTTCGAGCTGTTCCTCGATGAAAAAGGCGAGAAGATCAGCAAATCCAAAGGCAACGGCCTGACCATCGACGAGTGGCTGACCTACGGCCCGGCTGAATCGCTGTCGCTGTACATGTTCCAAAGCCCCCGCAAGGCGAAGAAATTGTATTTTGACGTGATCCCCAAAAGCGTGGATGAATACCAGACCTTCCTTGGCAAATTCGCCGGTGAAGACGCCGCCGCGCAAATGGAAAACCCGGCATGGCACATCCACGGTGGCAAAGCGCCCGCGCCGGAGGCCGCCGAGATCTCGTTCGCGCTGCTACTCAACCTTGTTTCCGCCTGCAACGCCGAAAGCAAGGACGTGCTGTGGGGCTTCATTTCGCGCCTGTACCCGAACGCATCGCCCGCCGAATGCCCACGGCTGGATGCGCTGGTGGGCTACGCCGTGCGCTATTACCATGATTTCGTGAAGCCCACGAAACAGTTCCGCGCCCCCACCGAAACCGAGCGCGCGGCATTCGAAGAATTGCGCGCGTACCTTGCCACCTTGCCGGAAGGCACCAGCGCCGACGACATTATGACCAAGATCTACGATCTCGGCATGAAGTATTACAGCAAGGAAACCATGCGCGACTGGTTCAAGGCCAACTACGAAGTGCTGCTCGGCAGCAGCCAGGGCCCGCGCATGGGCGGCTTCATTGCGCTGTATGGTGCGAAGGAAACCGTGGCGTTGATCGACCACGCCCTGTCGAACAAAGCGGCGGCATAACATGAAACTGCAAGACATCGTTGCGTCGTACGAGGCGCTGATCGTGGACCTCTGGGGCGTGATCCATGACGGCACGGCGCTGTACCCCGGCGTGGCCGAAACGCTTGCCTACCTGCACGCGCAGGGCAAGCCGGTGGTGTTCCTTTCCAACGCGCCGCGCGTGGCCGACAAGGCGCGCGCCGTGCTCGACAAACTCGGCATCAACCGCGAACACTATCTGGACGTGATCACCTCGGGTCAGGTGGCGCATGATATTCTGGCCGAAGACCCCGAATGGCTGGGCACACGCTACTATTACCTCGGCCCCAGCAAGGACGAGGACATCCTCAGCACCCTGCCCGCCTACACCCGCGCCAAGGGCGTGGACGATGCCGATTTCGTGCTGAACACCGGCTATGAATATGACTTCCAGCCGCACGAGGACGTACTGCCCACGCTGCACAAGCTGCTGGCGGCCAACCTGCCGCTGCTGTGCGTGAACCCGGACCACGAGGTGGTGAAGATCGACGGCACGCAGATGCTCTGCGCCGGCACACTGGCCGATGAATATGCCGAGCTGGGCGGTCAGGTGGAATATATCGGCAAGCCGTTCGAGGATGTGTACGAGCGCGCTTTCAACCTGCTGGGCACCGACAAGGTGCTGGCCGTGGGCGACAACCCGTTGACCGATATCATCGGCGCAACGGAATCGGACATGGATTCGCTGCTCATCACCGGCGGCATTCTCGCCATTCGCGGTGAAGAACCCGACCTCGACATGATCGGTGCGACCTACGCGCTACCGCGCTTCGGGCTCGTTGAGTAATTTCTCGATCTGGTCGGTATTGGCTTTCTCAAGCCATTCAGTGGCCCCCGCGAAGCGGGCGCGCACCTTGCCCTGCCGGTCGATCAGGTAGGTCAGCGGCAGGCCACGCGTTTTCAGCTGGTCGTAGATCTTGCCGCTCGTATCCTGCGCGAGGTGCGGCAACGCAAGCTTCTGCTTGTCCACAAAGCCGCGCAGCTGCTTGTAGGGCAGCGTATCGGTCGAAAGGGCCAGCACCACCAGCCCATCAGCGGCGTATTTTTCCTCCAGCGCGTCCAGCGTGGGCAGCTCTTTCAGGCACGGCGTGCACCAGGTGGCCCACAGGTTCACCAGCACCACCTGCCCCTTGAAATCGGCCAGTGTACGGGTTTTCTCGCCGTCCATCAGGAACGGCTCGGTGGGAGCGGCCATGTCGGTCAGTTCGTACCACTGGTACAACCGCTCGGCAGGTGGGGTCACGGGCGTGATGGCACCGGCCGCCGCAGAAACCGTTGCAGCCAGTAACAAAACGATGCTATGCGAGAGCTTCTTCATACACAGGACTATAATGGCCCAGCCGAAAAACACCACCGAGAAATCCGCCACCGCCAACCCCATGTGGGGCGGGCATTATGCGCTTGGCCCGGCCGAGGCATTCGCCGCCATCAACCCCTCCATCGCGGTGGACCAGCGGCTTTACGCGCAGGACATTCAGGGTTCGCTGGCGCATGCACGCATGCTGGGTGCGCAGGGCATTCTCAGTGGTGATGATGTGCGTGCTATTGAGCAGGGCCTTGCACACGTACTGGCCGAGATCGAATCCGGCGCACTGACCTTCAGCACCGCGCTGGAAGACATCCACATGAACGTGGAATCGCGCCTGAAAGAGATCATTGGCGACGCGGCGGGCCGCCTGCACACCGGCCGTTCGCGCAACGATCAGGTCGCCACTGACCTGCGGCTCTATGCCCGCGAAGCCTGCGACGTGGTGGAGCGCGCCGTGCAGCAATTGCAGGCCGCGCTGCTCACGCAGGCACAGGCGCATGTGCACACCATCATGCCGGGCTTCACGCATTTGCAGCCCGCCCAGCCCATCAGCTTTGCGCACCACCTGCTGGCCTATGTGGAAATGCTGGGCCGCGACCGCTCGCGCCTGCGTGACGCGAAAGCACGGCTGAACGAAAGCCCGCTGGGCAGCGCCGCACTGGCGGGCACCACTTACCCCATCGACCGTACAGCGACCGCAGCTGAACTGGGCTTCACACGACCCATGCGCAATTCGCTGGATGCCGTGGGCAGCCGCGACTACGTGCTGGAACTGCTGGCCGCGCTCAGCATCCTCGCGACCCATCTTTCGCGCCTCGCCGAGGAGATGATCTTCTGGGCCACGCCACTGGTGGGCTTCGTGAAATTCTCGGAAGCGTTCACCAGCGGCTCGTCCATCATGCCGCAAAAGCGCAACCCCGATGCGGCCGAGCTGGTGCGCGGCAAAACCGGTGGCATCGTCGGTGCGCTGGTCACGCTGATGACCACCGTGAAAGCCCTGCCGCTGGCCTACAACAAGGACCTGCAGGAAGACAAACGCCCGCTGTTTTTCGCGCTGGATGAAACGCTGCTTTGCCTTGCCGCCATGGCGGGCATGGTGGCCGACATGCAGCCGCAAGCAGAAGCCATGCGCGCCGCCTGCGCACGCGGCTTCCTCAACGCCACCGATCTGGCCGACTGGCTGGTGCAGCAATTGAACATTCCCTTCCGCGAGGCGCACCACATCACCGGGCGCATCGTGAAACTGGCGGAAGCACGCAACACCACGCTGGATGCGTTGACGCTTGAAGACATGCAATCGGTACACGCTGCCATCACGGCGGATGTGTTCGCCGCCATTACGCTGGATGCCTGCGTGGCCCGCCGCGAAAGCCTTGGCGGCACCGCACCTTCGCAAGTGCAGCAGGCGCTTGCTGCCGCACAAAAGGACTATCTATGAAATTCTCGATCCTTCTCATTTCCATGCTCATGGCGCTAAGCGCCTGCGGCATCAAACGCCCGCTGGTGAAGCCCAGCGAGATCCCGGCCTACGAGCAGAAACGCGAAGAGAAACTGCAACAGCGCGAGCAGGAAATGCGCGAGTTCGAACAACAGCAGCAACAGCTGCGCGCACCCGCCGCGCCCGAAGCCATGCTGCGCAACATGGGTGCAGCATAAATGGACCATTTTACCTACCGAAACGGCACACTCCATGCCGAGAACACGGCCGTAGAATCCATCGCACGCGAGGTCGGCACGCCGTTCTATTGCTATTCGGCCGCCACGCTGCGCCGCCACGCACAGATCTTCACGCAGGCGCTGGAGGCGGTCAGCCCCATTATCTGTTTCGCGGTAAAAGCCAGCAGCAACATTGCCGTGCTTCGCCTGCTGGCGCAGGAAGGCCTGGGGGCTGACGTGGTGTCCGAAGGCGAGCTGCGCCGCGCGCTTGCTGCCGGCATTCCCGCCAGCAAGATCGTGTTCTCCGGCGTCGGCAAAACCAAAGAGGAAATGCGCTTTGCGTTGCAGCAAAAGATCCTGCAGTTCAACGTGGAATCGGATCGCGAATTGCTGGCGCTGAACGATGTGGCGAAAGAGATGGGCGTGTATGCCTCCATCGCGCTGCGCGTGAACCCGGACGTGGACGCCGATACCCACGCCAAAATTTCCACCGGCAAAAAAGAGAATAAATTCGGCATCGATATCGATATTGCGCCGGCGATCTTCAAGCTGGCCGAATCGCTGCCGCATATTATGGTGAAAGGCGTGTCGGTGCATATCGGCTCGCAGCTCACCTCACTCGCCCCGTTCCGCGCGGCGTATCTGCGCGTGAAGCAGCTCGTAGCTGAGCTGAAGGAGATGGGCATTCCGCTCGCCACCATCGATCTCGGCGGTGGGCTCGGCGTGCCCTATGCCGAAGGCGAAGCCCCGCCCCTGCCGCTGGAATATGGCGCGCTGGTGCAGGAGATCTTTGGTGACAGCACCGCGCAGATCATTGTGGAACCCGGCCGCCTCATCGCAGGCAATTCGGGCGTGCTGGTCAGCGAAGTGCTGTACGTGAAACGCACCAGCCGCACCTATGCCATCGTCGATGCGGGCATGAACGACCTGATGCGCCCGGCTTTGTACGATGCGCTGCACAGCGTGGTGCCCGTGCGCGAGGCCGATGCCACCGCCAAGCCGGTGGATGTGGTCGGCCCGGTCTGCGAATCGAGCGACGTGTTCGCCAAGGACCTGCTGATGCCGCCGGTGAACGAAGGCGACCTCATCGCCTTCCGCACCGCAGGTGCCTACGGCGCCAGCATGAGCAACAGCTACAACTCGCGCCGCATGGTGCCGGAAGTGCTGGTGGATGGCGACCGTTACGCGGTCATTCGCCGCCGCCCGACCTACGAGGATATGCTGCAGGACGAAGCAATCCCCGACTGGCTCTAGTGCACGTCGAGGTAGCCGATGAACGGCAGTTCGCGGTAATGGTTGGCGTAGTCCAGCCCGTAGCCGACGACGAATTTATCGGGAATGGAGAAGCCCACGAAATCGGCCTTGATGTCGGCCTCGAGCTTGCCCGGTTTTTCCAGCAATACCGCGATCTTGATCTCTTTCGCGCCGCGCTCTTTCAGCAGGTCACGCGCGTAGGTCAACGTGCGACCGGTTTCCAGAATATCATCCACGATCAGCACGGTCTTGCCCTTCACGTCGTCGGTCAGGTCGCGGCCGATCTGCACATTGCCGCTGGATTGCGTGCTGCTGCCATAGCTGGAGAGCGTCATGAAATCGATCTGCGGATGCACGCTGATGGCATAAAGCTCGCGCACCAGGTCGGCGGTGAACATGAACGAGCCGCGCAGCAGCGACACGATGAGGAATTCATGCCCCACCTTGCCTGCGATCTCGGTGGCAAGCGCTTCGACCCGCTCCTTGATCTCGTGGGCGGTGAACAGCACCGGAATGCTGCGTTTCTCAGGTGCTTTTACAGGTTTTTTCATTAGCGCATCACCAATTCAAAATTGTTGCCCACATCCAGCACCAGCGAGGTAGCGCTTTTGGCAAGGCCGGTTTCCACATCCGTCAGCGCGAACGGATAGACCTCGCCCGCCTTCATTTCGTAATTCACGTCGTAAACCCGTTGCCACAGCACGTCGCCTTCGCTGTTCTTCAGCTGCACGCGCATCCTCGGCAACAGGCGCGCTTCGGCGCTTTCATTCGCGAAACTGCCATTGATCCAGAATTTGGTTTTGCCTTCCAGCTCCTCGCGCTCCATCGTCACTTCCGAGAACACGAGGTCACGCGTGTCGCTCACGCCGAGCGCGCCATACAGGCCGGAAAGCGGGCCGTATTGCCAGCTGGGGAAATAGGCATAGAGCGCAATGATGGCCCATGCCACCGCCATGACGGGCGCTGCGATCTTGAAGGGCAACACCGGAATATCCAGCGGGCGCAGTGCGGGCAGCAGGCGCGGCCTGTGGGGGGCTGCCGGCTCCGGCTGGTGAAGCTCGGCTTCCAGCATGTCGCCGAACAGGCTGTCGGCCGGATGCTGCACATGCCAATGGTGCGCGCACTTGCCGCACTTCACAGTGCGGCCAGCGGGCGGTATCTGCGCATCGGCCACTAGGAACCGTGCATGGCAACCGGGGCAATCCAAAATCATGAGAGAAATCTATAGAACGCGCGCGCGATAGGCAATATAACTTGTGGCCTGACACTCAAATCCACGGGGCCCGCCCCACCGCCAAGGCCGTAAGCGATGATCCGCTGCAACAACCTGTCCTTCGAATACATGCCCGGCAAACCGGTGCTGCGTAACATCAACCTGCATCTGGAAGCCGGTTCGTTCACGTTCGTGTCGGGTGCCAGCGGGGCAGGCAAATCGTCGCTGCTCAGCATGCTCGCACTGTCGCTAAAGCCCACCAGCGGGCAGTTGCACCTCTTCGGGCAGGACGTGACCCGCCTGAGCCGCGAAGCGCTGCCGCTGGCGCGCCGCAAGGTGGGCACCGTGTTCCAAGACTACCAGCTGCTCAACCACCTTACCGTGGCGCAGAACGTGGGCCTGCCCCTGAAAATTCTGGGCGAGCCGCGCGAAGTGATCGCCGAGAAAACGCAGGAGCTGCTGGAATGGATCGGGTTGGATGGCTTTGCCGATGTGCGGCCCAACCTGCTCTCCGGTGGACAGAAGCAACGCGTGGCCATTGCCCGCGCGGTCATCAACAAGCCCCTGCTCATTCTGGCGGATGAGCCGACCGGCAACCTCGACCACGACCTCAGCATGAAGCTGATGCATTTGTTCCGCTCGCTGAACAAAGTGGGCACCACCATCGTGTTCGCCACACACGATGCGGCGCTGATGGAAGCGTTCGATTACCCCACGCTGTACCTGCGCGAAGGCCAGCTGCACCGCAGCCGACGCTAAGCCGCCTCACGCTCGAGCTGGGCGGTGCGCGTGTTCACCACGCGCTGAAGCTGCGCCAGCCATGGCGCTACCGGTTCCACGAACACGGGCAGCGGCGGCAGGAATTCCAAGATGGCCGTACCCGGAAGTTTCTTCAGGCTGTGTTTGGGCCAGAACAGCCCACCGTTCAGCGCGGCGGGCGTCACCCCCATGCCAAGGGTCTGGCTGAGGCGCGCCACACCGGCATGGAACGGCACTTCTTCGCCGGGTGGCACGCGCGTACCCTCAGGGAAAATAACGATTGTGCGCCCCTGCGCTGCCAGCAGTTTTGCCTGCTCCAGCATGCTGCGCATGGCTTCACGGCCGGCTTTGCGGTCAATCGCGATCTGCCCGCTGCGCCAAAGGTACCAGCCAAATACGGGGATCAGGTAAAGCTGCTTTTTCAGCACGAAGGCGGGGTTCTTCAGCGTGCGCCACAGCACCAGCGTATCCCATGCGGATTGGTGTTTGCACGCCACCAGCCCACCGCCCACGGGCTTATGTTCTGCCCCATGCACCTGCGTGCGCACGCCACAACTGATGCGCAGCCAGCAAAGCGTGAGCGCGGCCCAGGCATGCGCCACGCGCCATGTCGCGCGCTGCGAAAGCAGCACCGGCAACGCCAGCACACCAAGCAGGGCGGTCATCGCCACCCAACCCGCGAAGAAAATGGCCGTGCGCAGGCTTGCCATCATCGCAAATGTTTCAGCACCGGGCGCGCCAGCACCGCGAGGTATTTGTGGAATTCGCTCAGCACCAGCTCGCGCGAGGTTTCATGCTTCCACCACTGGTCGCGGCGGAACCCGTCGGGCGATACCGCATCGGGCACGATCTCAACGTTCGGCAGCACCGCGCGCATTTCCGCAAGGCTGCGCGGCATGTGGTAATCCGCCGTGATCAGGCGCACCGAACGGATGTTCCGCGCGCGCACGAATTCGGCGGTTTCGCGCGCATTGCTGCGGGTGGTGCGTGCAACATAATCAAAGAAAACACTGGCCTTGCGCGCACGAATGGCGTCGCGCGTGGGTTCGTTCGCATGTTCGCGCAGCATTTCCTCGACCGTTACGTTCTTGCCCACACCGCTGATCAGCAGCACGGGTGCGGCGCCTTCGGCCAGCATGGTGAAGCCCCGCTCGACCCGCGCGCTGCCGCCAGTAAGCACGATGATGGCGTCGGTCTTCACGGTGGCGGGCATGGGTTTGCTGGGCAGGCTATGCACGAACACGGCCAGCCCGAGCACCCAGCCAACCATGATCGAAAAGAGGATAAAACTCAGCATACGCATGCGCGAATGCTATCACGCCCAGTTTCAAGCGCCAGCATAATGCGCGAGAATATGCGTGGCCGCGGCATCGAGATCGTCCACCACCGTCACGGGATGGATTGCGGGTGGCAGGCCCTGCGCCTCGGTGTGCGCGCCTTTGCCGGTGCGCACCAGAATGCGCGGGCACCCCGCCGCCTGGGCGGCTTGCAAGTCGCGCAGCATGTCGCCCACCATGGGCGTGCGCGCCGCCTCGGCGCCGAATTCGGCCAACGCTTCGTGCAGCATGCCGGGCCCCGGCTTGCGGCGTTCGGTCGCCGCCTCGGGAACATCCGGCGCGTAAAACACGCGGTCAATGTGCCCGCCCGCTTGTTCGATACCCGCGCACATGTGCGCGTGGATCGCATCCAGCTCGGCCACGCTTAGTTGGCCACGCCCCACGGCGGATTGGTTGGTGCACACGGCAATGCGGAAACCCGCCTGCGTTAGCCGTGCAATCGCAGGTACCGCACCGGGAAGGAACGCGAAGTCCTGCACACGCAGGATACCGATTTTGTCGTCGCGGTTGATGACCCCATCACGGTCCAGCAGCACCAACATGGTCAGTGCATGTGCCGCAGCATGGACTGCACGGTCAGCCGGGTGGCAACAAAGGCAATGGCCGCGGTCACCACCGGCAGCAGCAGGAAGGCGAACCCATGCCCCACCGCGAACGATACCGGCGGCAGGATGGGGCTTTCCCAGCGGTGCGAAAGCACCACCCAGCTGGTGAACACCAGCGCCGCGAACAGCGAGCCGACAAGCGCGCCGCGTGCCGCAAGCGCCGCATTGTTCCACTGGAACTGGCGCAGGATATATTCGTCCGTCGCGCCGAACATGTGCAGCAGCGACACGGCCTTGAAATGCAGTTTCAGGTTGGTGCGCGCCACCAGCACGATCATGCCCATCACGCAGGCAATCAGCAGCCCAGCCACAAGCACCACCAACCCTTGCAACAGCGTGGTCGCGCGGTTCATCTGGCTGGCCCACGGGCCGCGATCCTCAATTGAAATGCGTTTATCCACCGCCTTCAGGCTGGTGCGCAGGGTCTTCACGTCCACCGCGGTTTTGCCGTCCACCACTTTGGTGGCCACATCCACCATCATGGGAACGGGCAGCTCATCGAGCGAGAAATCATCGCCCATCCACGGCTTCAGCAGCGCTTCCATCGCTTCTTCGCTGAGCACGTCCACCTTCGTTACGCCGGGGGTTCGCCGGATCGTGCTCACCACGCGGTCCATCGCCGCTTTGTCGGAGGCAACGTCCTTCGGCACTTCTACCTGCAACGTGCCGGTGATGGCCTGCGTGTTCGCGTTCACGCCATCGTTCAGCGAAACGGCCAGCGCCAGCAGCAACGCCGCAAAGCCGATGAGGCACGCGATCATGGCGGGCAGCATGCGGTGCGCGTCGTCCCGCGCGAAGGGGATGTCCGAGGCCAGCAAACGTCTCAACGATTCCATGCGCGTAAGCTTAGCAGGCAGCATGGAGTTGTAAAGGCTTGCCATTATGCCTGTGTGTTGAGTGCACCGGCCGAATTATTCGCGGTCGCAACACTGACCATGGCCGGGCGCAACAGGCGATCATGAATGCTGTAACCCGCCGCCAGCACCTGCACCACGGTGCCCGCCTCGGCATCGGCCGCTTCCACCTGCGCCACGGCCTGATGGAGGTTGTGGTCGAATTTCTCGCCCACCGGGTTAATGCGCTTGATGCCATGGCGCTCGAACACCTGCAGCAATTCCTGCAGCGTCATTTCCACACCCGTGGCAAGGCTGGCCACGGCGGGCTGGCTGGCCCGCAGTTCGGGCGAGATGGCATCGGTCGCGCGCTGCAAATTCTCCAGCACGTTCACCAGATCGCGCGCAAAGCTGCTCACGGCGTATTTGGCGGAATCGGCGACTTCGCGCTCGGCGCGGCGGCGCGTGTTCTCGGCATCCGCCAGCGCGCGCAGCGCCTGATCTTTCATGGCCGCGAGTTCGCTCTCTTTTTGCTCCAGCAGCGCCTGCAGGGCGCGCGCCATGGCCTCGGGCCCGGCTTCGGCGTCGGACGTTGCTTCGGTCTGGGGCTGTTCGGGTTGCTCGATGTTCAATGGCTCAGTCATAAGATTACCTTCTTTTAATGCCCCTTATGTGCGTGCATCGGTATGATTTTTCAAGTGCCGAATGGCATTGCAGTGATGGGAAATCCCGCTTACAGCTACCCCATTGCCTAAAGGAGAGCCCATGTCCCGTTCATTTGACCGCGCCAACGACCAGCTGCGCCCCGTAAAACTCACCCCCGCGGCCTCGCGCCACGCGGAGGGCAGCTGCCTGGTCGAATTCGGGCACACCAAGGTGCTCTGCACCGCCAGCGTCGATGAAGGCGTGCCGCATTTCCTGCGCAACACCGGGCGCGGCTGGATCACCGCGGAATATGGCATGCTGCCGCGCGCCACCAACAGCCGCAACCCCCGCGAAGCGGCCAAGGGCAAGCAGAGTGGCCGCACGCAGGAGATCCAACGACTGATCGGCCGCGCGCTGCGCACCAGCGTGGATCTTGAGAAGCTCGGCGAACGCCAGATCATCATCGATTGCGACGTGATCGAGGCGGATGGCGGCACGCGCACCGCATCCATCACCGGTGGTTTCGTGGCGCTGGCCCTTGCGTTGCAGACGCTGCAAAAACGCGGCCTGCTGAAGAAGAACCCGCTGATCGTGCCGGTGGCCGCCATCTCCTGCGGCATCGTGGATGGGCAGGCGCGCCTTGACCTCGACTACGAAGAGGATTCCCGCGCCGAGGTGGATGCCAACATCATCATGACTGCCGACGGGCAGATGGTGGAAGTGCAGGCCAGCGGCGAGGAAAGCACCTTCAGCGAAGCCCAGCTCAACGCCATGCTGGCCTATGGCAAGCTCGGCATTGCCGAATTGGTGAAACAGCAACAGATCGCGCTGGGAGTTTCTGCGTGAGCAAGACCGCCGAAGCCGCCGTTCGCATTACCACCCCCATGGTGGTGGCCACGCACAACGCGGGCAAGCTGCGCGAGATCGCGGCCCTGCTGGCACCGCTTGGGCTTGAGGTGGTATCGGCCGGTTCGCTCGGCCTGCCCGAACCGGTGGAGGACGGCGACACGTTCGAAGCCAACGCGGCACTGAAAGCGAACGCCGCAGCCCAAGGCAGTGGCTACACCGCACTGTCCGACGATTCGGGCCTGTGCGTGCCCGCACTGAACGGCGACCCCGGTATTTATTCCGCGCGCTGGGGCGGCGAGCAGAAAGATTTCAACCTCGCCATGCAGAAAGTGGATGAGGCGCTGCGCGCCCGCGGCATCGAAACCAATGGCACGCCCGCCTATTTCGTGTGCGTGCTGGCGCTGGCCGATCGCGACGGCAACCTCGTGCACATGCGCGGCGAAGTGCATGGCACGCTGTGCTACCCGCCCCGCGGCACACTCGGCTTCGGCTACGACCCCATGTTCATTCCCGAAGGCTACGCGCAAAGCTTCGGCGAAATTCCCGCGGCAGAAAAGCACGCTATGAGCCACCGCGCCCGCGCCTTCGCCGCACTGGTGCACCATTTGAAACAGGAGCGCGCCGCATGAGTGTTCGCCTGCTTGCCGTTGCCGCGTCGTACCGTGCCGATTCGCTGAACCGCAAATTGCTGGGTCTGGCCGTGGCCGTGGCGAAACAGCGTGGCGCGGAAGTGACCGTGCTGGATTACGCCGCGCTGGAAGCACCGATCTACCGTGGTGAAACACTGGTGGATGCATTGCCCCAACCCATTGCCGACCTGAGCACCGCGCTGCGCGCGCATCACGGGCTGATCATCGCCTCACCGGAATATAACTGGTCCATGCCGGGATCGCTGAAGAACATCATCGATTGGCTGTCGATCGACCCGAACGCGCCGCTTAACCGCAGATCCGCCCTGCTGATGAGCGCCACGCCCAGCATGCGCAGCGGCATCAGCGGCCTGCTGCACCTGCGCACCACGCTGGATGTGCTGGGCGTGTGGACCTACCCGCAGCTTATCGGCATCGGCAAGGCCGAGGAACAATTACAGCCCGAGCGCCTTGCACGCGAGAGCGACCAGAACCATCTTGAGTATTGCGTGACCGATTTCATTCGCACCACGAAGGCCATCCATGCGTAACCTGCTGCTTGCATTGTCGCTGCTACTCACCGCCCCCGCCATGGCGCAGGAGGCGGGCGACATCCCCCCCTCGCCCATCGCAAAAACGCAATTGCTGGTGCATGCGCCGCAGGTAAAAGCCCGCGAGCCGATCACCGCAGGCGTGCTCTTCACCCTGCCGGAAGGCTGGCATATCTATTGGCAGAATCCTGGTGATTCGGGCATTCCCACCAGCCTTGCATGGACGTTGCCCGAAGGCATGACCGCCAGCGCCATTCACTGGCCGGTGCCCGAGCGCATCGAGACCGCCGGGCTCGTGAATTATGGCTACAGCGAGAAAGTCATTCTGCCGGTCACGCTCAGCGCCGAGGCCGACGGCGTGGAAGGCCCCATTGTGGTGAAAGCCGATTGGCTGGTCTGCAAGGAAACCTGCATTCCCGAATCCGCCACGCTGGAAGCGGCGCTGCCACGCAGCAATCCGCAGGCACAGGTGCTGCTGAACAACGTGCAGGAAACGCTGCCCACCGCGCGTGAGGTGGATGCCACCTTTGCCGCCACCGATGATTCGGTCACCATCACCCTGCCCGCCGCTTCGCTTGGCGTAGAAGGCAGCCCGGCCAGCGTGCAGTGGCTTCCGGTGGAAGATGGCATTATCCAGAACACGGGTGCGCAGCAATTCTCGGTCGATGATGGCACCATCACCCTCACCGCGCCGCGCGGCACCGCCGACCTGCCCGAGCAGTGGCATGGCCTGCTGCTGGTGCAGGACGGGCCGGAAGACGCCGCCCGCGCCTTCGACATGAGTGCAGCGCGCAGCGACGCGGCCATGCCCGCCGCAGCGACTGCACACGCCGACGCCGCAACCACCACCCTGCCGCTGGTGCTGGCGGTGCTGTTCGCGTTCCTTGGCGGCGTGATCCTGAACGCCATGCCGTGCGTATTGCCCATTCTTTCGCTGAAGGCGCTGGCGCTGGCCAAAAAATCCGGCGCGGAACAACGCGTGGCGCGTGCGCAGGGCCTGGCCTACACCGCCGGGGTGGTGCTGAGCTTCCTCGCCATCGCCGGGCTGATGCTGGCGCTGAAAGCGGGGGGCGCCGCGATCGGCTGGGGCTTCCAACTGCAGGAGCCGGGCTTTGTCGCCGCGCTGTATTTCCTCATGCTGCTGGTGGCGCTGAACCTGCTTGGCCTGTTCGAGTTGCCGGTGCTGTTCGGCCAAACGCAGACCGACAACCATTCGCTGCGTGGCGCGTTCCTTACCGGCGCGCTGGCCGTGGCGCTGGCCACGCCGTGCACGGCACCGTTCATGGCCCCGGCACTGGGCGCCACGCTGGCGCTTAGCACCCCGGCCACGCTGCTGGTGTTCGCCAGCCTCGGGCTGGGCATGGCGGCCCCCTTCCTGCTCATCAGCGTGTGGCCGGCAGCGCGCCGCCTGCTACCCAAACCCGGCATCTGGATGCTGCGCTTCAAACAGTTTCTGGCCTTCCCCATGTTCGCCACCGCCGCGTGGCTGCTCTGGGTGCTGACCAATAGCAACGGCAGCATGGCGCTGGTGCAGGCACTCACGGCCTCGGTGCTGGTCGCATGGTTGCTCTGGTGGGCGCATGGCACCCCCAGCGCACGCCGCCGCCAGCTGACGCGTTTTGCTGCCGCGTGCCTTGTGGTGTGGGGCATTGCCGCGCAGACCAGCAGCGTGCCCGCCAGCGGCACGGCTGATGGTATTACCACCGTGCCGTATGACGCGCAGGTGCTGCAAAAACTTCGTGCCGAGGGCACGCCGGTATTCATCGATGCGACGGCCGACTGGTGCATCACCTGCAAGATCAACGAACGCATCGCCCTGCGCGACAGCGCGACGCAGGCGCTCTTCAAGGAGCGCGACATTACCCTGATGGTCGCCGACTGGACGCGGCAGGACGCCGCCATCACCGAATACCTGAAGGGCTTCGGCCGCAACGGCGTGCCTTTGTATGTGTATTATGCCCCCCATACCGAACCGGTGGTGCTGCCGCAATTGCTGACACCCAGCGCCGTGCAGCAGGCCATTACCTCTTCTGAATCACCCACCCAACCCACGGAGTAACCCTATGCGTACGAAGCTGACGATCGCCCTTGCTGCCCTGCTCTTCTCGAGCGCCAGCATGGCGGCACCCGCCCCCACCGCCAAGGTCGGCGAAGCCGCGCCGAACTTCAAGACCATCGACGCCATCAGCGGCAAAGAATTCGAACTGGAGAAGCTCAAAGGCAAACCGGTGGTGCTGGAGTGGAACAATTTCGGCTGCCCGTTCGTGAAAAAACATTACGGCAGCGGCAACATGCAGGCCGTGCAAAAAGCCGCCGAGGCGGATGGCGCGGCATGGGTCAGCATCAACTCCTCAGCCGAGGGCAAAGAAGGCTTCCTGAAGGATGCCGAAGCCGTGAAAGCCGCACTCACCGAGCATAAAGCCAGCCCGACCGCGTATCTGCTGGACCATGACGGCCAGATCGGCCGCGCGTATGGCGCCACGGCCACGCCGCATATGTTCGTGATCGATAAGGACGGCGTGCTGGCCTATGCCGGCGCGATCGACGATAAACCTACGCCGAATCCGGACGACGTGAAAACTGCTACGAACTATGTGACCACCGCGCTGGCCGCACTCAAGGCAGGTAAGAAGCATGAACCCGCCCAGACAAAAGCCTATGGCTGCGGCGTAAAATACGCCTTCTAATGACGCTGCCGCTCGGTGACGGCGACCGCTTGCGGTCCCGTCCACCGGGCGCGCCGCGCTTCCACCACCGGCGCTTTGATGCTGGCGTAAATCTGCTTTTCCGCTTCCAGCACCAGCACGCCTCCGAAGCCGGGCAACACCAGATTTCCCAACCATTCGATGCTGGCACTCACGCGCCACCACCAGCCATACGTGGTCGGTGGCACGAACAGCACCGTGCGCGCATCGCGCAGGGTAAATTGCGCCTCTTCCAGCAGGTCCTTGGCATCGCCCATGCGATACGCCAACCCGCGCGCAAAGGGGCTGCGCCCAATGCGCGCCCACAGGCCGCGCTTGTTGGGCAGCACCAGCAGCAACCGCCCACCGGGCACCAGTTGCTGCCAGTAGGCCTTCAATAATTCTTCCGGCTGGGCGTGGAATTCCACCGCATGCAGCATCACCACACGCTGCACGCTGTTGGGCGCAAAGGGTGGCATCAGCTCGTCGGCAAGCACGCTGCGATTGTCGGTGTGCACGGGCCAGTAGATGGCCCCCTGGTCGGCGGGCATCAGCGCCGCAAGGATGGTGCCTTTGCCCTGCCCGCGTTCCAGCACGCGCAGCAGCGGCGGCGCGTAGCCCACGCCGAGGATCACCTCATCGCCGATCTCGGGCCATTGTTCGAGCAGGAACTGGCGCAGGCGTTTCTTCACCCGACGGCCCAGCCGCGAGGAATAGAACTGGCGAAGCTGTAGGATGCTGGGGCGCATGCGCGGCCCGGCTATTTCTTCATCCAGCCGCCGTTGGCCCCTTGCACATATTGCCCGGCAGGGGTGCGCTCATAGGCCTTTTGCGCGGCAAGCTTCTCGATCGCGTCGCGCGGCGTGCCGTTCTGCCCGGCAATGCGGTCATATTCCGCGCGGCGCTGGTTATTGATGGTCTTCACCAGATCGGTCACACCGGCGCTGTCCTGCACCACACCGAGATACCCATCGGGCCGCTCACCCACGAAGCCCTGGGATTTCGCTTCTTCAAGCGACAGGGCGAATGCAGCCATGGGGGTGAGGGCAAGGGCCAAAGCGGCCATCATGAATCGACGCATAAAACCTCCTAGAAGAGTGGCGAATCTTTGGCGAACACCGTTTTGTCGAGATCGCGGTCAACCTTGACGCGCACCTCGTGGCTGATGTTCACATTCATATTGATCACGATCGGTTTGTCTGGTGCTTCCACCTTCACGGTGGGTTGGCAGGCCGCTAGCAATGGCAGCAGAAGCATGGGTAAGGCGTAGTGTTTCATGATCCTACCTTTCCTGAGCGCGCAGCAGTTTTTCTGCCTCGCGGGTGGCGTTCTTCACTTCCTGCACGCTGCGCCACATATCGCGCACATTCAGGGTCACGGCAAGGGTTAAATCCACCGGCTTGCCGCCCAGCAGGTCGGGGTTGCGGCCCACGAAATGCCAGTCCAGCTTCACGCCGCCCTTGTTGTCGGTGGAGCTTACATCCAGCGTCAGCGTTTCCACCTGCAGGTTCGACAGTGCCTGCTGCACCAGCTCGGCCTGCGGGTGGGCCGACAGCGCCTGCCCGGCAGTGGCGGGGTTCACGCGGATCTCCATGGGGCCGATATTCACCAGCCGTGACTTCTCGATGCGCCAGCCGCCGCCCTGCGTCAGCCGGATGGGCACGCTGCCCTGCACGCTGCCTTTCACCTGCGCACCTTCGCCGAAGGCTGCACTCAACAAGCGCTCCACCGGCAGTTCCACGATGGTGAGGGTCGGCTTCACCGTCCACTTACCCGGGGTGATTTCCACCGTGCCGCGCACCGCCGCAGTGCTGGCGATGGTCTCGAACCCATCGGCATAGAGCGGCGAAAGCTGCGCAAAGGTGAAGCCCGCCGCATCGAAGCGGATCGGGTCGGTCGCCCATGTCATGTTACCAGCTTTTTGCTGCATGTCGTACGTTGCGCTTAGTGTTCCTTTGACTGTTTTACGCGCGTCGGCGAAGCTTCCCTGCGCAGAAAATTTCGTGCCCACCAGTTCGCCGGTGGCATCCAGCACCAGCGGCAGCAGCAGGTTCTTCTGGTTCTGCGATACCGTGATCAGCCCTTTCGTCACCACCAAGCCCGTGCGTTCGGGCGTGCGGTCCACCTGCAGGGCAGCGTCCAGCGCAATGGCCAGCGCGTTCGCGTTAGGCGTCACCTGTGCCGCGCCCCAGCTGCGTTCAATGCCGCCCAGCTGCACGGCACCATCCTGCAGCAGCGCGCGCATCTGCACCACTTCCAGCTCGGCGCGGAAATAGCCGCTCTTCAGATCATCCCATGCTTGCGGGAAATGAATGACCGCCTGCCGCACGCGCACCGCGCCGCCTTCGCCCAGCGCCACATCCGCCAGCGTGATGCGCTGGCGCGTAAAGCCGGTGACCTGAAGCGACTGCACCGGAATGTTGAGCTTGGCCAGCTCCTGCCGCACGACCTTCTCGGCCAGCTGCGCGCGCATGAACCACAGCGCGGCGGCAACCATGGCAACCAACAACAGCAGCGCAAGCAGCAGGCGCATGATCCAGCGTTTTTTCATTTGTCCTATATAGCACTTGCACCGGCTAAAAAAAGGCGCAAGGTAACCGCATGCAACCGAATCCCTACGAAATCTTCCGCACGTGGCTTGGGCAGGCGCAAAGCACCCCCGCCATTGCCGAGCCCACCGCCATGACGCTGGCCACCGCCACGCCCGAGGGCATGCCAAGCGCGCGCATCGTGCTGTTGAAGGCCTATGACGAGCGCGGGTTCGTGTTCTACACCAACACGCAAAGCCGCAAGGGCCGCGAGCTGGATGCGAACCCCCACGCCGCCCTCGCCTTTTATTGGATGCCACTGGACAAACAGGTGCGCATTGAGGGCAGCATCAGCCGCGTGAACGATGTGGAGGCGGATGCTTATTTTGCTTCACGCGAACGGCTGAAGCAGGCGGGTGCATGGGCGTCGCTGCAATCGCAACCGCTGGATGGGCGCGGAACGCTGGAGCAGCGCACCACCGCCATCGAAGCGCAGTATGAAGGGCGCGACATTCCGCGCCCGCCGCATTGGACCGGCTATCGTTTAAGCCCGCGATCGCTCGAATTCTGGCACCAGCGCGATGGCCGCCTGCATGAGCGCGAGATCTACACCCGCACCGGCGACGGCTGGGCACACACCCTGCTTTACCCCTAGGAGGACCCCATGGCCTGCCACGACAACCACGACCACGACCATGAACACCACCACCATGACCATAGCCACCGCCCTTCGGTGCTGCCTGCGGCACTGGTCGCGGTCGGGCTCGCTGCGGCGGGCCTGTTCGTCAGCAACGGGCTGGTCGCCATGAAGGCGAGTGAACGCGTGGTGGCAGTCAAAGGCCTGTCGGAGCGCGACGTGGAAAGCAACCTTGCGCTATGGAACGTGGGCTTCACCGTGACCGGCGGCGACCTTGCGCAAACACAAGCCAAACTGGCCGAGCAATCCAAGCGCATCGCCGAGTTCCTGAACAAGGCGGGCATTGAGGAAAACGAGATCACGCTGGGCGCGCTGAAAGTGTCGGACCGTCAGGCGAACCAGTACCAGTCCAACCCCGGCGCGGATGACAGCCGCTACATCCTCTCCACGCAGCTGAAAGTACGCAGCACCAACATCAAAGCGGTGCAGGAAGCCGCCCAGCGCGTGGGCGAGCTGGTGCAGGAAGCGGGCATTGTGCTGGGCGCACCCGACCAGTATGGCTGCGACCTGCGCCTCATCTACACCGACCTGAACAAGATCAAGCCGGAGATGATCGCCGAAGCCACGAAGGACGCGCGCAACGCCGCCGAACAGTTCGCACAGGATTCCGGCGTGTCGGTGGGGGCCATTCGCAGTGCAAGCCAGGGTTATTTCTCGGTCAGCTCGCGCGACGGGTCGGACCTGAACAGCGACAATTCCTGCGATGCCGAGACCAGCGCCGTGAAGAAAGTGCGCGTTGTCACCAACATCAGCTACTTCCTCGAATAGCGGCTAGAAATTCCGCCCGGCCCCGCCATAGGTCGGGCTGGGTGCGTAATACGCATTGCCCGGCTGGTAATAGGAGCCGCCCGTGCTGGGCTGGCTCAGCGGCGGCATCCCACCCGACGGGCTGAGCGGCGTGCTCATGGTCTGCACCGGGCGCTGGCCCACGGGTGCTTGCGTTGCCGGTTGCTGCTGGTAGCCACCATAGCCTTGCGCGGGTTGCGGCCCGGCGGTGGTCGTGGTGGTGGTGGTCACGGTGCGTGCCGCACTGGTCGCGGTGGAACCATACGGATCAAGCGGGCCATGCGGGCCATCGGTCGTGGCGGTCTTCACGCGTTTGGGCTTGGCCACCTGCCAGCCCTTTTTGCCCATGCAGTTCGAAAACAGCGTCACCAGCTGGGCGTTGCGGTCCTTCGGCGTCATGTTCGGCTTTTCGTAGTTGCCGATATTATCTTCCGCATCACCACGGCAATCGCCCT
Source organism: Azospirillum brasilense (assembly GCA_003241645.1). Lineage (GTDB taxonomy): Bacteria > Pseudomonadota > Alphaproteobacteria > Rickettsiales > UBA3002 > QFOX01. The sequence goes on along the minus strand of QFOX01000018.1, from coordinate 10,526 downwards.
GGTCTTCCACGTAGCGGCCCTGGATCTCACTCTGCACCAGACAGGCCGAAAGCATGGGCGCGATGCCCAGCATCAGCAGCATCATTCGGGCGCGGCGGCGCGCGCCATTCATTGTGAAATCAGTTCGCATCTTTCCGAATATACCCCCGCAGGCCCATTTCGTCCATCGCTTGCTGCTCGCGGCGTTTGGCCTTCTCGGCCTCGCGCTTTTCGTGCATGGCCAGCGCCAGCTCGTATTTCTTCATTTCCGAGAAACGCTCGCGGATTTGCGCCACCAGCTTGTCCAGCTCCATCTCCAGTTTGCGCAGCTGCACATGCACTTCATCCTGACGGCGGCGGATATGCGCCGAGAAATCACCAAAGAACTGCGCCATATCGGGCATGGTCTCGGCGGTCTTCAGTTCCTTCACCAGTGTCATCTGCAGCTTATCCAATGTCTGGTGCATGGCCTCACGGTGCTGTTCCATCACGGCCTGCGCGCGCTTCAGCGCGTCGATCTCGCGCTGCTTCACCCGCAGAAGCGTTTTCATGGATTTCATGCGTTAGCTTTTTCTTTGGTCGGTTCGGCGCCCATGCCCAGTACCTTGGCCAGCAGTTCATAGCCTTCCGCAAGGTTGCTGGATTCATGCTCGCGCTGGGTGATGAACGCTTCCAGCTGCGGGTAGAAATGCATGGCGCGATCCACTTCGGGGTCGGTGCCGCGGCGATACGCACCAAGGCGGATCAGCTCGGCCATGTTCTCATACGTCGCCATGAAGCGCCGCGCGGTGATGATGAGCTTGTTCTCATCCTCGTTGTTCGCATCCGGCAGCATGCGCGACACGGATTTGAGGATGTTAATGGCCGGGTAACGGCCACGCTGCGCGATCTCGCGGTCAAGCACGATGTGCCCATCAAGGATCCCGCGCACGGCATCGGCAATCGGCTCGTCCGTGTCGCCGCCCTCCACCAGCACCGAAAGCAGCGCTGTAATGTTGCCGCTGCCCACCAGCCCAGGCCCGGCGCGCTCCAGCAGCTTGGGCAATTCGGCGAATACCGTGGGGGTGTAGCCTTTGGTAGTGGGCGGCTCGCCGGCGGAAAGCCCGATCTCGCGCTGCGCCATGGCAAAGCGCGTGACCGAATCCATCAGGCAAAGCACCTGCTTTTTCTGGTCGCGGAAATATTCGGCGATGGCCATGGTGGTGTACGCCGCCTGACGACGCATCAACGCCGATTCGCTGGAGGTGGCGACCACCACGATGGAGCGTTTCAGCCCGTCTTCGCCCAGATCATCCTCAATGAATTCCTGCACCTCGCGCCCGCGCTCACCGATGAGGCCGATCACGTTAATATCGGCCTGGCTGTAACGCGCCAGCATGGACATGAGAATGGATTTCCCCACGCCCGAGCCCGCGAAGATCCCCATCCGCTGCCCACGGCAGCAGGTGAGGAACGTGTTGATGGCGCGCACGCCCATATCCATTTTGCCGGCCACGCGCTGGCGGCTGGCGGCGGGCGGCGGGTCGCCCCGCAGCAGGTAGGGTACGCCGCCCTTGGGCAAGGCGCCCTTGCCGTCGATCGGCTCGCCAAATGCGTTCACGATGCGGCCAAGCCACGCATCCGACGGTTCAACGGTGGAAGCCGCGGCAAGCACGGTCACCTTGGCGCCCAACCCCACCCCTTCGACCGAACCGAACGGCATCAGCAGCGCCACATTATCGCGGAAGCCCACCACTTCGCACAGCACTTCATGCGCCACGCTTAGGCTGCCCTGCACCTTGCAGCGCCCGCCGATGGAGAGCAGCTGCTCGATGCCCGTGCATTCAATGAGCAGGCCTTTGACCGCCGTCACCCGCCCGGTAAGGGCCAGTTCCGGCATGCGGCCGATCTCTTGCAGCAAATGTTGGCGAAGCTGGTTCATGCGAGCGCATCATACCAGTATTTTACAGGCGGTTCTATTGCGGATATGCTACCCACATGAAACAACCCGCCTTCCTTGCCAAGCCCTTGGCCGAGATGACACAGCCCGAATGGGAATCGCTGTGCGATGGATGCGGCCTGTGCTGCCAGATCCGCGTGGAGGATGAAGATACCGGCGAGATCGCCCTCAGCAACGTGGCCTGCCGCTACCTGTGCCTGAACAGCCACCAATGCACTGACTATGCGAACCGGCAGGCCAACGTGCCGGACTGCATCAAGGTCACCCCGCAGAATGTGCTGGAGCTGGACTGGCTACCCGCCACCTGCGGCTACCGGCTGGCGGCGTTCGGCGAGAAACTTCCCCGCTGGCACCACCTGATCTGTGGCGACAGGAGCGCCGTGCACCGCCGCGGCCCTAGCATGCTGGGCACCCTTATTTCCGAGGATGAAGCCGATTGGGAATAAGCGTTGAAAACCTTAAAAAACCCATAATAGTTAAAATTCTCGTTGTTTTGGATTGGCATTAAGAGTATGTTAACACTTAACGCGTTAACGGTTCGCCACGCCAAAACCTAGGCTATCTGCGGTCTGCGTTAACATGTTGGGGTTGGAAAAAACAAACACGTTAATGGGGAGCACGCATGCGCGTATTATTGGTTGAGGACGATCCATCCACCGCGAAGGCGATCGAACTGTCGCTGGCCAGCGAAGGCATCATTTGCGACACGACCGAACTGGGCGAAGAAGGCCTCGAGATCGGCAAACTCTACGATTACGACATCATCATCCTCGACCTGATGCTGCCCGATATCGACGGTTACGAAGTGCTGCGCCGTTTCCGCGCCGCGAAGATCAACACCCCCATCCTTATCCTCTCGGGCCTTTCCGGCCCCGACCAGAAGATCAAGGGCCTTGGCTACGGCGCGGATGATTACCTCACCAAGCCGTTCAACAAAGGCGAGCTCATTGCACGTATCCAGGCGATCGTGCGCCGCAGCAAGGGCCACAGCGAATCGGTCATCCGCACCGGCAAGCTGGTGGTAAACCTGGATACCCGCTCGGTCGAGGTGGACAGCAAAGCCCTGCACCTGACCAGCAAGGAATACGGCATCATGGAACTGCTCTCGCTGCGGAAGGGTTCGACCCTGACGAAGGAGATGTTCCTGAACCACCTCTATGGTGGCATCGACGAGCCGGAGCTGAAGATCATCGACGTGTTCGTGTGCAAACTGCGCAAAAAACTGCAGGACGCATCGGGCGGCGAGAACTACATCGAAACCGTGTGGGGCCGTGGCTACGTGCTGAAGGACCCCGAGCCGGCATCGGCGGAGGCCGCCCTGCCAAAGGAAGCCAAGCGTAAGAAGGTCGCGGCAGAAGCCTAAACTGTTTCTTACGGAAGAATCAAAGCCCACCCCTCACCGGGTGGGCTTTTTTCATGCGTCGAGCGCGCCGTCCAGCACGGCGGCAACGTCCAGCACCAGAATCGTGTCATGCTCGCGCTGCACCACACCGCTCACCACCCCTTGCCAGAGCGGGTCACGCGCCTGCACGCCCGGCAGGGTCGGTGGCAGCATCAGCACATCTTCCACACGGTCCACCAGCAGCACCACCCGCTCGCCTTCATGGTCCACCGCCAGCGCGGTGCATTGCTGCGGGTTGCTGGCCGCAGGCAGGCCGAAGCGCGCGCGCATGTCCAGCACGGGGGCCAGTTGTTCGCGCAGCACGGTCATGCCGCGCACCGCCGCCATGGCATTCGGCACCTGCGTAATTTCAGGGCCGCGCGCCACATCTTTCACCTGCGAAAGCGGCAGCGCGAAAGCCTGCCGCCCAAGGCGGAACAGCACATGCGGCAGCGTACCAAGCAACGACGGCGCGGGTTTAGCCATGGGCCGCCTCCTGCGCCGGGCGCGGCGCATAGGCCGCGGCGTTGATAATGTCGGTCAGCGCACCGTTCAGCTCGGCGCGCATGAGCACCGGCTGGGTGGAGATGGTTTGCGGCAGGCGGATCTCCGCATCGAAAATGCTGCCCACCCGGTGCGCCACAATGCCGATATGCGGGGCATCCAGCAGGGTGATGAGGTGCAGGTCGCCCTGCACCGGCATGGCGCTGCCCGGCAGCACGTGCGGGCGCAGCAACTCGCCGCGGCAACGAATGGCGTAGCCTTCGGCATCGCGCGTCACGTCCTTCGCGGCCAGCTGTTCCACACGGCCCACCGCGGTGAGCGGGATCGCCTTCGGCGTGGAGGTGCCGTCACCAAACATCAGCAGCGGCACATACCGCGACGCGACCGGCGCCGCCGCGGCAGGCGTGGTCGCCATCTCGGGTTGCGCAATCGGGGCAGGTGCCGGTGCGGCCTCGGCAACGGGCGCTGCCTCTTCCGGTTCGGGCTGCTGCATGGCCTTTTGCTTGGCCTTCATGGTGGGGAAGCTCAGCTTCTGCGACAGCAGCGCCGTGCAGTTGAGGATCAGGCAGGGCGAGCCATCGCCCAGAATGGCGGCGGCTTCGTAGATCATGCTGGAGCGCAGCAATTTTGGCAGCGGCTGCAGCATCAGCTCTTCCAGCTCACCCACCTGCTCCACGCAAAGCACCAGCCGTTCCTGCTGCAGCTCCAGCACCAGTGCGTAGGCTTCGTTGGCGCTGCCGGACTGGCCGAGGCGCTGCGCCAGCGACACGCGCGGCAGCCATGCCCCGCGCAGCGAGATCATGGCGCCCTCATCCAGCTGCGCATGGCGCTGCGCCGTGCCGATGCGCGCCACTTCACGAATGATGGATTGCGGCAGCGCAAAGCGCATGCCGTGCGATTCGACCAGCAGCACTTTCGCCGGGCGCGGATAGGCCGTGGCGGGGGCAGTGCGCGGCAGTAGTTTTTCTTTCAGGTCGGCCACCAGCCCATCCAGCAGTTTCTGGGTGCTGCGCAGCGCCGGGTGCGTGGCCGATTCGCGTTTGACCTGGTTGCGCGCCAGCATCAGGCTGGCAAGGGTGCTGTAGCTCACGCGCTCCAGCGCGGGTGGGCCTTCGAGCTGCGGCGACACGGCCACGGGCTGGGCCGGCGGCGGCACTGGCGGCAGCAGGAAGTTGTCGGTTGAGGATTCCTGCAACGCCACGCGCAAGGGGCTGGGCGCCGGTTCATCCACGGGGGCGGCGGGCTCCTCCGGCGGAAGGGCCGCGTCCTGTTCGGGTTCGCGCCCATGCTCGCCGAGGTAATCCATCATGTAGCGGATCTGGGCGAGCGCGGCGCGCAGCGCGCGCAGCTCGCCGTCGGTCGGCGTCAGGCTGCCATCGCGAAGGCTCGCCAGAATATCCTGCGAGGCACTGGCCACCGCCTCCATGCGCACCAGCCGCAAAAAGCCGCAGGTGCCCTTGATGGTATGCATCAGCCGATAGGCCATTTCCCAGCCGTCGCGCCCCATCGGGCGGCGTGCGTGACCCGCCAGCGTCTGCTCCAGCGTCGCCAGCGATTCGGACGTTTCGTTAATGAATTCGGCCGTCAGGTCATCCATGCGGCCACCCTATGGCATAAGCCATAGAAAATGCAAAGCCGACCGTTGGGTTGCCCACGGTTAGATGATGATTTTGCCAAGCGGTGGCGTGAAGGTGGCGCGCCGCCCTAGCCGGCAGCGCTGGCCAGCAGCATCTGGCGCTGGGTGGCCACCATGTCGAAATGGTCGCCTGCCGCGTCGATCGCCAGCTGCGCACCCACTTCTTCGGCGATCTTCAGCGCAAGGAAGGCCTGCGCTGTTTTCGGCGAAAGCTGGGCGTCGTCGCCCTGTCCTTTCAGGATGGTGAGCATGTCCGGGTCGGTCTTGATGGTCTCCCCCACCCCGCGCACGGACACCTGCTTGTCGCCCAGTTCATTGCGCGTGATGCGCACCGACACCGTGCCGCCACGGATGAGCGTGGCCGAGCAGAGCAGCAGCATGTTGAGGATGAGGCGCGACATTTTCTGGCTGATGCTGATGCCGCACGCATCGGTATGCGTATCGGGCCAGTCCAGCGTGATCTTGGTGTTCGAGAAGAAATCCTTCGCGAGTTTCTTTTTCTCTTCAAGGCTCGCCTCGCCCGAATCGCTGACCCGGCCATAGGCCTGGCGGTAGAACATGAGGCGGTTGACCGCTTCGTGCGCGCTGCTGACGATCAGCTGCACCGCATCGTTCTGCATGTCGAAGCCCTCGTCATCGAGGAATTCGGCGCCGTTATTCACCGCACCGATCGGCCCGGTCAGGTCATGACACAAGCGCGTGCACAGCATTTCGGCAAGTTTGGTTTCTGCGATCATGCGAGGCGGACTCCAGCGTTGGCTGCATTCTAACGTAATCCGGCAGCACACCGCCACCATTTTTGACATTAGCAAACAACCCTAAATTTTTAGTTAAAACGCGCTCAGGCGCTGAAAAGCTCAGCTTCAATGAGGCTGGCCAGCCCGTGCAGCGCCACCATGTGCGCTTCCTGAACATGCGCAGTGATGCGCGAAGGCACCACTAACGTGTGCTCGGCACTGGGGGGGAGCCCTTCCGCTTTGGCTCCGGTGAACAGCACCGTGGTGATGGATTTCTGCCGTGCCGCCTCGAACGCGCGCAGCACGTTGGGGCTTTTGCCCGAGGTGGAAAGCCCGAGCAGCACGTCGCCCGCCTGCCCTAGCCCTTCGACCTGACGGGCGAAAATATAGTCATAGGCGTAGTCATTCGCGATGGCGGTGAGAATGCCCGTATCGGCACTGAGCGCGAGTGCGGGCAGCGCCCGCCGGTCATCCACGAAACGGCCGACGAATTCGCCCGCGATGTGCATGGCATCGCACGCGCTGCCGCCATTGCCACAGAACATGAGCTTGTGGCCCGCTGCCAGCGCCTTTGCGCACAGGCTTGCCACCTGCTCGATCTGCGGGCCGCACTGCATGAGGAACCCATCCAGCGCGCTGGTGTGGTCGGCGTGAATGCGTTGGAGAATAGGATTCATCGGTCATTGCGAGCGCAGCGAAGCAATCCAGCTGGATTGCCGCGTCGGGCATCGCCCTCCTCGCAATGACGTGGGTTACGCGCCACGTATTGCCTCAATATTGATTTTATAATCCGCCGCGTTGCCGGTGAACACGGCACTGCCCGCCACCAGCACATCCGCCCCGGCGGCGACCACATCGCGTGCCGTGGCGGGGTTAATGCCCCCGTCCACCTGCAAGTAAATCGCGCGACCCGTCTTCTCGATCATGCGGCGCACCGCCTCGATCTTGCGCAACTGGCTGTGGATGAATTTCTGTCCGCCGAAGCCGGGGTTCACCGTCATCAGCAAAATTAGATCCACCGTATCCATCACGTATTCCAGCGCCGATTCATGCGTGGCCGGGCAAATGGTGGCCCCGGCTTTTTTGCCGTGCGATTTCACCAGCTGCAACGAACGGTCCAAATGCGGGCCGGACTCGGCATGCACGGTAATGATGTCGGCCCCAGCGGCGGCGAACAGCGGGATCAGCGCATCGGGCTTTTCCACCATCAAATGCACATCCAGCGGTTTTTGCGTGTGCGGGCGAAGGGCTTTCACCACATCCGGCCCGATGGTGAGGTTCGGCACGAAATGCCCGTCCATCACGTCCACATGAATGAAATCCGCGCCGGCTTCGTCAGCGGCGCGCACCTCGTCGCCAAGGCGGGCGAAATCAGCCGAAAGAATGGATGGCGCAATGTAAATGGGGTGGGTCATGGATGGTTCGTTAGCCTATTTTTTCTGCCATGTCATGGCAAAGAACCCATCCATGCCACCCTGCGCTTCCATTTGCGCCGGGGTGGTGCGCACTTGCTTGAGTGCAATGGCATCGGGCATCTGTGCGGCGAACCATTCCTGCTGGTCTTCGCCTTCCTCGCGCTCCAGCGAACATACGCAATAGAGCAGCACGCCGCCGGGCTTCACCCAGCCCCACGCACGCATTAGCAGGTCGCGCTGCTGCTGTGCCAGTTCGGCAATGTCATTGAAGCTCACCGTGTGCACCACTTCCGGGTGGCGGCGCCACGTGCCGGTGGCGGAACAGGGCGCATCCAGCACCACCACATCGAACGGGGCGGCGGGCGCATATTCCATCGCATCCGCCACCACACTTTCCACCGTCAGCTGCAAACGCTGCATGTTCGCCTGCAGGCGTTCCATGCGGCGGGCGGATTTATCCAGCGCGGTGACCTGCGCCCCGGCGCGTGCCAGTTGCGCGGTCTTGCCGCCGGGCGCGGCACCAATATCCAGCACGGCTTTGCCCGCCACATCGCCCAGCAGTTGCACCGGGTAGCTGGCGGCAACATCCTGCACAAAGAACGTACCTTCGGCGTAGCCTTCCAGCGTGGGCACGGGCGCATGCCCTGCGGGCAACCGCCAGATCGTTTTCTCCAACTGCACCGCATCGGCAACGGGCGCTTCGCTGTTCAGGTCCAACGGCGGGCGCTGCGCAGCCACGCGGCAGATGGCGTCGCTTACTGCCTTGCCGTATTGCGCCTTCCAGCGTTGTTCCAGCCAGCCGGGCAGGTTGAACCGGCAATCCGGCAGATCCGGCATATCGGCGGCGAGTTTTTTGAGCACGGCATTGACCAGCCCGGCGAGCGCCCCATCTTTGCTGTGCTTCACGGCATCCACCATTTCATGCACCACCGCATGCGCGGCATTGCCCTGCACCAGCAGGTCGGCAGCACCCAGCCGCAATGCATGGCGGGCCAGTTGGCGCTTGGGCGGCAATGGCGTTTGCAGGTACGGCTTCAGCACCGCATCGATCTGGCCGAGATGCCGCAGCGTTGCCATGCACAGCCCGCGCACCTGCGCATAGGCCTGCGCATCGAGCGTGGCGGGATTGAGCGCTTCATCGAGCGTGCGGTGGCCATCAAGCACCTGCGACAGCGCGGTGAGGGCCATGGCCCGGGGATGGTTGGGTTGTGTCTGCATGCGGGCTTCGTGCCAGCCTTACGCGCCCATTGCAAGCGCCATGCTTGCGCGGGCGCGCAAAGCTGTGTATGCACCCGCCCATGGACGACACCCCGCAGACAGCCACGCCCGCGCCGCAAAAACCTTCGGAAAAGCCCGCCACCGCGGCGCCGGAAGCCCCCAAGGATACGCCGGATCCCACCCGTTTCGGCGACTGGGAAAAGAACGGCCGCTGCATTGATTTCTAGGAGCCCGCGATGCGCCTCACCGCCCTGTTGACCCCGCTGGATGCAACCGCGCGCTGGCTGACCATCCTCATGCCCGCCCTGCTGATCGCCGGGCCCGCCCCCGGCGACATTGCCGCCAGCCTGATCGCCGTGCTGTTCCTTGGCCGCAGCGCCATCGCCCGCGATTGGGCATGGCTGCGGGCGCGCTGGGTGCAGCTGCTGCTGGCCTTATGGGCCTATTTCACCCTGCGCCACCTGCTGCTGCCCGGCATGGGCGAGATCGCGCGCGCGGCCGTGTGGGTGCGCTACCCGCTCTTTGGCGCGGCGCTGGCTTTTTGGGTGCTGCCCGATGCGCGCACGCAGCAGCGGCTACGCATCAGCCTGCTCGCGGCGGTCGCCTTTCTCGGCCTTGATACGTTGTATCAGTATTTCATGGGCGTGGACATTACCGGTCGCCTGCCCACGCTGAACAATAACAGCCTGCGCATGACCGGGCCGTTCTCGGCACCGCGGGTGGGCATTACCATCCTCTGGCTGATGTTCCCTGCCGCGCTGGTGCTGCTTGGCCACCCCGCCCGGCGGTGGCGCATGGCGGGCATGGCGCTGGCCGCCATCGCGTCGGTGGCGGTGCTGGTGAGCGGCGAGCGCATGGCGCTTTTGCTGATGCTGATGGGCTGGACGGCAAGCTTCCTGCTGCTGCCACGCGCCCGCCTGCCCCTGGCGCTGATGGCTGCCGTGGGCGTGCTGGCCGGCGTCGCGATGATGCAGCACAACCCCACCCTTAAGCAGCGTCAGGTCGGCGAAACCTCGCACGGCATCAGCAATTTCTGGGACACGGTCTATGGCCGCATGTGGAAGGCCTCGGCACAGATCACGGCCAACCACCCGCTGATCGGTGTGGGCAGCAAGCAATTCCAGCCGGAATGCCGCAAGCCCACCTACGGCCCGACCGACGAAGAATCGCTCACCTATCGCTGCCCCATGCACCCGCACAACATCTATGCGGAATGGGCCGTGGAAGGCGGACTGATCGCACTGGGGCTGTACCTTGCGACCATCGCCAGCTGGCTTGCCATGGCGTGGCGCACCCGGCGCTTCTGGTGGCGCAATGCGCTGGCCACCGGCCTGCTCATCACCATGGCGCTGCGCCTGTTCCCGGCCAGCGTCACGCCCAGCCAGTTCGTGTCCTGGTCGGCCGCGCCCTTTTGGCTGGTGGCCGGGTGGTTATTGGCGATTTTGCTGGCCGCAGAAAAAACTTCCAAGAGTGCTTGACGCCACCGCGCGATTGCATTATTCCCGCCTCCACCTTAAGCACTAAGGCCGTGGGGATGTAGCTCAGTTGGTAGAGCGTCTGCTTTGCAAGCAGAATGTCGCAGGTTCGATTCCTGTCATCTCCACCATTCCACCATTTCTGGTGGTTAATCCGCGTGTAACCGCGAACGGAAGCGAAAAATCGGCGGTTTGAAAACCCTCGTGTTTACGGTAGGGCAACTGGCGGGCAAACGCCAACC
>QFOX01000017.1 GCA_003241645.1 Azospirillum brasilense | reverse complement strand
ACACACCCATCACGGAGGATCCTATGGAACGTACCCGTTCGCCGCATGTGCCGCTGGTCAGCCCAAAGCAACTGGCGGCGCTGAAAGAAGCCCAGTTCGCCTATGCGAGCGCGGCCGCCAACCCCGAGGGCACGCTGGCCTATTTCCAGCAGCTGCGTGAGGCTTCGGTGCAATTGCTGCGGCAGATGTTCACGCTGGCCGAAGAAGAGGCCGCCGCACCGCTGGAGCTGCCGCCCATTCCGCCGGAAGTGCTGGACCGCTACGCGGGCATTGATCGCCCGTAAGGCCTAGGGCTTCAACTTTACCTTCTGGCCCTTTTTCAGCTCGCTGAGCGATTTCAGCTGGCCGCAGGCCGCCATGATATCCTCGCCGCGCGTTTTGCGGATGGGCGAGGCGATGCCCGCTGCGATCAGCTCGCGCCCGAAGGCGTGGATGCGGTTGTTGCTGCTGCATTTGTAGGGCGCACCCGGCCACGGGTTGAACGGGATGAGGTTCACCTTGCTGCGAATGCCCTTCAGCAGCCGCACCATTTCCTTGGCGTCGGCGATGCTGTCGTTCACGCCGTCCAGCATCACGTATTCGAACATGATGTGCCGGTCATTGACGATGGACTGGTATTCGCGGCAGGCTTCCAGCAGGTCTTCGATGGGGTATTTGCGGTTGATGGGCACGATCTCGTTGCGCAGGTCGTTGCTCACCGCGTGCAGCGAAATGGCGAGGTTGGTGCCCGCGTCGCGCGCCAGCGGCACGATCTTCGGCACCACGCCCGAGGTGGAAACGGTGATCTTGCGGCGCGAAAGCGCGAGGCCTTCGTTGCTGAGCATGATGTCGATCGCGCTGTTGACGTTGTCGTAATTGTACAGCGGCTCGCCCATGCCCATGAACACGATGTTGGTGATGGCGCGGGTGGCGGGCGCGGGGTCGCCCTTGCGCTGGTCGGCGTTGCGGGCTTCGCCTTTCTTCAGGTTCATGGCCCATTCGTTCAGCCCGTCTTTGGCCACCAGCATCTGGGTGATGATCTCGCCCGCGGTCAGGTTGCGCACCAGCCGCTGCGTGCCGGTGTGGCAGAAGGTGCAGGAAAGGGTGCAGCCTACCTGCGAGCTGACGCACAACGTGCCGCGGTTGCTATCGGGAATGAAGACCGTTTCCACCTCGTTCTCATCGGCGAATTTCAGCAGCCATTTCTGTGTCTGGTCGAAACTGACGGCGTTGCGTGAAATACCCGCCCGCGCGATGGAGAAATGCTGCGCCAGCATCTCCTGCGTGTCGCGCTTGATGTTGGTCATCGCCGCAAAATCGGTCACGCCCTTCTGGTAGATCCACTGCCACACCTGCTTGGTGCGGAATGGCTCGACGCCCAGCGCCTGCAGCTGCGCGGCCACGAGGTCGCGCGGCAGGCCCACAAGGTTGGCGCGCGTGGCCAGTTTCTCGGCGGCGTCGTCGCTGGTTTCGGCGGTCTTCATTACGGGTTGCATCATCTACTCCACGGCCAGACGGTACGTGCCATCCGAGGTCACAATATCGGCCGGCACGGGATTAAGCCCGGAAAGCTTTGCACGCAAGCGATAGATGTGGGTCTCCAGCGTGTGCGTTTCCACGTCACCCTCATAGGCCCACACATTGCGCAGCAACTGCTCGCGCCCGGCGGCGCGCGGCAGCGCGGCATGCAGCGCGCCAAGCAGCAGGGCTTCTTTCTCGGTCAATGGTACGTGCTGGCCGCTTTCATGGTGCAGCATGCGCGCCAGCGGTTCGAGCCGCCACCCGGCCTGCAGCGGCAAGGGCGTGCCCCGCGCCTGCGATTGCAGACCGCGTAGCTGGGTTGCCAGTTGGCTCAGGCGAATGGGCTGTTCCAGCGCGGTCTGCTGTCCATCGGGTGCAACAAGCATGAGCTGTCCGTTGCGCAGGTGCAATTGGGGCGTACCCGGCTCAGGCGTGGGCAGCACTTCGTAACGCAGGCTGCGCAACAGGTCGCTTAAGGTGCGGCCGACGACCGCCTCGTCGCATACCAGGGCGACGCGCATTATCGCGCACCCGTGTTCAGTTCGCGCGCGATGGGCGCGGGCATGTCACTGGGCGAGGTGGTGAACTCGTTGTAATCCTCCGCAAGGGAATTCAGGTCCCACCCATCGCCCTGCTGGTGGTTCGGCTCGGTGTAGACGCGCACGGCCTGCTGCGGGTTGCGGTGCGTGGCCGGCATGGCCGCGTTGTTGTTCAGGCGCATGGTGGCGGGCGCTTCCAGCCGCACATGCGGATTCACCAGCGGCAGTAGCAACGATAGCAGTACATTCACCACCAGCACCACGGCCACCATGGTCATGCCGAAACGGCCGTCCTCCTGCCAGTGCGGGGTGGCAGGGGTAGCAGCGTGGCTACGCGGCGCCATGGCTGGCACAGGAATATCCGCCAGATGCGGGGCCGCGGGCTCGACCGGCAGCGCCGCTTTGCGCGAGAATTGGGCAGGGCGGCGCAACACCTTGGGTTTTGCGCTGGCTTCCTCATGCGGTGCGGTTGGGGGCTGCATGGGCTGAATCTCGCACAAAACGTGAAAAAAGCAACGGTGAAAGCCACGCGCTCCATGACCCAGCTTGACGCCACCCCGTATTAAAACTAGGTGATACCGCATGACCACGCCTGAGCAAAATGCTGCCACTGCTGCGATGACGGAGCGCTACGCGACCGAGGCCATGCGCCTGATGGCCATGCGCTCGGTGCCGCCAACCCCCAAGAACTACGCGGTTTTCTTTGCCTATGCGGCGGGCCAGCCGGGCGAGTTGATCAAAGAGATCGACCTGCTGAGCGCAAAGGAAATGCCGCTGACGGAAGAGCTGCTCAACCGCCTGTATGACGACCACCTCGCCAACGCCCAGAACCGCGCCGTGCGCGATGCGGCCAGCGGTGCGCGGCGCATTCTGGCGGAAATGGTGCAAAGCATTGCGGCCTTCACCGGCACCACGCACACGGTCAGCCAGGAGATCCAGCAGAAGATCGACGCGATCGAGAATCCGATGTCGGAAGAGGCGATCCAGCTGATGGCCAAATCCGTGGTCGATGGTGCGCTGGTGATGATGAGCTCCAGCGAATCGGTGGCCAAGCAACTGGCGGGCGCCCAGACCGAAATCGCCCAACTGCGCGAGAATCTGGCGAAAGCCACCACCGAATCCGAGCGCGACTTCCTCACCGGCTGCTACAACCGCAAAGCGTTCGACCGTCGCCTGCTGGAATGCGCCGAGGAAGCCGCTGCCAAGGATCTCGAGCTGACGCTCATCATGCTCGACATTGACCATTTCAAACGCTTCAACGACACCTATGGCCACCTGATCGGCGATGAGGTGCTGAAGATCGTGGCGCGCACCCTGACCGACAGCGTGAAGGGCATCGATACCGTGGCGCGCTATGGCGGCGAGGAATTCGCCATCATCCTGCCGCGTACGCCGCTTGGCGGCGGCATGATCGTGGCGGAATCCATCCGCAAATTGCTGGCGGGCCGCGAGTTCAAGAACCGCACCACCGGCGAGCATTATGGGGTGATTTCCGTATCCGCCGGGGTGGCCGCCTTCCGCTCGCAGCAGAACGATACGCCCACCAACCTCATTAAGCGCGCCGATACGGCGCTGTACCGTTCCAAGCATGCCGGGCGTAACCGGGTGACGCAGGAAAACCTCAGCGAGTAGCCGGATCGCTGAATTCCAGCCCTTTTGACGCTTCCTTATGGAAAATTTATGCCCAACCGTTGAGCTAGGTGCGGTTGTGGGTTTCCCTTACCCACCGTTTCTGGATGATCGCTTAGAACGGCTGCCGCGCCCTGCCGGGGGAAACAGGGTGCGCTGCCGCGGATACTGCCATGCCGAATCAATCACCCGTCGCAAAGAAACCTGTGGTGGCCACGCGTCCTGCGCTGGCACTCACGGCCGTGCTGCTGTTCTTCGTGGTCAGCGGCACCATCACCTATTGGAACACGCGCATGCTCAGCGTGAATGCGGCGACGGTCGCGCACACGCACGAGGTGATCACGGGGCTGGATGATTTGCTGAGCGCGCTGCGCGATGCGGAAACCGGCCAGCGTGGCTATTTGCTTACCAAAGAAGATGCCTACCTCGACCCCTTCCGCGCCGGGGTGAACCAGGTCGAGCCGCAGTTGCAGAAGCTGGTGGAACTGACGCAGGATAACCCGCTTCAGCAGCGCCGGCTGGAGGCGATGCGCCCGGTGCTCGCTGCAAAGATCAGCGAGATGGAAGAAACGGTGCGGGTGCGCCACGTGGATGGGTTCGAGAAAGCCATTGCCATGGTGCGCACCGACCGCGGCAAAGCCATTATGGATAGCCTGCGGCGGCAGGTCGGCGAAATGCAGGGCGAAGAGCGCCGGCTTCGCCAGCAACGCCTGCAGCAAACCGCCGAAAGTTATCGCATTGCCGTGCTGGCCAGCATCCTCAGCTCCATGGTGGGCATCCTGCTGGCGCTGCTGATCGCCCGCATGCTGCACCGTTCGAACCGCCTGCGTGAAACACAGGCATGGCTTGAGCAGGGCTCGGCCCGATTGGCCGCGACCATGGTGGGCGAAAAATCCACCGACCAGTTGGGCCGCGATGTGCTGGCCTTCTTTGGCGACTACCTGAAGGCGCATGCCAGCGCCATGTATGTGCGCGACGGCGCGACCTTCAAACGCATCGCCATGGCAGGGGTGCCGGCCGAGAACACCGTGCCTGCCCATTTCACCATGGGCGACGGGCTGCTGGGTCAGGCGGCGACCGGCAAAGAGCCGGTCATGATCCGCGACATACCGGTGGATTACCTTCAGGTCGGCTCGGCGTTGGGCCGCACCACCCCGCAGCATGTGCTGATCGTTCCATCGCTGGTGGACGGGCACGTCAACAGCATCGTCGAGCTTGGGTTCCTGCATGCGCCGCACCCATCCATCATGAAGCTGATGCAGGAAGTGGCCGAAACCATCGCGACCGCTGTGCGCTCGGCCGTGTACCGGGCCGAGCTGCAGAACCTGCTCGAGGAAACGCAACGCCAATCGCAGGAGCTGCAGGCGCAAAGCGAGGAGCTTCGCGTGTCCAACGAGGAGCTGGAAGAGCAGTCCAACGCGCTGAAAGAATCGCAGCTGCGGCTGGAGCAGCAACAGGCCGAGCTGGAACAGACCAACGCCCAGCTGGAAGAACACACCCAAATGCTGCAGGTGCAGCGCGACGATCTGGCGCTGGCACGTGACTCGGTCGAAGCTAAGGCGCAGGAGCTGGAGCAGGCCAGCCAGTACAAATCCGACTTCCTGGCCAACATGAGTCATGAGCTGCGCACGCCGCTGAATTCGTCGCTGATCCTTGCGAAACTGCTGGCCGACAACCCGCAGGGCAACCTCAGCGACGAGCAGGTGAAATTCGCCCAGACCATCCAGTCGGCGGGCAATGATTTGCTGGTGCTGATCAACGATATCCTCGACCTTTCGAAGATCGAAGCGGGCCACATGGATGTGCATGTCGAGCCGCACAATATTCATCGCGCCTGCCGCGAGATCGGCAACCTGTTCGAGCCGCTGGCGAAGGAGAAGGGGCTCGCCCTGAAGATCAAGGTGGCCGAAGGCTGCCCGGAACATATCGCCACCGACCGCCAGCGCATGGAGCAGGTGCTGAAGAATTTGCTCTCGAACGCGCTGAAATTCACCGAGGCCGGCAGTATCACGCTGGATGTGCATTGCACCGAAGGCTGGGTGCATTTCGACGTGCGCGACACAGGCATTGGCATTGCGCCCGAACAGCAGAACACCGTGTTCGAAGCCTTCCGCCAGGCCGATGGCACCATCAGCCGCAAATATGGCGGCACCGGCCTTGGGCTTTCCATTTCGCGCGAGCTGGCGCGGCTGCTGGGTGGTAAGATCACGCTTGATAGCACGCCGGGCAAAGGCAGCTGCTTCACCCTGCACCTGCCCATCCATTACACCGGCCCGCATGCGGCGGCAGCGGGCGCACCCGTGAAGCAGGTGGTGCCCCCAACACCGAAACCGCAAAAGAAACCGCTCACCACCCCGCGCGTGGAAGATGACCGCACAAAGCTGGCGGGCGACCAGCGGGTGATCCTCGTGGTCGAGGATGATGCGTCCTTCGCCAACGTGCTGCTGGACCTGGCCCACGAGCTGGGCTTCCAGTGCCTGCTCGCCAGCACCGCCGAGGAGGCCATGACGATCGCGCGGCAATACCTGCCGAACGCCATCGTGCTGGATATTGGCCTGCCGGACCATTCCGGTCTTTCCGTGCTGGACCGCCTTAAGCGCGATGCGCGCACGCGCCACATCCCCATCCATGTGGTGTCGGGCGAGGACTATGCGCAGATGGCCCTTTCCATGGGCGCGGTCGGCTACATGCTGAAACCGGTGAAACGCGACGAGCTGGCGCAGGCGTTGCAGCAAATGGAAACCAAACTCTCGCAGCGCATGCGGCGCGTGCTGATCGTCGAGGACGATGCCGTGCAGCGCGACAGCGTAGAGAAGCTGCTGGGCACGCAGGACGTGAAGACCGTGTCGGTCGGCACGGCAGCGGAATGCCTTGCGCAACTCAAGGAAACCACCTTCGATTGCATGGTACTGGACCTGAGCCTGCCCGATACCACGGGCTACGAATTGCTGGAAACCCTGAGCCGTGAGGAGAACTATGCCTTCCCGCCGGTGATCGTGTATACCGGCCGCGACCTGTCGGCAGAAGACGAGCAGAAGCTGCGCCGCTATTCGAAATCCATCATCATCAAGGGTGCGAAATCGCCCGAGCGGTTGCTGGACGAAGTCACGCTGTTCCTGCATCAGGTCATTGCCGAACTGCCGGCCGAACAGCAGAAAATGATCGAGAGCGTGCGCAGCCGCGACGCGGCGCTCGAGAACCGGCGCGTGCTGGTGGTGGAAGACGATATCCGCAACATCTATGCGCTCACCAGCATTCTGGAACCGCACGGCGTCACGGTGGAGATCGCCCGCAATGGCCGCGAAGCGGTGGACCATTTGCATGCATCATTGGCCTCGCCCGATAAAGCGGTCGATCTGGTGCTGATGGACGTGATGATGCCCGAGATGGATGGCTTGACCGCCACACGTCTCATTCGCAAAGAGCAGGCCTTCCGCAAACTACCCATCATCATGCTGACGGCCAAAGCCATGCGCGACGATCAGGAACGCTGCCTTGATGCCGGGGCCAATGATTACATGGCCAAACCGCTGGATGTCGAAAAACTGCTCTCGCTCGTGCGGGTGTGGATGCCGCGCTAGGAACCGCCATGCAAAAAACCGACGACATCGAATTGCGGTTATTGCTGGAAGCGTTATTCCAGCAATACCACTACGATTTCCGTGGGTATTCCATGGCGTCCATCAAGCGGCGCATGAAACAGGCCAAAGAGCATTTCGCCTGCGAAAGCTTCTCGCAGATGCAGGACATGGTGCTGCGCGATGCCAGCATGCTGCCGCAGTTGCTGGGCTACCTCACCGTGCAGGTGAGCGAGATGTTCCGCGACCCCACCTATTTCAAGGCCATTCGCGAACAGGTCTTCCCGCATTTGCGCACCTATCCGTCGCTCAAATTCTGGATCGCCGGCTGCAGCAGCGGCGAGGAGGTCTATTCCTTCGCCATCATGCTGCGCGAAGAGGGGTTAGAGGAGCGCAGCATCATTTATGCCACCGACATCAACCCCGAGGCGTTGCAGCGCGCCGAGGCCGGTGTTTACGCGCTGGACCGCATGCAGCTTTTCACTGAGAATTACCAGCGCAGCGGGGCGACCGCCTCGTTCTCCGATTATTACACCGCCGCCTATGGCGCGGCCACGTTCGATAAAACGCTGCGCAAGCGCGTGGTGTTCTCCGACCACAGCCTGGTGACCGATGCCGTGTTCGCAGAGATGCACCTCATCTCGTGCCGCAACGTGCTGATCTATTTTGATCGGCCGCTGCAGGACCGCGCCTTCGGCCTGTTCCTTGATTCGCTCGCCCGCAAAGGCTTCCTCGGGCTTGGCTCAAAAGAAAGCCTGCGTTTCTCTTCGCACAGCGATGCGTTCGACGATTTTGTGCGCGAAGAGCGCATCTACCAGCTACGGAGCAGCCGATGAGCCGTCCCAACCATGCGATCGTGATCGGCGCATCCGCCGGGGCGCTTGAGGCGCTCTCCACCATCCTGCCTGCGCTGCCGGAAGGCTATGCCTGCCCCATTATCGTGGTGGTGCACATGCCGCCCCAGCGCGACAGCCTGCTGGTGGAATTGCTGCAGCGCAAATGCGCCCTGAAGGTGGTGGAAGCCCACGACAAGCAAGTGCTGGAGCCGGGCACGGTCTATATCGCCCCGCCGGATTACCACCTGCTGGTCGAGCAGCAAGGTAGCCTTTCGCTCTCCAACGAAGACCCGGTGCGCTACTCGCGCCCGTCCATCGACGTGCTGTTCGAAACCGCTGCCGATGCCTATGGCGACGCGCTGACTGGCATTGTGCTGACCGGCGCGAACGATGATGGCGCGCGTGGCCTGCACGCGGTGTGCGCCGCCGGTGGCACCGCCCTCGTGCAGGATGCGAAAACGGCCTACGCCCAGGAGATGCCGCGCGCCGCGCACGAAGCCTGCCCGCAGGCACAGGTGCTGGCATTGCCGGCTATCGGAGAATTCCTGAAACATGAGGCCGCATGCTACGCGAAGTAACCGATCCCGTTTATTTCCTGCTGGTCGATGACCTCGAGGAGAACCTGCTCTCGCTGGAGGCATTGCTGCGCCGCGATGGGCTGATCCTGCTCAAGGCGCGCTCGGGTCCCGAAGCGCTGGAGCTGCTGCTGAAACACGAAGTGGCCCTTGCATTGCTGGACGTGCAGATGCCCGGCATGGATGGGTTTGAGCTGGCAGAACTGATGCGCTCGACCACGCGCACGCAGCGCGTGCCGATCATTTTCCTCACCGCCAGCGGCGATAACCGCCAGCGTCGCTTCCAGAGTTACGAAGCAGGCGCGGTGGATTTTCTTTCCAAGCCGATCGAGCCGGATATCCTGCGCAGCAAGGCGGATGTATTCTTCTCGCTGTACCGCCAGCAATTGCTGCTCTACCGCCAGCGCGACCAGCTCGCCCAGCGTTCGGAAGAGAACGCGCGCCTGCTGGAGGAGGCCCGTAGATCCGCCGAGGCGTTGAAAGTGGCCGACCGCCGGAAAGATGAATTCCTCGCGAACATGAGCCACGAGATCCGCACGCCGATGAACGCGGTGATCGGGCTTGCGAACATCCTCATGAAGAGCGAGCCGCTCACCGACCGGCAGCGTGAATTCATCAGCACCCTGCGCAGCAGCGCGAATTCGTTGCTCGATCTCATCAACGACCTGCTCGACATCTCCAAGATCGAATCCAGCAACCTGGAGTTGGAGCGCACGCCGTTCTCGATGGTGAAGCTGAGCGAAGAAGTTATCTCCATGCTGAACGTGCGCGCGCAGGAGAAAAAACTCAACCTCAGCCTGCAGCTGGAATGCGCATGCATTCATACGCGCCATTTCCTTGGCGACCCCGCGCGGTTGCGTCAGGTGCTGGTCAATCTGTGCAGCAACGCCATCAAGTTCACGCAGGAAGGGGGCGTGACCCTTCTGGTGCAATGCGCCCCCGCAGCCGATGCATCCAGTGAAACGATCACGCTGCGGGTGATGGATACGGGCATTGGGATCGCCCCGGAAAAACTCGATAGCGTGTTCGACAAATTCGTGCAGGCCGACTCTTCCATTAACCGCCGCTATGGTGGCAC
Organism: Azospirillum brasilense; assembly: GCA_003241645.1. Classification (GTDB taxonomy): domain Bacteria; phylum Pseudomonadota; class Alphaproteobacteria; order Rickettsiales; family UBA3002; genus QFOX01. The sequence continues at coordinate 24,086 of QFOX01000017.1, read as the reverse complement.
GGGCCTTGGCCTTGCCATCAGCAAAACGCTGGTGGAAGCCATGGGCGGCAGCATTCAGGTGAGCAGCGAAATTGGCAAAGGCTCCATTTTTGAGGTGACGCTCACCTTGCCGGTGGTGGCGCCCGCCACCGCCACGGCGGAAGACGCCGCGCAAAAGCCTGCCGCCCCCGCCAGCGCGAACCTGCCGCGCCTGCTGCTGGTCGAAGACCATCCGCCGAACGTGCTGGTGGCGCGCACCTACCTGGAAGATTTCGGCTACGCGGTGGACCATGCCGCCAGTGGCCAGCAGGCCATCGACATGGCCGCGCAGGGGGCGCGCTACATCGCCATCCTGATGGATGTGCAGATGCCGGGCATGAGCGGCTTTGAAGCAACGGCCAAGATCCGTGAAGCGGAAAAAGCACGCGGTGCGCCCCCCACGCCCATCATCGGCATGACGGCGCACGCCCTGCTGGGTGATCGCGAGCGCTGCCTGAATGCAGGCATGGACGATTACGTGCCCAAGCCCTTCAACCCCGATGAGTTGCAGCAAAAGCTCGACGCGCTGGTGCGTGAGCCCAACATGGCATAACGGTGTGTGCGCGGTTGGCTTTCTGCCGCGCGATATGCCACAACCATGCCATGGCCCCCGCAACGCACGCCCTTCAGATCACCTTCGATGAAGCCGACCACCGGTTGCGCATGGCGGGCCGGCTCGACATTCACCAACTGGCGCAGGCGCGGCAGCAGCTTCAGCAACTGCAGAAGAAGCAGGTGCAGCTGGCCAGCGCCGACCTGCGCGAACTCACCGCACTCGACACGGCCGGGGCGCTGTTCCTGCTGCGCTGGCTGCGCGATATTCCCATGGAATTCGGCGATGCGGCGCATGAGACTTTGCTGCAGCACCTCGCCAGCCTCGAACTGCCGCAGCCCAAACCAGAGCCGTCGCCGCGCCGCGATCTGCGTGCCGCACTGGTAAGCATTGGCCGCTGGGTGGATGCCCGCCGCGTGGACGCACGCGATATTCTCACCTTCACCGGCAAGGCGCTGGTGCTGCTTAGCCGTAGCGCCACGCAGCCCGGTGGCATTCGCTATGGCGCGGTCTGCCAGCATATCTATGCCATCGGCGTCAGCGCGCTGCCCATCATCGGGCTCATGGCGTTCCTCATCAGCATCGTGCTGGCCTATCAGGGCATTGCGCAGCTGCGCCCTTATGGCGGCGAGCAGTTCACGGTGAACCTCGTGGCGCTGTCCATCCTGCGCGAAATGGGCGTGCTGCTCACCGCCATCATGGTGGCGGGGCGCTCCGGCAGTGCGTTCACCGCCGAGATCGGCGTGATGAAAGCGCGCGAGGAGGTGGATGCGCTGCAGGTCATGGGGCTGGAACCGTTCGCCATGCTGGTCACGCCGCGCATTCTTGCCATCGTCATCGCGCTGCCGTTGCTCACCTTCTATGCCGACCTGATGGGCATGTTCGGCGGCTACATCATTATCCATTCGCTGATCGGCATTTCGCTGGAGCAATACCTGGACCGCATCCACGCGGCGGTGTCGCTCAGCGACCTTTTCGCCGGTATGATCAAGGCCCCGGTCTTCGCGTTCTTCATTGGCGTGGTCGGCTGCATGCACGGCCTGCGCGTCAGCGGCTCGGCGGAAAGCATTGGTTATGAAACGACGGCCGCGGTGGTCAAATCCATCTTCCTCGTGCTGGTTCTGGATGCGTTCTTCTCCATCTTCTTCGAGCAGGTGGGGCTATGAGCACGCCGCGCGACGACATCATCCTGCGCGTGCAGCATATCGAGAACCGCTTCGGCGAGCAGCGCGTGCATGACGATGTGACGCTGGACATCAAGCGCGGCGAGATCATCGGCATCGTTGGTGGCTCGGGTGCTGGTAAATCCGTGCTGCTGAAGACCATGCTGGGCCTGCACACGCCCAACGCAGGCGAAATTCTGGTGCAGGGCAAGCCGCTGGCCAGCCTTACCCCGCGCGACCGCGCCAGCCTGTTCGGCGTGCTGTTCCAGCAGGGCGCGCTGTTCTCGTCGCTGAATGTGGAGCGCAACATCACCCTGCCCATGCGCGAATACACCGACCTGCCCGACGACGTGCAACAGCAACTGGCGCTGATGAAACTGGCGCTGGTGGAAATGAAACCCGAAGTGGCGCAGAAAATGCCCGCCGAGCTTTCCGGCGGCATGATCAAGCGCGCCGCATTGGCGCGTGCACTGGCGCTGGACCCTGCCATCCTGTTCCTTGATGAGCCGACCGCGGGATTGGACCCACTCACCGCCGACGCGTTCGATACGCTCATTCGCACGCTGAACGAAACCCTCGGCGTGACCGTAGTGATGGTGACGCACGACCTGGATTCGCTGGTGGGCATTTGCCACCGCGTGGCCGTGCTGGTGGACCGCAAGGTCATCGTAGACAGTTTGCCGAATCTGATGGAAAACAAACATCCGTGGATCCAGGAATATTTCCATGGGCCCCGGGCGCGGGCAGCCATGGCGGCCAGCACCGCGCGACAGAAGGAGTGACCGCATGGAAACCGAACAGCATTACCTGCGCGTGGGCGTCTTCGCCGTGCTGCTGGCCGTGGCGCTGGCCGCCTTCGCCATGTGGATCGCCAGCGATGGGCTGGGCGACGTCCAGCCCTACCGCATCTATTTCGAGGAGTCGGTCAGCGGCCTTAGCCAGGGCAGCCCGGTGAAATACCGTGGGGTAACGGTGGGGCAGGTGAGCGCCATCACCATCGACAAGAAAGACCCACGTTACATTCGGGTGGATGTGGCCATCAACGATAGCACGCCGGTGAAGGTGGGCACCGTGGCGGGCCTGAAATTGCAGGGCATCACGGGGGCTATTTTCATTGAGCTTTCCGGCAGCCGTACGGATGCGCAGGATCTGGTCGATGCGCAGCCCGACGTGCGCGCGCCGATCATTCCCTCCACCGAGAGCAGCATCACTACCCTGATGAACCAACTGCCGCAGATCACCGAGAAACTCAGCCATTTTGCCGACCAGCTGGCCAAGATCTCGAGCGACGAGAACATCGAGAAGTTCAACGCCACGCTGGATAACCTCTCGCTGATGAGCGCCGACATGCGCGGCGTGCTGCGCGACACCAAGGGCGACATCGTCGAATCCACCGAGAACCTGAACGGCACCATGAGCAATCTGCGCCGCGCCTCGCGCGACATCAGCTCGGTGACTGACCGCATCGAGGATGATCCCTCGTCGCTCATCTTCCCACCCGAGGAACAAGGAATCCCCGCCCCATGAAACAGACCCTGATCGCCGCACTCCTTCTGCTCACCGCGTGCGGTAGTGGCAAATCCGCGCCGGAGCTTTACCGCATCAGCAGCGACGCCGCGCCTGCGGTGGCGTGCCACAGCCGCGCCAGCGTGAAACTGTATGAGCCCAAGGCCGGCCCGGGGCTGGACAGCGCGCGCATCGCCGTGTTCGACGGGCCGCAGCACCAGACCTTCTACAGCAACGTGCGCTGGAGCAGCCCGGCACCCGTCATGGTGCAGCATTACCTGGCCGATCGCGTGGAGCAATCCGGCCTGTTCGCCAGTGTCATGACCGACGAGGCCATCGCCCGCCCGCAATGGCTGCTCGAATCGCAGCTGCGCGAATTTGCGGTGGACCAGCAGACCCAGCAGGTGCAGGTGCGCCTGAGCGCCAACCTCGTGCGCGCGGCCGACCGTCAGACCGTGCTCTCCATGAAGCTAGCAGCGCAGGAAAGCATTGCCGGGCAATCCATGCCGGGCATTGCCGCGGCCTTCAACCGCAGCATGGACCGCCTGAGCGACGAGCTGCTGCAACAAGTGGCGGCCAAGCTGCCGGGCTGTGCGAAATAGCCGTTGACGCTGCGGGCGAATTTGATTATCGTCCCGTAAATCAAAACCGCAGGAGTTCAGGCATGGCACGGGGTGGTAAGCGCGCGGGCGCGGGGCGTCCGAAACTGGCAACGGAACCGTCGGAGCGCGTGCGCGTGCCCGCCAGCATGCTGCACGAAGTGAAGCAGTTCGTGGCCACCAAGGGCTTCACCCTGCCGGTCTATTCCAGCCGCGTTTCCGCGGGCTATCCCATGCCCACCGAAGACCATATCGACGACCGGGTGGACGTGATGTCGCTGCTCGGTGGCAACCTCGACGATGCGTTCATCGTCTACGCCAATGGCGACTCCATGAAGGACGCCGGCATTTTCGATGGCGACGCGCTGCTGGTGCAGCCGCGCATCAAACCCAGCCATGGCAAAATTGTCGTCGCCGCGGTGGACGGGCAGGTGACCGTGAAATTCCTGATCGTGAAAAAGGACAAGGCGTTTCTTATGCCCGCCAACCCGGCCTACGACGAGATCCCCATCGACCCCGAGCATGGCGTGGTCATCTGGGGCGTGGTGGAAACCTCACTGCGCATGCACCGGCATTAGGCCGAAGCAGTCATTGCTGCGCTGTAGCGGCATCCACGTTCGTAATATGAAAGTAGTGGTGAAGGCAGCAGGATTGACGAACGTCTGCTGACGTTCGCCCTGCGGGCTGCTCGCGGTGGCTCGCAGTCCATAGGGCCTGCTGGCCCTATGCGCGAACCGCTGGCTGCGCCAGAGCTTCAAATACGCAACCCTCCACCAAAACAAAACCCCGCCAAAGGGCGGGGCTTAGTGATGGTGGAGGGAGCAGGATTCGAACCTGCGAACTCAGAAGAGGGCAGATTTACAGTCTGCTGCCATTAACCGCTCGGCCATCCCTCCACGGGACAGGAAACGCGCAGATGCTGCGTTCCTTTGGAAATGGTGGGTCCGGGAAGAGTTGAACTTCCGACCTCACGCTTATCAGGCGTGCGCTCTAACCACCTGAGCTACGAACCCATTCCAAGTGAGGCGTGCTTTTTAGGTAGGCGCGCGCCTTCTGTCAAGCAAAGTTGTTGGCCGCACGCGGCCCACCGGCTTAGGCCCTAACCCGTTGATGCAGGCGGGGCTTTTGGCCGGTGGGGGCGTTGGTGGTGCCTAGCGGCGGCGATCGACGCGGTTTTCGGTGCGGTCACGCACATTCTCGGCCCGGTCGCGCACGTTCTCGCGGCGGTCATGGCGGTCCTCGGCCGCGTCGCGCTTATCTTCATGCGCATCACGCTTATCTTCGATCTCGTCGCGCTTGCCGCCGTCATGCAGGGCGTCGCGTTTATCTTCCCGCGCATCGCGCACATCCTCGCGGTGGTCGCGCACGTCTTCCATGCGGTCGCGGCGGTTCTCCACGCGGTCGCGCACATTCTCGCGGCGGTCGCGGATCTGTTCGATGCGGTCATGGCGCTGTTTCACCTGCTCGGCCGTGGGGCGCGGGGCAGGGGTGCTTTCGGCGAATGCCGGGGCGGCAAGCAGGCTGGCAAGGCTAATGAGGGCAAGCGTCTTCATTGGGAACTCCTGTGCGAAATGAGTGGGGTGAGCATAACGCAGCTGCGAGTGGTATTCTATTGTTTTATGGTTATACGTTGCCCGCTTGCTTATCCCTGCGCGGACGCAACGCAAGGCGCATCACCCCCATGCCCCACAGCGCCGAAAGCAGCGACCCGGCGATGACGCCGAGCTTCAGGCTGTTGCGCATAGCCTCGTCATGGAAGGCGAGGTAGCCCACAAAGAGGCTCATGGTGAAGCCGATGCCAGCGATCACCGCCACGCCATACAGCACGCCCCAGCTGGCCTGCTGCGGGCGGGCGGCCAGCCCGAGTTTAATGGCGGCGAAGGTGGCGGCAAAAATGCCCAACTGCTTGCCCACAAAAAGCCCCAGCGCAATGCCCAGCGGCAGCGGCTGCAGCAGGTCGGCCGGGCGCAGGCCGTGCAGTTCCACCCCAGCGCTGACGAACGCGAACAGCGGCAGGATGGCGAACGCCACCCACGGGTGCAGGAAATGCATGAGCCGGTTCAACGGCGATTCGGAATCGGTCGCATCCGGCCGCAGCGGAATGCACAGCCCCACGATCATGCCTGCCACGGTGGTGTGGATGCCCGCCTGATGCACTGCTTCCCACAGGCCAGCGCCGAGCAGCAGGTAGAGCGGCAGGGCGCTCACGCCCCGGCGGCTGAGTACGGCCAGCAGCAGGGTGATGGCGGCGGCCACCGCCAGCGGCACCAGCGCAAGGCCTTTGCTGTAGAACAGCGCGATGATGAGAATGGCGGCCAGATCGTCATAAATCGCGATGGCGAGCAGGAAGATCTTGGCGCTCGTAGGCACATGCTTGCCCACCAATGCCAGCACGCACACCGCAAAGGCAATGTCGGTGGCGGTGGGAATGGCCCAGCCCGCCACGTGGTCGGGAAGGGTGTGGTTCAGCGCATAGTAAATAAGTGCGGGCACCACGATGCCGCCGAGGGCGGCCACCAGCGGCAGCAGTTTCTGGCCTTTCTTCGACAGGAATCCTTCCAGCATTTCGCGCTTGAGCTCCATGCCCACCAGCAGGAAGAAAATGGCCATCAGCACGTCTTTGACGAAATGCTCCATGCTCATGCGCAGGCCGGTCTCGCCCAGTGTCAGTTGCAGCGGCGCGTGGATGAAGGCCTGATAGCTGGGGCCCAGCGGGCTGTTCGCCAGCACCATGGCCAGCAGCGCGCAGCACAGCATCACCACGCCACCGGCGGCCTCGTTGCGCAGGAACAGCTTTAGCAGGCGGCCAATGCGGGCCTGCTCGCGCGTGGAGGCATGCGCCGGCGTACTCATGCGGCTTGCCCCACGCGCAGGCGTTTGCCATGCGGCGCGTTCGCGTCACATAATTGCATGAACCAGTCGGTGATGCTCTCGGGCGTGGGCAGGGTGGCGGGGTCCTCGCCGGGGAAAGCACTGGCGCGCATGCGCGTGCGCGTCGCGCCTGGGTCCAGCAGGTTGACGCGAATGGGGGTGTCCTTCACCTCGGCCGCGTAGGTCAGCGTCAGGTGCTCCAGCGCCACTTTGCTGGCGGCATACGGCCCCCAATAGGCCAGCGGGGCGAGCGCCGCACCGGACGATACCATGACCACGCGGCCCGCGCCGGACAGGCGCAACAGCGGGTCGCACGCGCGGATGAGGCGGTAATTCGCCACGGTGTTGATGGTGAACACATCCTCCACCTCGGACGGGGAAGCATGCGACAGCGGCGACAGCGAGCCCAGCTGCGCGGCGTTACCAATGAGAATATCCAGCTTGCCGAACCGCTCGAAAATGCGTGCGCCCAGCGCGTCGATCATGTCCATCTGCCGCAGGTCCAGCGGCACCAGCGTGGCTTCGCCGCCGCCCGCGCGAATCGCGTCGTCCAGCGCTTCGAGCCCACCCACGGTGCGCGCGGTGGCGATCACATGTGCGCCTTCGGCGGCCAGCCGTTTGGCCACGGCCGCACCAATACCGCGCGACGCGCCGGTGACCAGCGCGATCTTTCCGTTCAGGCTGCTCATGAGGCCACCTCGCGCACGAACAGGTCGCGCTGCTTGCCGCCAATGCCTGCCTCATGGTCGGTCAGCGGCACGGGGTAGTCGCCGCTGAAGCACGCATCGCAGAATTGCGGGGCGGCGCTGTCGCGCTTGGCTTCGCCGACCGCGCGGTACAGCCCGTCGATGGTGATGAAGGCGAGGCTATCCACGCCGATGAGCTTGGCCATTTCTTCGGTGCTATGGTTGGCGGCCAGCAGCTGGCTGCGCTCCGGCGTGTCCACGCCGTAATAGCAGCTATGGGTGGTTGGCGGGCTGGCAATGCGCATATGCACTTCAGCGGCACCCGCTTCGCGCACCATGGTGACGATCTTTTTGCTGGTCGTGCCGCGCACGATCGAATCATCCACCAGCACCACGCGCTTGCCCGCAAGCGCGGCGCTGTTGGCATTGTGCTTCAGCTTCACGCCGAGGTGGCGCACCGAATCCGACGGTTCGATGAAGGTGCGCCCCACATAATGGTTGCGGATGATGCCAAGGTCGAACGGCACGCCGGAGGCTTCCGCATAGCCGATGGCCGCGGGCACGCCGGAATCCGGCACGGGCACGACCACGTCGGCATCCACCCCGCTTTCGCGGGCCAGTTCTGCGCCGATGAACTTGCGCACATGGTAGACGTTCTTGTTATCGACCATGGAATCGGGCCGCGCGAAATACACATACTCGAAAATGCAGAGGCGGTTGTTCACCGCATCGAAGGGCTGCATGCTGCGCACGCCCTGCGCGTCGATCACCACCATTTCACCGGGGGCGATGTCGCGCACGTAGTCGCCGCCCAGAATATCCAGCGCGCAGGATTCGCTGGCCAGCACGAACGCATCGCCCACTTTGCCCAGCACGAGCGGGCGCACGCCGTTGGGGTCGCGCACGCCGATGAGCGATTGCGGTGTGAGGATGACGAGTGAATACGCGCCATCCACCTGCTTCAGGGCGCTGACCACGCGGTCCTCGATCGTCTGCCCGTCGGACAGCGCCACGAGATGCACGATCACTTCCGTATCCGAGGTGGAGGAGAACAGCGCCCCGCGCGAGATAAGCTGGCGGCGCAGCGTGCCCGCATTGGTGAGGTTGCCGTTATGCGCCAGCGCAAAGCCGCCCAGTGCCAGGTCGGCATAGAAGGGCTGGATGTTGCGCATGGTCGCGCCACCGGCGGTGGAATAGCGGTTATGGCCGATGGCCTGCGCGCCTTTCAGCCCGCCAATGACTTCGGCCGAGTTGAAATTATCGCCCACCAGCCCGAAGGCGCGGTGCGAGAAGAATTGCCCGTCGTCGCAGCTGACGATACCGGCGGCTTCCTGCCCGCGATGCTGCAGGGCATGCAGCCCGAGCGCGGTGTGGGCGCTGGCGTCGGTCGTGCCGTAAATGCCGAAGACGCCGCATTCCTCATGGAAGCCATCCAGTGCCATTATTCAACTCCCATGTTCTTGCGCAATTCTTCCAGCGACTGCCAGCGCGTATCCGGCCCGCTGGATTCTTTCTCGACTTCGATCTGGCGGATGATGGCGGGCTTCTCCTCGTCCTTCTCCAGTTTTTCCTCGAGGCTTTCGTCTCCGTCTTCCGGCTTCAGCGGGGAAATATCATCGAGGTAGTTCGGCGCGATGGTGGCGACCCATTTCGCGGCATCTTCCACGTAGGGCTTGCTCACGGCGGTCTTCACCCATTCGGGGTAGTCTTCCTCGCGGATGACCACGCTCATGATGAAATAGGCAATCGATACCAGCAGCGCACCGCGCGCCACGCCGAAGCCGAGCCCCAGCACGTTGTCGAACACGCCCACGTCGGACCCGGTCTTCACGTATTTCAGCAGGATGCCGTTGACGATCGAGATGATGATGAGCGAGCCCATGAATGTGCCCATGGCCGCAAGGCCGCTGGCCACCATGGTGTTGTTCACTTTGGGCTGCACCCATTCGGCCACGTGCGGGAACGCATAGAGCGTGATGACCGCCGCACCTGCCCACGCGCCGAGGCTGAGGATCTCGCGGATGAAGCCGCGGAAGAATGACAGCAGCGCCGACAGCCCGATGACGCAGGCGACAATGAGATCGAACATATTCAGGCTGGTTTCTACCATGGTTATTCCTCCAACATCATGCGCACCAGCGCGTCCACATGCGCCACTTCGCGGGCGCCGTTATGCTTGCCCTTACTAGGCGGAATTACGCTGCGAGTAAAGCCCAGCGCCGCCGCTTCCTTCAGCCGTGCATCCGCCCGCCCGACCATGCGGATCTCGCCGGTCAGGCCGATCTCGCCAAAGGCCACGGTGGTGGCGGGAATGGGCTTGTCCAGCAGTGCCGAAATAAGTGCAAGGCTTGCCGCCACGTCGGCCGCGGGTTCGTTCACCTTCATGCCACCCGCCACGTTCAGGAACACTTCCTTGTCGGCAAAGCGCATGCCCGCGCGGGTTTCCAGCACGGCGAGGATCATGGCCAGCCGCGCGCCGTCGAAGCCCACGGTGGCGCGGCGTGGCGTGCTCATGCCGCTTTGCGACACCAGCGCCTGGATTTCCACCAACAGCGGCCGCGTGCCTTCCATGCCCGCGAACACGGCCGCGCCGCTCACCGGCGCGCTGCGCTCATGCAGGAATAGGGCCGAGGGGTTGGTGACCTCGGCCAACCCCGTATCGTTCATCTGGAACACGCCGATCTCATCCGTGGCGCCGAAGCGGTTCTTCACCGCGCGCAGGATGCGGTAATAATGCCCGCGGTCGCCTTCGAAATACAGCACGGTATCGACCATGTGCTCCAGCACGCGGGGCCCGGCGATCTGCCCGTCCTTGGTCACGTGGCCCACCAGCAGCAGCGCGAAGCCGCGCTTCTTCGCGGCGCGGATCAGCTCATGCGCGCTGGCGCGCACCTGTGCCACCGTGCCGGGGGCGGAATCCAGCGAATCGACGAACATGGTCTGGATGGAATCGATCACCAGCACGGCGGGGGCATCCGCATGGTCCACGGCGCTCAGGATGTCGCGCACGTTCGTGGCGGCGGCCAGTGTCAGCGGCGCTTTGCTAAGGCCAAGGCGCGCGGCGCGCAGCTGGATTTGTGCGAGCGATTCCTCGCCCGAGACATAGAGCACCGCATGGCCGCGCGCGGCGATGCTGGCGCAGGCCTGCAGCAATAACGTGGATTTACCAATGCCGGGATCACCGCCAAGCAGAATGGCCGAATCGGTGACGAGCCCGCCGCCCAGCACGCCGTCCAGCTCGCCCATACCGGTGCGGATGCGCGGCGGCGCTTCGGCATAATCGGCCAGCGAGGCGGTGGTAAGGCCTTTGGATTTCCCGGGCTTCAAGCCCTTGGGTGTGGCGGTCACGCTCTCTTCCACCAGCGTGTTCCATTCGCCGCAGGCGTCGCATTTGCCGGCCCATTTCGGGTAGCTCGCGCCGCAGGCCTGGCAGACATAAAGCGTGGAAGATTTTGCCATGCCCCCTACCTAGCGGCGGGGCGCGGCGTTGGCAATCGCTATCGGGTGCGACCTTTGTCGCCGGGCACGGGCGTGCGGCTGATCTGCTGCACGTCGCTGACCTTTGAATCGGCGATGTTGTAGCCGTAGGTGCTGACGCGTTTTTGCGCATCTTCATACAGCCGGTTGATCTGGCGGGCGCTGAAGCCCTTGGGGAACAGGTCCGGCTGTTGTTCGTAGAGCTTCTTGACCAGCTGCCGCCCGTCGATGGCCTTATAGTCGGGGTGCAGCACCACCGATTTCTCGGCCGAAGCACCATTCGCCTCGCTCATCAGGATCATCATTTTATTGTTGCCGGCGTCGCTGTCGCGAATGCCGCGCTGGTCGGCCTTCAGCACGATGTCGCGCGTGAAAGCGGCACCGCCCACGGCCACCAGCACCCCGTCATTGGCGAAGGTGTGGCCCACGATGGCATCCGGCAGATCGAGCAATTGCCCGCTATGGTGCACCATGTGCGTCAGGTGGCGGTAGGACTGGTCGAGGTCGAAACTCGGGTTCACGTAAATGCCCACGTTGTAAAGCTGCGGGCGACCCTGCGCCACGCGGGTCTCGTTCACTTCCTGAATGGAGCGGTACATCACCTTGCTGATGCCGGTGCGTTTGTTGCGCCCCTGCACAAGGTAGGTGTTATCGCCCAGCGCGTGGATGAGCATATCCACCGCGATGGCCATTTCCCGCTGCTGGCCTTTGGGAATGCGCTTCCAGCTCTCGCCGGATGCGCCCACCACGGTGACCGAACGTTTGCCCGCCAGTTCGGGAATGCGTTCGCCGGGGTTCACCAGCGTGACCTGATCGTGTTTCAGTTTTTTGTCGATTTCTTCCTGACTCACCTCCGCCGCTTTCGGGATGACCGCTTTGGGCACCGCGGAAAGCTCGCCGGAGAGTTTATCGAGGAATTGCTGCTTGCCTTCCGGCGTGCTCCATTGCTCGATCGCCTGCGCCAGTTCAACCGAACGCAGCAGCTGAAAGTTGATAAGGTATTGCTGGTGTTCGTAGAGATGCTCGAAGCCTTTCTGGTCGAGCCCGCCATGGTAGGCGGCCAGCCCCAGCTGCAGCGCGCTGGTGCCATAGGTGCCCGCCGAATCGGAACTGACGATGAACGGAATGCCGTTCTCCAGCGCGGCCTTGAAGGGAATCTCGCGCAGGTCGTCGAGGTTGTTCAGCGCAATGTTCGAGCTGGGGTTGAATTCCACCGTCAGGCGCGGGTTGGCATGGTCGGCGCAGAGCTTTTTCGCGAGGCCAATGGCTTCCCTGTCCATGCCGTACAGCCCGTGGCCGATGCGGTAATGCAGGTTGGGGTAACGCACCGCCATTTTCAGGAAGTCTTTGACGTTATCCGGGTTCTTGTCGTTCTCGCCCGCATGCACGCGCAGCGTCAGGCCGGGGCGGTGCTCGTTCGCCCAGGTGGCGAAGGCTTCGTACTGGCTCACGAAACGCTCGGTCTTGTTCACTTCGTAGCCAAGGAAATCCACGCCCACCACGTAGGGGCTCTGCGTCAGGATCTTGGCTTTCTCCAGCATCTCCTCGATCTTCTCGAGCGGGATACCGCGCGGAATGCCCAGCATGAACCGTAAGGTCAGATCCTTCGTGGCCGGGTCGGCCTTGATCTCTTCCATGGTGTCGTGCACCAGCTTGAGCATGGCCGGATCATCCAGCCCCACATAGGCCAGCTCGGCGTATTTGATGCCCTGCGCCGAGAGCTCCTGCGCGGTCTTGATGATGGTCTCGCGCACCAGTTTTTTGTCTTTGGTCAGCGGGTAGCGGAAACGGTACGCGTCGTGCTCCATCTCCGTGAAGGTGGATTGCCGGTCGGTCGGCATCGCCATGCGTGCGGCGAGCTTGTTCAGGTCGGCAGGCGAAAGCTGGTGCAGGTCGGCGCCTTCCACCTCGTCGGGATAGACCACGCCGGGGCGCTCCTTCGGGGTGAAGGGAATGCGCTTGATCATGGTGCGGTGCTTCTGCGGAATATCCGCATAGCTGGTGTTGATGCCCGCCTCGCGCATCAGCTCGATGGGGTAGTGGTACGGCTTGTGGCGCATGGCCACTTCCAGCAGGCCGCGCGGGGTGATCTGCCCGGAGCTGTGGGTGTGGAAATCTGAGAACACGGAAGTTTCCGCCATGCGCACCAGCGCGCGCTGCTCCTCCAGCCCCATGCCGTCGCGCTTCATGGGGTAGGGGCCGGTCTTGTGGAAGGTACCCATGCGGCGCACCTCATCCACCGTCAGCGGGCGGCGATAGATCTGGGTAAGGCTACCATCCAGCTCCACGCCGTATTGGCCGATGGGCTCGTCGCCCAGGCACAGCGTGAACTGGCGGTGGATGTTCGGGAAATACAGCGAACCCTGACGGCGGCTGGGGGTGTGCGCCGTGCCGGGCCCATGCGTGTCGGCCGAGATGACGCGCAACTGGTTGGTCATGGCGGTGCTAAGCCGCGCCCATGGCTGGGCCGTGGTGATCAGGTCGGCCTGCAATTCCTGCTTGGTGGAATCGTAGCGAAGCTCGTACCCGTAATGGCGGTTGTAATCGAGGTAATGTGGCAGTGGCTGCATGGTGCTACCATACTAGCATAGCATGGCGAAAACATGAAGATTCTGTGAAAACCGCTGAATTTTAACGAAATCAGGCCGTTTTGCGGCCTTCCACATGGATCGGCCCATCGCCGCGCCCATGCACGAATTGCTCAACATACGGGTTGCCGGAGCGGTCGATCTCGCTCACCGGCCCATCCCAGATGATCTTGCCCTGATAGATCATGGCCACGCGCGTGGCGATCTTGCGCACGCTGCTCATATCGTGGGTGATGGTGACGGTGGTGGCGCCCAGCTTTTTCACCTGCGCCACGATCAGCTCGTTGATCACGTCGGACATGATGGGGTCGAGGCCGGTGGTCGGCTCATCGAAGAAGATGATCTCCGGGCTGTTGGCAATGGCACGCGCGAGCCCCACGCGCTTGGCCATGCCCCCCGAAAGCTCGGCCGGGAACTGGTCGGCCACTTCGGCGCGCAGGCCCACGGCCTGCAATTTCTCTACGGCCAGTTCTTTCAGCTGTTTTTTGCTGAGGTCCTTCTGGCTTTGCGCCACCGCGAAGGTAATGTTGCGCCACACGGGCAGCGAATCGAACAGCGCGCCGCCCTGGAACAGCATGCCGAATTTACGCAGGAACGGCTCGCGCTGGCGGAACGAAAGATTGGTCGCGTCCTGCCCATCCACGAAGATCTGCCCAGCATCCGGCTTGATGAGGCCCAGCACGGACTTGATCGTGACGGATTTGCCCGAACCCGAGCCGCCAATGATCACCAGCGATTCGCCGGGCGCGACGCTGATATTCACGCCGTCCAGCACTACTTTGGAGCCAAAGCGTTTATGCACGTCGCGCAGTTCGATCTTGGGGGTCGTGCTCATGGTCATTTACTCCACCGTGTCATCCCGGAATTTTTACCAGCAGGGAAAAATCTCCGGGATCCAGACGGCACAGCGGTCAGCAGACCGCTGTCGTCAAAAAATGCCTCCTGACATTTTTTGCGTGGACCCCGGAGGAAATTTTCTCCTGAAAATTTTTCCGGGGTGACTGAAAATACGATGCTCATAGCGAGAAGAACATTTCGGTGAGAAGGTAATTCATCAGCAGGATAAGGATGCTGGCGCTGACCACCGCGTTGGTGGTGGCCGCACCCACGCCCTGCGCGCCGCCTTTGCTGTGGTAGCCATGGTAGCAGCCCATGAGCGCCACGATGAAGCCGAAGGCGCTGGCTTTGACCAGCCCGGTCATCACGTCGAACCAGTCGAGGAAATTCCACGTGTTGTTGATGTAGGGCATGGGCGCAAAGCCGAGTGCTTTCACGCTCACCATGTAGCCACCGAAAATGCCGATAATATCGCCCACGAACACCAGCAGCGGCAGCATCAGCGCCGCGGCGAGCACGCGCGGGAACAGCAGGTACTTGAACGGGTTGGTGGAAAGGGTCACCAGCGCGTCGATCTGTTCGGTCACGCGCATGGTGCCGATCTCGGCGGCGAACGCCGCGCCGATGCGGCCGGCCACCATCAGCCCCGCCATGACCGGGCCAAGCTCGCGGGTGATGGCCAGCGCCACGATGATGGGGATGGATTGTTCGGCCCCGAAATCGGCAAAGCCGGAATAGGATTGCAGGGCCAGCGCCGCGCCGGTGAACAGCGTGGTCAGGCCAATGACCGGCAGCGAATAATACCCGATCTCGATGACCATGCGGCCGAACTGCCCGAAATAAAAGGGCGGGCGCATGCCATGGGTAATGATGCCGCCGGTGAACAGCGCCAGACGGCCAATCGCCGACAGGAACGAGAGGAACACACGGCCCACGCGGGCAAGCGGGTTATGTTGGATGAGGCAAACCATGGCAGCGGTTCTAGCCACTCCGGGGCGCATAGTCGAGTTTAAATATAAACGCGCCGCACCCGGGGGCCAATGCGGGTCAGCACCTCGTAGCCGATGGTGTCGGCGGCAGCGGCCACGTCATCCACCCGAATGCCGTCACGGTCGCCCAGCAGCGTCAGCATGGCGCCGTCGCCCAGCAGTGCTTCGGGCACGCCCGACACATCGAAGCACAGCATGTCCATGGTCACGCGGCCCACTAGTGGTGCGCGGTATTCGCCCACATAGCCCACGGCCCCGCGGCCACTGGCCTGGCGCAGGTAGCCATCGGCATAGCCGGTGGCGACGGTGGCCATGCGTGCGCCTTTGGGCAGGGTCTGGGTGGCGCCATAGCCCACGGCTTGCGCGCGCTCCAGCACCCGGGTGCTGATGATGGGCGCATCCCACTGCGCCACCTGCTGCATGGGGTTGGCGGCACCGTCCTGCGGGGCGATGCCGTACAGCGCGCAACCCGGCCGCGCGAGGTCGAAATGGAAATCGCGGGGCAGGTAAATGCCCCCCGAATTGCACAGCGAAATGGGCATATCCTCGCCTACCAGTGCGCGCAGGTGCTGCATGGCGTCGCGCTGCTGCGCGTTGCTGGGGTGGGCGGGCTCCGGCGCGCAGGCGAGATGGCTCATCACCAGCCCGACGCGGCATTGCTTCAGCAGGTCCGGCTCGGCGGCGAGCAACGCCGTGAATTCATCCATCTGCAGGCCAAGCCGCGCCATCGCCGTGTCGATATGCAGCGCGCTGACCGCATGCGGGAATTCTGCCGCCACCGGCTTCCAGCGTTCGACCTGCGCGCGGCTAGCCAGTGCGGGCACCAGCCGGTGCTGGCGGAAGGCGAATTCCTCGCCTTCCTGCACGCCATGGAACACCAGAATGCGCACATCCGGCAGGGCGGCACGCAAGCTAATACCCTCGCCAAGCGTGGCGACGCAGAAGGTGTGGCACCCGGCTTTTTCCAGCGCGGTGGCCACTTCCACCATGCCCAGCCCATAGGCGTCGGCCTTCACCACGGCGGCGGTCTCGCGGCCGCTGAATTGCGCGCGCAGCGTCTGCCAGTTGGCGACAATGGCGCTCACATTCACGGTAAGGGTGGGGGTCAAAAACATAGTGAGTAGTGAATAGTGAATCGTGCAGCGTTAGAAAAGCACAATTCACCACTCACCATTCACGGCATCCCTAATAATACTGCTCGGGCAGGTGGTCGGGCTTCACGTAATCGTGGAAGGTGGTGGTCTCCGAGGTGAATTGCAGGTCCACCGAATCCACGGGGCCATTACGGTGCTTGGCCACGATCACTTGGGCGAGGCCGTGCACCGCATCCATTTTCGTTTGCCACTCAGCGTGTTCCGGCGTGCCTTCGCGCGGCTGCTGGCGCGACACATAATACTCCTCACGGAAGACGAACATCACCACGTCGGCGTCCTGCTCGATGGAGCCGGATTCGCGCAGGTCGGCCAGTTGCGGGCGCTTGTCTTCGCGCTGTTCCACCGCGCGGCTCAGCTGCGACAGCGCGATCACCGGAATGTCCAGCTCTTTCGCAATGGCTTTGAGGCCCTGCGTGATCTCCGACACTTCCTGCACGCGGTTGGTCTGGCTGTTGCTGCTGCTGGGGCGCACCAGCTGCAGGTAATCGATCACCAGCAGCGACACGTTATGCACGCGCTTCAGGCGGCGCGCGCGGCTGCGTAGCGCAGCGATGGAGAGCGCCGGCGTATCGTCGATATGCATGGGCAGTGCGTTCAGCGACTGGCTGCCTTCCACCAGGCGCTGGAATTCTTCCTGCGTCAGGTCACCGCGCTGCAGCTTGTGCGAGCTGATGCCGCAGGCCGAAGCGAGCAAACGCATGGCCAGCTGTTCCGACGACATCTCGAGCGAGAAGAAGCCGACCGAGCGGGGTTTCTCGCCGCGCTCATGCGCGTCGGCGTCCTGCTCCTGCAGCGATTTGGCGGCGTTGAATGCAAGGTTCATGGCCAGCGCGGTCTTCCCCATCGACGGGCGACCGGCGAGGATCAGCAGGTCGCTGGGGTGTAGCCCACCCAGCAGCTTGTCCATGTCTTTCAGGCCGGTGGTCACGCCCACCACTTCGCCGCTGCGCTGGAAGGCTTTTTCGGTGCGCGTCAGTGCATCCGCCAGCGAGAATTTCAGGGCCTTGAAGCCGCCTTCCGCGTCGCCGTCGGTCGCTAAGCGGAACAGCTGCTGCTCCACCGATTCCACCTGCGTGATGCCGTTATGCTCGTTCTGCGGGTCATACGCGCCGATGACCGCTTCCTCGCCGATATGGATGAGGCGGCGCTTGATGGCGAGGTCGCGGATGATGCGCGCATAATCATGGATGTTGATGATGGAGGTGGCCGCGGCCACCAGGCGGGCGAGGTATTGATCCTCCACGCCTTCCTGCCCCACGAAGTGGTGCTTCATGGTCACCGGGTTGGCAATGAGCCCCTTGTCATGGAATTGCAGGATGGCTTTGTAGATGCGCTGGTGAATGGCCGCGTAGAAATCTTCCGGCGCAATGCTGGTGCCCACATGGTTCAACGCTTCGTTATTCGCGAGGATGGCGCCCAGCACGGCCTGTTCGGCTTCGAAATTGTGCGGCGCTTCGCGTAGCGGGGCCGTGGTGGGGGGAGATTGGAGCGAGTGAACTTCTGCAGCCATGCGTGCCGTGATCTTTCAATGAGTGGAGCAACACCATACGCGCCGACGATGACGGTTCCATGACGCACCGCGCGTTATGCACATGCTAGCACATCGCGCGCCACGAACCAAGCGTCAGTGCGGGCTACATTTGTATCGTTACGGTGTGCATAACTTGCGGGGCATCCTGAAGAGGGAAAACGTAACAAAGAAAAAACCGGCCCCGTGAAGAGGCCGGTTTTTTCATTAGCATGCAGGCAAGCAATGAATGCTTGCGTCAGCATTACTTTTTAGATGCCGGAGCAGCTTCGGGCGTTTTTGGTTGCTCGTTCTTGTTTGCAGGTACTTCAGCTGCAACAGTTTGTGCGTTCTTGTTGGCCGAATTTTCGTTCTTTTGCATAGGGGAAGTCATGATGTTTCCTTTCGAAACCTGTCCGAAGAAATTCGGACAGGCCCCTTATGCCCGCGATCATGTCAGTTTCCTATGTGGTTTACCTTGCCCCATGAAAAAAACCCGGCCGATTGCTCGGCCGGGTTTGTTCGTGTGCCGGAAGGCAACGGGGCTTATGCCGCGTCTTCTTCGCTGGCTTCGGCTTCCGGTGCTTCGGATGCAGGTGAATGACGGTTCCATGACGCACCGCGCGGTTATACAAATGCGAGCACATTACGCGTCATGAACCAAGCATCAGTGCGGGCTAAGGCGAAACAGCCGTAATGTGCATAACTTATTTGAGTAGATCGGCTGGGCGCACACCAAGTGCTGATGCGAGTTCCTGAAGCATCAGCAGCGTAATATTTTTTTTACCATTCTCAATAAGCGATAGATAGGGCCGATCCGTGTGGGCGCGATGCGCCAATTCGTCCTGCGACCAGCCTTTAGCCAGGCGCAACTCCCGAATATTATTGCCAGCAATTATGCATATATCCATACTAGATATTGTTGACTAAAACACACAAGCGTGATGTATATTTAAACATACATTCGGGGGCGTTAAGAAATGCGTGGATTCTCACTCGTAGAGCTATCAATCGTGTTGGTGATTCTCGGGTTGCTTACCGGAGGAATACTCGGTGGGCAGGCATTGATTCGTGCGGCAGAACTGCGAAGTGTAAGTAACGACGTGGCTAAGTACATTACCGCCGCCAATACCTTTCGTGACAAATATTTAGCAGTTCCGGGCGACATGCCAAATGCCGTACGATTCTGGGGCGCACAGGCCGGTGGTAGCGCGGATGGCGTGGATAATACCTGCCGCTCGCTCGACCGTAATTCACCCGCTACCGGCACTCCCACCTGCAACGGCAATGGAGATGGGGATATAGCACAATACGCGAACATGGTAACCCTAGGTAACCCCATGTACGAGTCCTATCGGGCATGGCAGCATCTGGCTAACGCTGCCCTTGTAGAAGGTAGCTATGCTGGGGTTGCTGATGCGGTGGGAGGGACTCTGTCCTCAGGCCCTGGCTCGACGTTGGGTTGGAATGTGCCAGCCTCGCGCATTTCGCGGGCAGGGTATGCGTTCGTAAGCTTAGGGGAGAAGTCTGCCGGCAATTCCGCCGTTACCTCCGGCTACCTTATTCAGGGGTCGTATGGCAACACCCTGCTTTTTGGTTTTGGTAATGGTAGCATATATCACCATATGCCGTTTGGACCGGTGATTAGTACGGAAGAGTCATGGAATATCGACACGAAGATGGATGATGGACTTCCCGGCACCGGGCGTGTCATGAGTCCAGGCATCGCGCAGCATAACTGCGCCACGGCCACATCGCCAAGCGCCACCTATAACTTCACAAATAAAAATTCTGCGGCGTGCGGATTGATATTTAAAACCGGATTCTAACCAACAAAAAACCCGGCCGATTGCTCGGCCGGGTTTGTTCGTGTGCCGGAAGGCAACGGGGCTTACGCCGCGTCTTCTTCGCTGGCTTCTGCTTCCGGTGCTTCGTCGTTCAGCTCTTTCTCGAGCAGCGACTCGGCGTTGCGGGCAACGTTGATCTTCAGCGTTACCGGCACTTCCGGGTGCAGGTGAATCACGGCTTCGTACACGCCGAGCGACTTGATCGCGCTGTTCAGGTCGATCAGGCGACGCTCGATCTCGATACCGGCGGCGGTCAGCGCATCCGATACGTCGCGTACTGACACGCTACCGTAGAGTTTGCCATCTTCCGAAGCCTGACGGACGATGGTGACCGAAGGGTTGCCAAGTTCTTTGGCACGGGCTTCGGCCGCGGCACGGGCTTCGTTGTTCTGCTTCTCAAGCACGCTGCGCTTGCTTTCGAAATACTCCACGTTCTCTTTGGTGGCGCGCAGGGCTTTTTTCTGCGGCAGGAGGAAGTTGCGGGCGAAACCGTCGCGCACTTTCACCTGGTCACCAACGCCGCCGAGGCGGGCAATACGTTCAAGAAGAATGACTTGCATGGTGGGTACTCCTACGACTGCACAACATACGGCAGCAGCGCGAGGTTGCGTGCACGTTTGATGGCTTGGCTGAGGGCGCGTTGTTTTTTCGCGCTGACAGCGGTGATACGGCTGGGGAGGATCTTACCGCGCTCCGAGATGAAGCGTTGCAGGAGTTTCACGTCCTTGTAATCGATCGCCGGAGCGTTCGGGCCCGTCAGCGGGCACGATTTGCGACGACGGAAGAAGACCTTGCGGCCCGGGCCGCCGGCGCCACGGCCTTCACCGCGACCACCTTCGGGGCGTTCAGCGCGTTCAGCGCGTGCGTTCTGTTCAGTGCTCATATCCACTCCTTATGCGGCTTCGTAGTTGTCGCCGGATTTTTGCTGCAGCATGACCGAGGGGGTCGCATCCATTTTCTCAACGCGAACGGTGAGGTTACGGATGATGTCCTCGTTAATGCCGATCTGGCGCTCAAGTTCTTTCAGGGCAACGGGGCTGCAATCCAGGCCGAGCATGGTGTAGTGGCCTTTGCCGAGTTTGTTGATCTTGTACGCGAGGGTGCGAATGCCCCAGTATTCATTCTTCACCACAGCCCCATCGTGATCGGTCACGATCTTGCTGAGGGTTTCGGCCAGTTTGGCCACGTCGGCTTTGCCCATATCGGGACGCACGACGAACGTCACTTCATAAAGTGCCATGAGTCTTCCTCTCATTAACGGCTCGCTTCGACTGACGCACCCCATGTGCGGCACCCACGAACCTGTGAATTAATGTTCCCTCCATCGGAAGGAGCGGGGCTTTTACGCATAAATGCAGGGGGAAGCAAGCCTTTTATCGTGCCGCACGGCAGAATATCGCGAAATAGGCTGGATGATGAAGAGGTTGGGCGTGCGCCTTATGCGTAGATCACGAAGCGGGGGCCGTGGCGCTTCGTGCCGGGCTGGCTGTTCGCGTCGGCCTGCTGGGTGGGGGCAGTGGCCAGCTGCGGGGTCTGCGCCAGGCCCGTGCGTGCCCGCGCCGGGCGGCGCGTGGCATAGGCAGGGCTGATTGCGTTGATGGGGCTGATCATGGCAATCATAAAACCATGCCCCGCCTCAGGATGCAGCCATGCATGGCACCGGCCTGCGTCAAGCCATCGTCAAGGGGGCATGGATGGGTGGCTTGCCATTTGATCGGAATCGCGGTACCACGCGGCCACAACAACCACCCTGCGCATGAAGCGGGGGCAGAAGAGGTAACGAGATGACGACCGCACTGATTTTTCCCGGCCAGGGCAGCCAGGCCATTGGCATGGGCCAGGCACTGGCCGCTGCTTTCCCCATCGCGCGTGAGACCCTGCAGGAAGTGGACGATGCGCTCTCCCAGCCGCTGAGCAAACTGATGGCCGAAGGCCCGGATGCCGAGCTGACCAGCACCGAGAACGCCCAGCCCGCCATCATGGCGGTATCCGTCGCAGCGTTCCGCGTGCTGCAAAAAGAAACCGGCCTGAACCTTGCCACCGACGTGGCCTGCGTGGCGGGCCACAGCCTTGGTGAATATTCGGCGCTGACCGCAGCCGGCACCTTCTCGCTGGCCGAGTGCGCACGCCTACTGCGCATTCGCGGCAACGCCATGCAAGCCGCCGTTCCAGCGGGCAAGGGTGGCATGGTCGCCATCATCGGCCCGGATTTCGCCGGGGTGGAAGAGATCGTGCGCGACGCACGCGCCCGCGCGCAAGGCGAGATCATCGAGATCGCCAACCAGAACAGCACCAACCAGACCGTCATTTCGGGTTCCGCCCGCGGCATGGAAGTGGCCATTGAGGTGGCGAAGGAAAAAGGTGCCAAGCGCGCCCTTGCGCTGCCGGTGTCGGCCCCGTTCCATTGCAGCATGATGCAGCCCGCCGCCGACGCCATGCGCACCGCGCTGGCCAGTGCCAGCATGCAGCAGCCGCTGGTGCCCGTGGTGGCGAACGTGACCGCCGATTACGTGGCCGATGCCGACGCCATTCGCGAATTGCTGGTGGCGCAGGTGACCGGCATGGTGCGCTGGGTGGATTCGATCGAGACCATGAAAGCGCGCGGCATCACCCGCGTGATCGAGCTGGGCCATGGCAACGTGCTGACCGGGCTGATCAAGCGCATCGCGCCGGAGATCGCGACCGTCAACATCGGCGCGCCGACGGACCTCGATAGCTACGCCAACGCTGCATGATTGCCTAAAGCAGTAAAATCTTTTTTAGGCATTCGGGATTTTACATCCTGCAATACTAGTCCTACTGTTCGCTGAATGTCATGTGGACATTCAGGTGTATCTTCCGCCAGCTTATCGTACTGACGGATCATTCCTTTTTGAGATTCGAGGTAGTCAGTAACCTTTGTGGCTAAATCAACAGGCGCGCTTTTAACAAGTTTAATAACCGCATAAACGTAGGCATTTTCTAGATTTCTATCACCCTTGGAATGGTGCTGTATCCAGCGTACGCTAGCGTCAAGTAATTTGAGCTGGTCCGGGCGTTGGATAGAGGAACCTAGCCGTGCGTGATAAACCGGATGTAAGGCATTTGCTTGCTCAGCATATTTTCCTAGGTATTTGCCAATGACTTCTCCTAAGGATGCGGCTTGAGGGTATAAGGAAGCACTATCGTGCCCGAAACTGTATTGACCCAAACCAGCTTCAAAATGTGCCCACACATTGCGCGTTGCTATCAGTTTTCTGGCAGGCGCTGAATTTACAGGAGGATTTTTTGTCAGTTCAGTGAAGGGCGAAATTTCGTGAAGTGTATCCGCAAGCTCATTTAATGCAGCGTGCGTGGCTGCCTGCTGCACCAAAAGGGGAAGCCCCGCTGGCGGACAACCTATCATTTGGCTCAATGCTTGGGCAGATGCAGATGTGAGGCTTGTATACGGTGTGTGCTGTTCAAGTGCAGCCGCTTTAAGGGCGACCATCAGATAATAAAAGCTTAAGCCGTGAAAGATAATCGTTGGTTTTGCTTCTTCGTCTCCGATTCCGGCAAGAGATTGTGGGTCTGTCGAAGTCACAAAATCATGCAGTTTGTCTGCGCCCTTCTCAAGCTTAAGAAAATTTTTTTCTTTAATGTAATATCCTTCACGCGTTTCGTGCGTCAGTTCGTCGCGAAGACGCTTCAGACTGGACCATGGTATTTCAGGATGTTTTTCAACAACAGAAGGATTGTTCCGTTCAATATGTTTGGCAACTTCACCGGCTAATTTCAGCCCCCATTTTGCGGCTCTATTTAACGTTTCATCATCTGCATAAATATCATCAGCACTAACGCCTAAAGCGAACAAGCTGGTAGATAGGAAATGCTTTCCACTGTCCGCCAAAGCGACGCTTACCGTTTGTGCTTCACGGTGCAATCGTAAATCGCGAATGGCGCGGTCATTGATAAATTTGTTGAAATCATCTGTCACCCTACCAACCTACATGATTTTCATGACAATCCCGTGACGGTTTTGACGTGACATTTCAGGTTTTTCAGCCTATTCGGCTGGCAAATAGGAGATTCGCATGACCGCACTTGCAGGAAAGAAAGCACTCGTCACCGGCGCCTCGGGCGGCATTGGCGGGGCCATTGCCAAGGCATTGAAAGAAGCGGGGGCGCAGGTGGCCATCAGCGGCACGCGCGTAGAAGCGCTGGAAGCGCTGAACACCGAACTCGGCGGCGGCTGCACCATTCTGCCCTGCACCCTGACCGACGCGGCCGCCGTGGAAGCGCTGCCCGGCCAGGCCGAAGCCGCCATGGGCGG
>QFOX01000016.1 GCA_003241645.1 Azospirillum brasilense | reverse complement strand
ATGGCGTAGGCCCCGCAGATGGGCTGCTGCTTGTCGTTCACCAGCACGGGCACATCGCCCGCCGGGTTCATGGCGAAGAATTCAATGCGCCGCGCCCACGTGTCCTCGCTCACCAGCGTGTGGGCGAGGGATTTTTCTTTCATCATCAGCCGGATCTTCCGGCAGGCTGGTGAAAGCGGGGTGTGGTAGAGCGTTAGCATGGGTTACGCCGCGGCTTTATGGTTGGTCAGCACAATGGCACCCGCCACCAGCAGCGAACCCAGCGCGAACAGCGTCAGCACGCTGGCGCCGTCCATCACGGTCAGGAAGGCCACGGTGTTGAACACTTCCACCGGCGTATAGGCCACCGAGGCCATGCGCACGGCCGTGGAATATTCCATTTTCTGCGGGCCCACATTGCCCACAATGGTGGCGACCACGCCCACCGCCATGAGCATGACAATGCGCATGACGTAGAAAACACCGGCCACGATGCCCCACAGGAACGGCAGCACCAGCGCGTAGAACTTCCACGCATGCTGGCGCAGGAAGTCACCGGCTTTGCCGAGCACGTCCTGCATCTGCGCGGTGGTGATGGGCTGCGTCGTGCCTTCGGTGAACTTCTTCAGCGGGTGCAGCTCGATCTCGCCATTGCTCTTCTTGGTGACGAGGTCCGTCGCGGTCAGCAGGATCGGCGTGTCCATGTTGCTGTGGGTCACTTGCCCCGTGGTGTCGATGGTGACCAGCGTGGTGGTGAACTGCTCGCCTGCCACCGCGTCCTCGATCACGATGTAGTAGGGCTGCTCGGCTTCCACCGTCAGCGTGCCTTCCGGCGAGATCTGCATGGGCGGCAACTGGCGCGCCGTCTGCTCGAACAGGTTGTCGAGCAGCGGGGGCATGCCGTCGCGCTGGCCCAGCAGGGCCGTATGCATCATGAAAGTCAGGTAGATGGCGCTCACCGCGGTGGTCAGCATCACCAGCACGAAGGCATAGAACAGCCCCCAGCCTTGCGCGTTGTAGCGCACATGTTCATACGTGGCGGGCGAGTGGAACGAGCCAAGGAACGTGGGCAGGAAACGCATGGCTACTCCTTAATGAAGCGGCTGAGCAGGCCGGGCAGCGCCGCGGTGACCGAGCCGGGCGCGATGCCCAGCGATTCGTAGCCGGCCTGACCGGCAGGCACCACATTATCATAGCCCAGCAGCTTCACCTGATCAGCCGTGATCACGGGCGGGAAGGGCAGCAGCGTGCAGACGCGCCCCATCAGCGCGGCAATGCCCGTGGGCAGCGGCAGCAGCAGGAACTGGCGGTTGATGACCGCGCGCATGCGCTCCAGCATTTCTTTGAAGCTCAGCACTTCGGGGCCGCCCAGCGCATAGGTCTGGCCCATGCTGGCGGTGGTGCCCAGTGCCGCCATGATGGCGCTGGCCACGTCGGTCACCAGTGTGGGCTGGAATTTGGTGTGGCCGCCGCCAATGAGTGGCAGGGCAGGCGCAAGGAACGCCATGCGGGCGAAGCGCTGGAAGAAGCGGTCCTCCGGCCCGACGATAAGCGACGGACGCAGGATGGTCGCGCCCGGGAAGGCTTCGCGCACGGCGGCCTCGCCGGATTTCTTGGTGCTGGCGTAGCGGCTGTCGCTGGCCACATCCACCCCGAGGGCCGACACATGGATGAAGCGCTCCGCACCCGCCGCGCGGGCGTGGCCGGCCACCAGCTTGGCGCCTTCCACGTTGATGCGGCTGAATTTCTGGCGGCCCGATTCATGCAGGATGCTGACAAGGTTAATGACCGCCCACGAACCGTCGAACTTGCCCGCCAGCGTCTCCGGCTTGGTCAAATCGGCGTATTGCGGGGTGATCTGGCCCACGTTGCCCGCGGTCTTCAGGTATTCGGCGGCTACCGTGTCGCGGCAGAGCACGCGGATGCGGTAACCCGCCTTCGCCAGCTGTTTAATGAGGTGGCGGCCGACAAAACCGGAGCCGCCAACGACAGTAATAAGGGGGTATTGTTTCATGGGTTCCTGTGCATTTATTCGTTGCTGCACCCATAACAAGCTGCGCGCAGGCACGCAAGACATGCAAGCACTGTTGACAGGAAAAAAACTGCAGGCTATAGACGCGCCTCCTGAAGTGCCCAGGTGGCGGAATTGGTAGACGCACTAGCTTCAGGTGCTAGCGCTCGCAAGGGCGTGCTGGTTCGAGTCCAGTCCTGGGCACCATTTAGGCTTCCAAAATCGTCCGGTAAAATCCGCTGGAAGCCGCAGAAAATCTAGCAAAATAACACATAAATTTTCCGATGTCATCCGAAGAGATTTTTTGACATCAGCCCCCATTTGGGGGCTTGATGGGGGCCGATTAGGAGATTTTATGGCCCTTACTGAGATAGCAATTAAGAATCTAAAAGCGCCCGATAAAGCAAAGAAGGTATTCGATGCGAACGGGCTTTATCTTCTCGTGCTTCCGAGTGGCAGTAAGACGTGGTGCTACAAGTATCGTATGCTCGGAAAAGAGAAGAAACTTACCTTTGGCCCATACCCGCTAATCACTCTCAAAGAAGCCCGTCAAAAGCGCGATGATGCGAAGCGTAAGCTGTTGGAAGGTATTGATCCGTCCGTAGAGAAGCAGACTCAGAAGCGCCTCGCTGCTTTCGATGCGGCGAATACCTTTAAAGCCGTTGCTCAGGAATGGCATGACCTCAACAAGTCAAAATGGACAGAGCGCCATGCTAAGGTCCTCATGCGCCGCTTAGAGTTGCATATCTTCCCTGACTTGGGAGATCGGCCCGTGAAGGAGATTAAAGCGCTAGAAATCCTGCATACTATTCGCAAAGTCGAGAAGAAGGGTACACACCTTGCGCATCGCATGATGCAGGTCTGCAAGCTGATCTTCCGCTACGCGCTGATTACCGAGCGAGTGGATACCTAAGCAAAGCGGGGTTAAAGTTCTAATGCATTGCAAATAGGTCAATCAGCTTTGGCGAAGCCTTCCACGCTTTAAGCATATTGCGTACGCTAATTAAGCGTTTCCAGTCGTCCTCAAAAATAGGTAGTGTAAGGGCTGCATCTAAGGCAGGCGAGAGGCTTTCTACACTAGATTGGTCAGTAAATCGGACTTTATAACTAGCTTTGTCTGCTGCTCCAAACATGATGCGGTTAATAGAGTTTGGATGCGTAAACTCGCATAGCCAGTCATAACAATCCATTATCCATGTGTGAGTTTTTGCTACGTGCCGGAGCGAATCCATAACATGAAGCGTCTTATACGTGGCCTTAAAGGGATTGGGGCCATTTTTACCCCCAAGCAAATGTGATGCTACCAAGTAATAAGGCTCGCGCGTTGCGCTCCCCAAGCTCCGAGTCGAACAGCTGGCCCTGCGCACGCCAATGCTTGCGACCAAATAAAAAAGGCTCCGCGATGCGGAGCCTTTTTTATTTGGTGCCAGGACTGGGACCTGACAGCACTTGAAGACAATTGATATTAAATAATAAAATATTTCTTCGGAATTTTTGAAGCCCCGACTTAGGCCCCTTTCGTTTAGTACCTGCGAATGGGACTCGAACTACTTATAGATAGCGCTCAATTAAAGCCATTTCGTCAACGCTTAGCTCACGGATGGTATCATTAAAAGTAATCCGACGCTCATTTACAGATACCACATGCGGTTTTAGCCATTCGATAACGGCATGGAGCCATGATGAATTACGATTCGCCGTTGAAGAACAAGTGCGAGCGATTCTTAGTCTTCTTTGCCTGCTTGATGCCCGTGAAACTGTAAGCCGTGCGGATCTGTATCTGGATTTTTGCTGCCGTGACGAAGATTTAACCTCACTTCAGGCGGCACAGTTCGTCACTCGCGCAGAAGTTATCCGTCCTTATTACACTGACCAGAGGCTTACCGGATGGGACATTGGCCTAGGCAGCCACTTAGCGAGAGGGCGCAGGCGCGTGACGCGCCGAGCATGTCCAGTCCTTCCATCAAAATCCGCTGGTGCGGATTTTAAATTCCTGTATCAGCGAAACCATCGGGGATCGCGCATGTTCAAAACACTCTTAAAGCTTTGTATTGCCACGGGCATGTTGCTGTTCGCGTGGGCGTTCATCATTGAGCCGTCCACCATCCATGCGCGCGCCTACCGCTACGACGTGGAGGCATGGCCGAACGACCGCAAGCCGCTGAAGATCGTGCTGCTGACCGACCTGCATGTGGGCTCGGGCTTCATCAACCTTGCCATGCTGGACGAGATCGTGGCGCGCACCAACGCTATGAAGCCGGACATGGTGCTGCTGGGCGGCGATTATGTGGTGCAGAACATGCTGTGGGGCCGCCCCGTGCCCATCGAGGATATTGCCGTGCGGCTGGCGCGGCTGAAGGCGCCGCTTGGGGTGCATGCGGTCATTGGCAACCACGAGTGGCTGGATGATTATACGCATGCCAAGAAGGTGTTCGCGCAGGCGGGCATTCCCGTGATGGAGAATGCGATCACCCAACTGCATGTCGATGGGCAGGATTTCTGGCTGGCCGGGTTGCAGGATTATTATTACGGCAAACGGGCGGTGGAACCCACGCTGCAGCCGGCGATGGGCGATGCGTTGCCGCTGATCGCGCTGACCCATTCGCCCGATTACTTCCCCGAATTGCCGCCACGGGTGAACTTCACGTTCGCCGGGCACACCCATGGCGGGCAGGTGGTGCTACCCTTCGTGGGCCCGCCGCTGACCAACTCGAAATACGGCCAGCGCTATGTGCGCGGCCATGTGGAAGAGGCGGGCAAGCACCTGTTCGTGGGCAGCGGCATTGGCACCAGCGTGCTTTCGGCGCGCTTCCTGTGCCCGCCCGAGATCAGCGTCGTGACGATCCGTTAAGTGCCTGAAGCGGTTCGGACTCTTCAAAAAACCTTCACATACTTCTGCCGGGCAATCGCCTAGATTCTTTGGGTCTTTCACCACCGGCAGGGAATCGCATGGCCATCAGCCGCCTTGAACGCAGTACCAACGCGCTGTTGCGCGATATTCCGGCGCTGCGCGAATATTGCGACACGCACGGCATTCCCTATTCGCTGGATTTCACCAAGAAGATCCTGCCCACGCAGGCTTTGCGCAACCAGTTCACCGCGGCCTACAGCCTGTCGGCGCTGCCGCCTACCACGCTGCAGCAGCAGGGCGCATCCACCGTGCTGGTGTTCGAACATATCAACCAGCGCGGCTACCACCACGGCACGGTGGTGGCGGCGGTGGCCGAGCAGGTGGGCAAAAGCCTGCAGCCGGGGGTGGACGTGATGTTCATCCACGCCTCGCCGAACGCCAGCTACCGCGCGGAATTCCAGAAGAAACTGGAAGAGCCCATCAAACCGCTGATCGAAAATCAGGGCATTCCGGTGATCCATTCCAGCATCGGCTGGAACGATTTGTACCTCGATTACGATACCAAGCTCGACGAGCAGGCCGACCATTTATGGCGCTGCACGGCGTTCCTGATCGATTCGGCGGGCAATGACGGGTTCCACGGCCAGAGCGGCAAATGGCGCGCCCCCCGCCAGAAGCACAACGTGCTGAGCCATTACGCGCCGCTGGTGGTGCATGTGGGCGCGGCCGTGCAGCAGGAGGATGGAAGCTGGGCCATTCCGGGCTACAGCTCGGCCAACAGCCCCAGTTTCGTGGCACCCGTGGCGCAGGCGAAAGTGCGCTGGCGCAGCAACGACGCGCCCAAGAGCATCTCCGGCACGTCGGTGTCCTCGCCCTATGTGAGCGGGGCACTGGCCGCGCTGAACCAGCGCTACGGCGCTTACCTCACGCGCGAGCAGATCCTTTATGGCGTGCTGGCCACCTGCACGCCGGTGCATCAGGTCACGCAGTTCACGCCGCAAACGCTGGCCGATAAAAAACTGCGCTACCGCGCGAACGCGGCCGGGCTCACCTATAACCCGGAATATGGCGGGTTCGGCCTGCTGGATGTATACGCCGCCGACCAGCTGCTGGGGCATATGGTGGCGCGCGCCATGCAGGAGCCGAAGGCTGTGACCGTGCCCACCGAAAAGCGCGTGGCGCTGAACGTGGAGGAGGGCGCGCCGTTCGAACGCGACGAAAAAGGGCGCTACCTGTACCGCGTGCATATGCCCGCAGGCATCGCGCTGAAAACCACGCTCGAGGCGGAGTTCGGCGGCCGCGCGGGCAAAGTGTCGCTCACCAGCCCCAGCGGCACCAGCTGGCCGCTGGTGATGAGCCGCTCGCCGCGCAAGCAGGCGAATTTCGGGGTCAGCACCACGCATGGCTGGGCGGGCGAATCGCTGGAAGGCGACTGGATCGTGCGTAGCACGCAGCCCATCAACCGCCTGCGCCTGAACCAGCACCATTTCCACCAGCGCGACCTTGTGCAATCGCTGGATATTCCGACCCTGCTGCGCACGCCCGTGCCGGACCTTTCGGCGGCCGAGCCGCTGCGCGTGGTTTCCAACCTGCACCGCACCACCAAACGCATTCTTGATGAGGTGGAGCTACGCGGTATGACGCTGGGCGGCGAACGCAAAGAGCTTGGCGACGTGCAGCAGATGATCGCCACGCTGAAGCAGATGCCTTCCGGGTTCAGCACCCGCAACCGCCAATTCAGCGAGCTGCATTATTTTATCAATGGTGAGAGCGAAGCCGGAAAGCTGGAGCTTATGGGCAACCAGCTCACCAAACATGCCGAGGAGCTGAAAGCGCGGGCGAAAACCGCACCCGCGCGCGCCGAGGCACAGGAGGCGTATCTGCGGGCGGCAGATGTGTATGTGGATGCTGCAGAAAGTTATGAGCGCACAAATTTGCCGATGCAGGCGAGTAACTGCTATTCCATGGCGGGGCAGCATTTTTTGAAATTGCCGGTTTCCAGCGGGCATGATGGCACCTTGCCCATGCAGCGCGCCGCGAACGCGTTCGAGCGCGCGATGCAACGATGCGATGGCGATGGCAAGCCATGGTTCAGCTACCGCCACGCCACGCATCTCTATTCGGCGTTGAGCAAGCTCGCCATGTACCATCAGGCGCAGGACCAGCAGGGCGAGGCGAAGAAGTACCTCGCACGCATGCCGGAAGTGCGCGCGCTGGCGCGCCACTATTCGCACGCCCGTCAGGGGGGCGAGGATACGGCGGCACACCGCATCGAGGAAGGCGAGATGGGCTTCAGCGACCACCAGCGCATGGGCACCGATAATGTGAGCCAGTGCATCGCCGTGATCGCGCAGGACCCGGTGACGCTGAAAACGGGCATCGCGCATCTCGACAACGAGGCGGATATCAGCTCGCTGGATAATTTCTTTGCGCGCTTCGGCGAGAACCGCCTGAAGGTGCGGCTTGTCGGTGGGCGTTTCGATACCGATAATCGCACGCGCCAGAACATCGAAGCGCTCATGCGCTACCTCGAACATCGCCATGTGGATGTGATCTCGGCGGATATGTATGGCGGCAATGCCGGGCCCAGCGCCATGGTGGTGGACCCCCACAGCTTCACGCTGGAAGAGCGCGTGCCCGCCAAAGCGAATGGCAACGAACACCCGGCCAACGCCGTGCTGCTGTTCACGCGGCAGGGCAAGCCGCTCATCACGCAGTTCGATTACACCCAAAGCCCGGACCGCCACCCCATTCGCCTGAGCGCACGCATGCGCCGCGAATTCCAGACGCATTGCTTCGGCCGCAACGAGGCGGAGCTGGAAACCTACCTCGCCAGCCGTGGCGCGCAGGATCGCACCTTCCTGGTGAGTCACCTGCTGGGCATGGAAGAAGCGCACCAGCAGGCATGGCAGCCCTTGCAGGCGGCGCTGGAGCAGGAGATCGCCGCGCGTGGTGTGAGTGCGGATGATGCGCAAGCCGCACGCACCGCCCTGAACCAGCAGAGTTTCTATGTGGGCGAGCATGCCGACCGCGCCAACGCGCCGCTCTACCAGTGGATCGGCAAGCAATTGTTTGATGGGGCGCAACTGAACGATGCGGCATTGGCCGGTGTGGCCATGGAGCATAACAGCTACCAGCCCCGCATTCCCACCAGCAAAGTGACGCAGGCGCACGTGCAGGGCCGTGCCACGGCCCCGGTCCAGCGCGGCAAGTAGCGCTGGTTTTCCACCGTCACAGAAAGTTCACACACAACGCATATCCCGTTTGCTAACGCTTGGCTGCCTAGAACGGGAGAGAACGCATGTTTGCATCCAATCTGTTTAGAGGAAACCCAGCCGATTGGCTGTCGCCGCGCTACAGCCCGGATGGGCGCTGCATTCCCCACTGGCTCCAGCCTGATCCCAATGAAGTCGTTGCCAGCGTTGGTGCCGGGCCGCGCCCGCTGATCGTCATCGATGTGGGGCATGGCTATTACCGCAATCCCAACGGCCGCCCTGTGTATGATGGCGGCGCGAAGGGGCAGCTGAATGGCCGCACGGTGTATGAACATGGGGTGGCGCAACAGGTGGCCAAACGCCTGAAGCCGCTGCTGGAGGCCGAAGGGTTCGACGTGCAATTGACCCAGACGGGCGACCGCACGCCGCTGGCCAACCGCTTTCAGGCGCGCCTCGATGTCGGGCGCGACAACCCGGCCAAGTCCATGCATCTGGTGCTGCATGCGAATGCTTCGGAATCGCCTTCGGCGCACGGGTTCGCGGCCATGTACCACCACGCCGTGCGCGGCGGCCGCCAATCGCACAGTGCGCGCTGGGCGCACGAGCTGGAGCGCGAATTCCCCAGCCTGTCGCGCTACGATGCGGCGCATCACAATACTTCGCTTATCCAGCCAGATACCTATACCTCGCCCAACCACGCTTCATGGAGCATCACGCGCGGTCTGGGCGATATGCCCGCCGTGCTGGCCGAAATGGGCTACATGACCAACGCGCGCGACCTTGCCGAACTGGCGAGCGACGAGGGGCAGCAGCGCATTGCCGCGCGGCTTGCGCGCGCCACCGTGCGCCATTACGACACCATGCACCGCGAAGGCGCGGTGCAGATCGCCCGGGGCGGCAGCCTGCAGGAGATCACCCGCGGCATGATCGCCACACTCACGGGGAGCGACCTGACGCCGCAGCCGCTGGTGCCCAACCTGACCATGGAGCTGTCGCGCCGCCTTTCCCTGCCGCCACCGTTTTAAAAGCTATCTTGCCTGAGATTAAGAATTTCATTATGCTCGACGCATGCGTAAAGCACCGATTGCATCCGCCGCGTTC
This sequence comes from Azospirillum brasilense, assembly GCA_003241645.1. Taxonomy (GTDB): domain Bacteria; phylum Pseudomonadota; class Alphaproteobacteria; order Rickettsiales; family UBA3002; genus QFOX01. Next base: position 25,653 of record QFOX01000016.1, on the reverse strand, counting down.
TCACTGGTCGAACTATCGATCGTGCTGGTCATTCTTGGCCTGCTCACGGGGGGCATTCTCGGCGGGCAGTCGCTGATCAAGGCCGCCGAGCTGCGTTCCGTATCCCAGGAATACGCAAAATACACCACGGCATTAATGCAATTCCGCGACAAATACTTCGCGCTGCCGGGCGACATGCCGAACGCCACGGCCTTCTGGGGCGCGATCGATGGCAATGACGGTCTGGGTGGCGATTGCCATTATGCCAGCAGTGCCGGCACCACCGCTACCTGCAATGGCAATGGCAGCGGTGAACTCAACAGTACCTCAGCCACCAACCATTACGAGATGTTCCGCGTGTGGCACCACCTTGCCAATGCCGGTCTGATCGAGGGAAGCTACACCGGCATCAAAGCCAGCGGTGGCTTCAGCGGCCACATGATCATCGGCCAGAATATTCCGGCCTCTAAATTCTCGCGCGGCTCATGGAGCATGCGCGTGTCAGAGGTTTTCTCCGCCCACCCGAATGTTTTTGATGGCACTTACCGCAATTGGCTTAATTTTGGCGGCGCGGTGCTGAACGACGCGAACTATGGCACGATTCTCACGCCGCAGGAGATGTGGAACATCGACACCAAGATGGATGATGGCAAGCCCGCGCAGGGTAAGGTGTGGACGCGGGGGTGGGACCTTTGCACCACGGCGGCATCCGCTGCCGATCTGAGTGCTGAATATGTGTTGTCGAACAGCGGGTTGGACTGCGGTTTTATTGTAAGGGATTACATGTAAGCGAGCGCCCAAAGAAAAAGGCGGCTAAAAAGCCGCCTTTTCCTTCGGCTGGAAGCGGCCAGTAGTGCAAGCACCGAAGGCCGAATCGCAGCGTCATTTCGGAAATTCACCAGACCACGAAGTGGCGATGAATCCGTGCCGATGGAAGGGATAGCCCTTCCACACTATTTTATTCGCGCCGTGGCTGGCGCTAGCGCCCTGCCTGAGGGCAGGAGCGGGAACGCGGAATGGTGCCCGAAGGCTCCATTCCCACGACCCTTCGACCGTTCATTTCTTCCCGGTCAGGTGTATTGCTACAACCTCTGGCCAGTCCCGTTTCCGTTCCCGAAGGAAGGTTGGGTGCTGCCCATGAATTGAACATAGCACGCCGGCGAAAAAACGCTCGCCATGCGGCATATCTATCCACAAAAAAATCTTTCCGTATAAAAGTACCTTGAAACAACTTCAAATTTTTTGTGCGACGCTGTGGACAAGTTGGTGGATTCGCCCAGATCCGCCGCTGAATGTGACAGTATGGTGAAATCTGGCCGATCCTTCGGCGCTGCAGCATGCATTTGCCGCAGCGCTCTGGCAGGCAGGATGCATGCGTCGCACCGATGATGAACTGAACGAACACCCCATGCCCCATGAGCGCCCCGGCGCGCGGGTCGAGTCCGCACGGGTGGCGGGCGTCGGCCATGGCTGGATGGCACTCACACGCGACATGCTGCGCATGCAGAAGCGCATGTTCAGCTACATGATGGACCAGACCGCCAGCAACATGAAGCTGATGGCGGGCATGTTCGACCTGAACGAATCGCACGGTGCCTCGCTCTATGGCTGGATGCTGGATTCCACCGCGCCGGAACGGTTCCGCGCGCTGGAGGCGATGCTTGATGCCTTCCCCGAGCCGCAGCGCAGCATCATGCGCAGCGGCACCATGACGCAGCATGATTTCCAGACCCTCATCGAAGAACCGGCGGTGCTGGAAGCGGCAGAGCGGTTCTTCCACCTGCTGCCGAACGAGGGCGACCTGTTCAAGCCCGCTTACAATCATAAAATACTGGCCGAAGCGGCGGATGGCACCATTGAAGCGGTGGATTACGACCGCATCATTTCGCTGTACCAGTCGGCCCCTTCCAATGGCTGGGCCAAGCCGCAAGCCTACCCGCGCATCATTTTTACCTCCAGCCATGCAAAAGGCGAAAGCCTTGGCGATGTCACGCGCATTACCCATGGTATCGAAGCGCTGGCGCGCGACAGCTGGGGCGCGCCGCTGAACCTTGCCACGCCGGAGAATGCCGCGGGCGAGGGGCAGACCATGGTGCTGTTCTCGTGCGAAACGCACAAGAACCCGCCGCTCAACGGCATCGCGCTGACGCGCCGCCTGAAAGAAATGAAAGCGAACCTTGCGCATGGGCGCGAGGACCGGTTCCTTGAAGCCTCCGACGGGGCGAAGCGCATCGCCAACCTGATGCTCGCCTGCATGTGCGAGAATTACTATCAGGACGATGGCAAGGGTGGGGTGAAGCCCCTGTTCAAGGTGGATGACCCGCGCCCGCTGGCCGAAATATTCGCCGATGGGCGGCCGCGTATCACCCTCAGCGCGGATGCCGGGCGCATCGCCCAGCATTTCCAGCTGATGGGCTACAGCAAGGGCGGCAACGTGGTGAGCGACGCCATGCGCTACCTGCATGCGCAGTTGCAGGCCACCGTGCATGAGCGCGGCGTGGTGCGCGTGGCCACCGAAGATGGTTACAGCATTGGCACGCAGCGCTTCGGCGATTATGGGCTGCGGCGCATCCTGCACAACATCAACACCGCATCCATGGCGGCGCGGGAACTGCCTTTTACGGAAACACAGAAGAAGCACGGCCTGCAGCGCGTGGCGTTCAACAACATCCACGATGCGCTCACGGGCAGCTACGAATATCCCGGCAGCTGGAACGATGAGTTCTATCTTATTGAGGGCACGCGCGAGAAGCGCGGCCACGACCCCGAAGACGCCATGGGCACCCGCGAGCAGTCGGGCTATATTTTGAACGACGCGCGCGTGTCGCGCCGCATGAAAGAATTCTTCGCCCCGCATTATGGGCGCGCGGCCATCGCGAACGTGTATTTCGAGGAAGGCAATGTGATGCTGGAGGCCGCACCCGGCACGCCGGACGCCATGCTGGCGCGCTACCGCGAAACCATCGAGGCGGCGATGAAGCAGGCGGGCCTGCGCGATGCGGCCATGGTGGGCAATGACGGGCATCTCGGCCTGTTCACGCTGCAGGCGCGCGATGACCTTTACCGCGATCCCGTGGCCTTGCTGAAGCTGAAGAAAGCCTTCACCCACCTGCGTGGCAACGCCGAAGGGCTGGTTGTGGCGCAAAGCATCATGGACGAGGATATTCCCTCGCGCATCAGCAAGCTGCAGGCGCGCGATGGCGGCTTCGTGGGCCGGGTGCAGGCCACCAAGCGCCCGGAACTGGATCGCGCCCGCTCTTAACGAAAAATTAGGGGTTTTCGTGCTTCACTGGCAGGGTAAGGAGAGTCCCATGCTGCTGATCAGTGCCATGCTTGTTTCGACCAGCCTTGTGATCGTCGCGAAGCGCCGCCGTGCGCTTGCCCTTGCCTTGGCCCGCAAAAAGGCCTAAACCTCCGCCGAAATATACGCCGCTGCCTCACCGTATGCTCGGGGCTTTGCGCGTTTTTTAAGGAGGCTACTATCGCTATTTACCTGCATCAGGGGGACCTGCCCGCCAACGTCACGTTCGATGGCGACATCGCCGTGGATACCGAAGCCATGGGCCTTAACAACCACCGCGACCGGCTTTGCCTCGTGCAGCTGTCCGACGGGAAGGGCGACGAGCACCTCGTGCAGTTCGCGCCCGGCGTGTTCAACGCACCCAACCTGTGCGCGCTGCTGACCGACCCGTCGCGCGTGAAGCTGTTCCATTTCGCGCGGTTCGACATTGCCATCCTCAAGCAATATCTGGGGGTGGTGACCGCGCCGATTTACTGCACCAAGATCGCCTCGCGCCTGACGCGCACCTACACCGACCGCCACGGCTTCAAGGATCTGTGCCGCGAGGTCATCAGTGTGGAAGTCAGCAAGCAGCAGCAATCCTCGGACTGGGGTCAGCCGACGCTGACGCCGGAGCAGCAGGAATACGCCGCCTCCGACGTGCGCCATTTGCACCGCCTGCGCGAAAAGCTCGACGTGATGCTGGCGCGCGAAGGCCGCACCGATTACGCGAAGGCCTGCTTTGAATTCCTGCCCACCCGCGCGCAGCTGGATCTTGCCGGCTGGCCGGAAATCGACATTTTTGCGCACTAGGGTGAACGCATGAGCACGGTGACCCCCATGCATTCCGCCCCCGCCGACCATGATGCGCTGCTGGCGCAGGCGCGCGCTGTTATCGACCGCGAGATCGAAGGGCTACAGGCCGTCAAAGGCGAACTGGGCGCGCAGTTCCTGCAACTGGTGGAAACCATTCATGGCCTGAAGGGCCGGGTCATTTTCTCGGGCATCGGCAAATCGGCGCATATCGCGCGCAAGATCGCGGCCACCATGGCCAGCACCGGCACGCCTGCCTATTTCGTGCATGCGGCCGAAGCCAGCCATGGCGACCTTGGTATGATCATGCCGGGCGATCTGATCTTCTGCCTCAGCAATTCGGGCGAGACCGCCGAGCTGAAAGACGTGATCGCCTACGCCAAGCGCTATGGCCACACGCTGGTGGCGTTGGTGCGCCGCGCCGAATCCACGCTGGCGAAGGACGCGGATATTCCCATCGTGCTGCCCGCGGTGCCGGAAGCGTCGCCCACCGGCGCGCCCACCACCAGCACCACCATGATGCTGGCCTACGGCGATGCGCTGGCCATGGCGCTGCTTGAAAAGCGCGGCTTCACCAAGACCGATTTCGGCAAATACCACCCCGGCGGCAAGCTGGGCACGCAGTTCATTCGCGTGGGCAGCCTGATGCATACGCACGAAGAGCTGCCGCTGACCGACGCCGCCGCGCCGATGGAGCAGGTGCTGCTGGTGATGACCGCCAAGCGCTTCGGCTGCGCCGGCGTGGTGAACGAGGCGGGCGACATGGTCGGCATCATTACCGACGGCGACCTTCGCCGCCACATGGGCGAGCAGATCATGCAGCGCAACGCTGCGGAGGTGATGACGAAAAACCCCGTCACCGTGGGGCCGAACACGCTGGCGGCCGAAGCGCTGGCCATCATGAACGCGAAATCCATTACCTCGCTGTTCGCGGTGGATGCGGGCAAGCCCGTGGGCATCCTGCATGTGCATGACTGCCTGCGCGCAGGTGTCATGTAGTTGCAACGCCTGCGCCCATACAGAGCGTTTCCGTGTTTAAAATAGCCAAATTCTTGCCGCTGGGCGGGCCGCGCCCTACCATATGCTTATGATTGAACAGCAACAGCGTGGATCGGCCAAGGGGGGCCTCTCGGCCAATTGGGCCGTGCGGGAGGTGGACCACCTGTTCTCGCGCTTTGCGCGTTACACGCGCTTTGTGCTCTACAGCAAATGGTTCCTCGGGGTGTTCGGCCTTGTGCTCATCATCATCCTGGTGATCTGGCCGCTGGTGGCGGGCAATGGCTCCGGCACGCGCATGTCCTTCGTGGGCACCGAGAATGTTAACGCGGGCGCCAGCAGCGCCCCCACCATGGATAACCCGATCTACGAAGGAGTGGATAAGCAGGGCCGCCAGTTCAAGATCACCGGTGCGCGCGCCATCCAGCAAACGGGCGATGCCATCGTGGTGGAGCAGGTCGAAGGCCAGTTGCTGATGAAGGGCGACGCGTTCGTGGCGTTGACCGCCCAGCGCGCCAATTACCGCCAGAAGGCCGAGAACATCGAACTGCAGGGCGACGTGACCGTGACCCATAGCGGCGGGTACATCTTCACCACGCCCAGCGCCACCATCTCCACCCAGACGATGGATGTGGTGGGCCAGGAGCAGGTGACCGGCGAGGGGCCCATGGGCAACCTGCTTGCCACCGGCTTCAAAATCATGGATAACGGCAACGTCGTGCAGTTTGGCGGCGTTGGCCGGGTGAATGTGACGATCGAACGAACGAAGAACCCTGCATGACCCGCATTTTGATTTCCAGTTTACTGCTTGGTACGGCTTTGGTCGCGAGCCCTGTTTTTGCCGCCCCCAAGCTGGATTCCAAGCAACCCATCGAGATCGCATCCGACAATCTCGAAGTGCTGCAGGCCGAGAATAAGGCCATCTTTACCGGCAACGTCATTGCCAAGCAGGGCAGCATTACCATGCGTTCCAAGGCCATGACCGTGTTCTACGAGGGCGGTGCCGAAGCCAGCGATGGCGAAGCGGCCGCGGGTGCCATGGGCAAGGGCATCAACCGCATCGAATCCACCGGTGACGTGGTGTTCATCACGCCCGAGGAAACCGCGCAGGGCGACAAAGCCATTTACAACGTGAAGACCGACACGATCGATCTGGTCGGCAATGTGGTGCTGACGCGTGCGCAGAACATCCTGAAAGGCACCACGCTGAATTACAACCTTGCCACCGGCCGCAGCGTGCTGAATGGCGGGGCATCGGCCACCACGGGCGGTGGCTCGGGTCGCGTGCGCGGCCTGTTCGTGCCCGGCAGCGCGGGTGAGTAAGCGGCATGACGAACGATCGCGACAATAACAGCCCCTTCGGTAGTGACTGGTTGCGCCAGCCCGCGAACGACGCCGCGCCGCTGCCGCCGCAGGCACCGGACCCCCAGCCCACGCATGACGTGATGGCGGTGGACACGCCCATGAATGAAATTCCCGCCTGGCCCGAGCCGCTGGACACCTACGTGCCCGAGCTTCCGCTGGCCGAAGAGCAGGCATATGTAACGTCCGCACCCGTGCCGGAAGCCGTGGTGCTGCCGCTGCCGCCGAAAGAGCCTGCACAGCCGAAAAAGCCCGTGCTGGTGCACAAAAGCTCCGGCCTTTCGGTGGAAAAACTGGGCAAGCAATACGCCAAGCGCCCGGTCGTGCGCAATGTGTCCATCAGCCTGCAGCGCGGCGAAGCCGTGGGCCTGCTTGGCCCGAACGGCGCGGGTAAAACCACCTGCTTCTACATGATCACCGGGCTGGTGACGCCGGATTATGGCAGCATCTACCTCGACGGCACAGAGATCACCAAATTGCCCATGTACCGCCGTGCGCGGCTGGGCATTGGCTACCTGCCGCAGGAGGCGAGCATTTTCCGTGGCCTCACGGTGGAACAAAACATCATGGCCGTGCTGGAAGTGAGCGAGCAAAGCCCCGAGAAGCGCCGCGCCATGTGCGAAGAATTGTTGGCCGAATTTTCCATTACCCATTTGCGCAATTCACCCGCCGTGGCCCTCTCGGGCGGGGAACGCCGCCGCGCTGAGATCGCGCGCGCACTGGCGGGCCGCCCCAGCTTCATCCTGCTGGATGAACCGCTGGCGGGCATTGACCCCATCGCCATTTCGGATGTGCGCGACCTGGTGAAACACCTGAAGAACCGCGGCATCGGCGTGCTCATCACCGACCATAACGTGCGCGAAACGCTGGATGTGATCGACCGTGCCTACATCATCCATGACGGCACGGTGCTGATGGAAGGTTCGCCTTCCGATATCGTGAACAACCACGAAGTGCGCCGCGTGTATCTCGGCGAGAAATTCTCGCTCTAATCCGCCACACCTGATGATTTTTTGTGTACGTGATGCGCCGTGCGCGCCCTCGTGGCTTGAGGCATGCGTGTTTTTGCGGTATGGTTCTTGCATGGTAAAAACATGGTAGGATTGAAGCAAGAGCTCCGGCAGACGCAGCAGCTGGCGATGACGCAGCAGCTCCAGCAATCCATCAAGCTGCTGCAGCTTTCCGCGGCCGAACTTCAGGAATATATCGACACCGAGCTGGAGAAGAACCCGCTGCTTTCGCGCGAGGAAGGCGAGGTGGAGAGCGCCCCCGAGCCGGACGCGGAAGCCGAAGCCGCCGCGGCGCGTCAGGAAGAATCCGACACGGCCGGGGTTGAGCGCGGCGAACTTGAAATTTCCGATTCGGATTATTCGGCGGGCGAGGCGCTCACCGACGAATCCTACCAGAATGACTGGGCGGATGACGCCGACCGCGTAAGCGCCGGTGCCACCTATGGCGGTAGCGGTGCGTTCGAGGCGGAGGACGGTGAGGGCTTCGGCATCGAGGCGACGGCGGCGCGTGACAAAACGCTGCGCGAGCACCTGTTCGAGCAGATCCATATGGACATCACCGATCCGATGGAAATCATCATCGCCGAGAAACTCACCGACCTGCTGGACGATGCGGGCTACCTGCGCGAGGACACCGCCACGCTGGCCAGCCAGCTTGGCGTGGGCAAAGACGAGATCAACGGCGTGATCGCCAAGCTTCAGCGCATGGAACCGGTGGGGGTGTTCGCCCGCTCGCTGAAGGAATGCCTTGCCCTGCAACTGGCGGACATGGACCGGCTCGACCCCGTGATGCAGCTTTTCCTTGAGCATATGGATATGATGGCGCAAGGCGACCTTGCGGGCCTGCGCCGCAAATGCGGGGTGGACGAGGAAGACTTCACCCAGATGCTGGCCGACATTCGCCGCTGCAACCCCAAGCCGGGCAGTGGCTTTGCGGTGGAAGATAGCTACGCCGTGGTGCCGGATGTGCTGGTGCGTCAGGGCAAGCAGGGCGGCTGGGTGGTGGAGCTGAACCCGGATGCGCTGCCGCGCGTGCTGGTGAACCGCCGCTACGTGGCCGAAGTGCAGGCGACCTCGCCCGACAAAGAGACCAAGAAATTCCTGAACGAACAACTGGCGAACGCCAGCTGGCTGCTGAAGGCGCTGGACCAGCGCGCGCAGACCATTTTGAAAGTGGCGCAGGAGATCGTGAAGCAGCAGGAGAAATTCCTGCTGCACGGCATTCGATTCCTTAAGCCGTTGGTGTTGAAGGATATTGCGCTGGCCATCGGCATGCATGAATCGACTGTCAGTCGCGTGACGACGGCCAAATTTATCGCCACCCCGCGCGGCACGCTGGAGCTGAAATATTTCTTCACCTCGTCCATCAATGCGGCGGGGGGAGCCAGCGATTTCTCCAGCAAAACCGTGCAGTATTACATCAAAGAGATCATCGCGGGGGAAAGCCCCAAGAAGATCCTCTCCGACGATGCGATCGTGCAGCTGCTGAAGGACCGCAATATCGACGTGGCGCGCCGCACCGTCACGAAGTACCGCGAGGAGATGGATATTCCCTCATCTGTGGTGCGGCGGCGGCAGAAGGCAGGAATCTAACGCAGCGGCACGCTGGAATGCTTTAAGTGGTTGGAAAGTAAGCGCCGTTATGCACAACTGATGGCGCGCTTATTAATCAAACCTTTAGGATTTGCGCGTAAAACAAAGAAAAACACAAAGGCCTCGCATGACCAACGATATGAGCACGTTCCTGCAACAGGTGGTTCCGCCGGTGGAGCCCGCTGCAACGCCGGTGCAACCTCAGCCTGCCAACCCTGCCATTGCAGCGTCGCCCGCGCCGGCACGCCCGGCCCCCGTGGCCATGTCGGCCGAGCCGCTCAAACGCCGCGCCGCTTCGTCGAACACCCAAATGCCGGACCTTGGCATCCTCAAGCCGCTGATGGAAGACGACCGGGTGCATGACATCCTCATCAACGGCACGGAAAATATCTTCGTCGATATGGACGGCCAGCTTTATGACACCGGCCTTGCTTACCAGAGCGAGGAAGAGGTCTGGGCGCTGGCGGAACTGATCATGGACACGATCGGCCAGCGCTGGGACGATTCGCGCCCGCTGATCGATACCCGCCTGCCGGATGGCAGCCGCGTGAACATCGTGGCGCCGCCCATGGCCGTGGATGGGGTGAGTATTTCGATTCGCAAATTCCCGTCGCTCACCATCACGCTCGACAGCATGGCCGCAAACGGCCAGCTCACCAAAGAGATCAGCGAATTCCTGAAACTCTGCGCCGCGCGCAAGCTGAACATCATCATCTCCGGCGGCACCAGCTCGGGCAAAACGACCTTGCTGAATGCGCTTTCCGCGTCCATCTCGCCGCGCGAACGCATCGTGACGATCGAGGATTCGGCCGAGCTGCGCCTGCAGCAGCCGCATGTGGTGCGCCTTGAATCCAAGGCCCCGACCTCGATGGATGCACCGCACACCGCGGTGACCATTCGCGACCTTGTGAAGAACGCGCTGCGCATGCGCCCGGACCGCATTGTGGTGGGTGAGTCGCGCGGGGCGGAAGCGTTCGACGTGCTTCAGGCCATGAATACCGGCCATGACGGCTCCATGACCACGCTGCACTCCAACAATCCGCGCGAAGCGCTGGGCCGGCTTGAGACCATGATCTCGGTCGCCATGCCGCAGCTGACCACGCGCATCGTGCGCCAGCAGATCGCCAGTACCATTCACATCATCATCCAGATGGCGCGCACGAAAGATGGCGCGCGCCGCGTCACCCATGTCAGCGAAGTGGCGGGCATGGAAGGCGAAATGATCGTGATGCAGGATCTGGTGCTGTTCCAGGAAGCGCCGAACAAGCCTGCCGAATATCGCTGGGTGGCCGGTGCGCCGCGCAACCCGCTGGTGGCGGATGCGGCGCGTGCTGCCGGGTTCCTGCGCTCGCTGCGTTAATACTAACTTTTTGCCTCGAATGGTTCTTTCATGAGTGACGCCGAACGCATTGCCCGCCTTGAGGCCCAGATCGAACTGCTAAGCCGCATGGTGTCGCAAGCGCATGGCGGCGAGGGCGCGCCCGGCCACCGCCCGGAAGAGGCGCTGCAACTGCAGGGCCAGCAACTGGCGCAGGCGCTGCACGTGCTGGAGCCGCTGCGCCCGCTGCTGGAAGACCCCACCATCAACGATATCCTCATCAACGGCCCGCAATCCATTTACGTGGAGCGTAGCGGCAAGCTGGTGCGCACCGACCTTGTCTTCCCGTCGGATGCGGAAGTGTTCCAGATCGCCAAGGTCATCGCCAACCAGGCGGGCCGGGTGGTCGATCCGCGCCGCCCGCTGGTGGATGCGCGCCTGCCCGATGGCAGCCGCGTGAACGTCATCGCGCCGCCGCTGGCGGTGGATGGGACGAGCATTTCCATCCGCAAATTCTCGAAGAAGGACATCACGCTGGAAATGATGGGCCAGTCGGGCAATTTGTCGCCCGGCCTTGCGCAGTTCCTTGAAGTGTGTGGCCGCTGCAAACTGAACATCATCATCTCCGGCGGTACGGGCTCGGGTAAGACCACGCTGCTCAACGCGCTGACGCAGCACATCTCGCACGATGAACGCATCGTGACGATCGAGGACGCGGCGGAGCTTCGCCTGCAGCAGCCGCACGTGGTGCGGTTAGAAACCAAACCCATCGCCGTGGGCCAGAACCGCGACGACGAAGTGACCATTCGCGACCTGATGAAGAACGCGCTGCGCATGCGGCCGGACCGCATCATCGTGGGCGAGGTGCGCGGCGCCGAAGCGTTCGACATGATGCAGGCCATGAACACCGGCCACGAAGGCTCGCTGACGACCGTGCACGCCAACCACCCGCGCGACGCGCTGGCGCGCATCGAGAACATGATCAACATGGCGAACCTGAACCTTGGCCCCGCGGCGGTGCGCGCGCAGGTCGCCTCGGCCGTGCACCTGATCGTGCAGATCAGCCGCATGCGCGACGGCGTGCGCCGCGTGACGTTCGTGTCCGAGATCGTGGGCACGGAAGGCGAGATCATCACCATGCAGGACCTGTTCAGCTTCCAGGCGCGCGGCGAAGGCGCGGATGGCAAGCTGCAGGGTGAATTCAAATGGTCGGGCATCGTGCCGCGCTTCCTGCGCCGCGCCGCCTATTACGGCGAGGCCGAGCGCCTTGCCGCGGCGCTTGGAACGAAGTTGCCGAAAATCTAGCGGTTCCCCACTGGATTATTGCTCCACGATTGCGTATATTGTGGAGAAGACTCGGCCTCGCGCAGACCAAGCCAATCGCACTTAATTTCTCAACAAAAACAACTAAGAGGTACCCTATGCAACTTCACATTTCCGGCAGACATGTTGATCTCGGCGATTCGTTCCAACAGCATGTGGAACAGCGCCTGAAGGATGGCCTCAGCAAATACCTCGACCGCATGACGAACGTGGATGTGGTGGTTTCCAAAGCGGCCCACCACCAGTTCCGCGTGGATATCCATGGCAACACCGGCACGCATTCCGGCATCGTCATTAAAAGCCAGGGCGAAGCGGGTGAGATCTATGCCGCGTTTGACGACGCCGCGACCAAAGCCGAAAAGCAACTGCGCCGTTACAAGCGCCGCCTGAAGGACCACCACAGCCGCGGGGCGGATGTGGCCGCCGTGCGCGCAAAGAAATACGTGCTCGAGCCGGAAGCGCATGACACCGAGCTGGACGAGAAGGGCGCGCCCGTGGTGGTGGCCGAGAAGGCGACCGACATCGCGACCCTGTCGCTTTCCGACGCGGTGATGAAAATGGACCTGGCCGACCTTCCGGCGCTGATGTTCTTCAACAAAGGCAATGGCCGCCTCAATGTGGTCTATCGCCGCGCCGACGGGAACATCTCGTGGGTCGATCCCGAAGAAGCCGTGGCGGCCTAAGGGGCAGCCATGGACAGCATCGCCGACATGTTAGCCCCGGATGCAGTGTTGCTGCACCTGAAGGCCAGCACGCTCGACGATGCGCTCCAGCAGATTAGCGCGCACGCCGCCGAGGTGACCGGGCTTGCCAGCCCGCTCATTCTGGCGGCGCTGCGTGAGCGCACCGCGCAGGGGGTGGGCATGGGCCATGGCGTGGCCTTGCCCCACGCCCGGCTCGATGGCCTGCGCCGCGTGGCGGCCTTCTTCGCGCGGCCGCTTGCGCCTATCCCCAGCCCGGATGGGGGCGAGCCGATCCGCCTGATCTTCATTCTGCTGGCCCCGCAAACGGCGCATGCCGCCCACCTGAAAGCGCTGGCGCAGGTGGCACGCGTGCTACGCATGCCCGAATCGCGCATGGCGCTCGAACAGGCGCCCGATAAGAACACCGCCTACGCCTTACTGGTAGCCGCCTGATGGATACAATGACTCCGCCACCACCCCCGCCACCTGCCGCGCCGCCTTCCGGCCCGCAGGCCATTCACGCCACGCTTATCAGCTTTCTTGGTGTGGGCTGCCTGATCGTGGGCCCCAGCGGCAGTGGCAAATCACGCCTTGCGGCGGAAAGCCTGCTGCTGGGCGGCAAGCTCGTGGCCGATGATAAAGTTTTCCTTTCGCTCGAATCCGGCATGCTGATGGGGGCGCCCGCCAAGGAAATGATCGGCGTGGTCGAACTGCGCGGGGTGGGGCTGTACAAACTTCCTGACACGGCCAGCCGGCAGGTGATCCATGTGGGGGTGGAGCTGGTGCCGATCGAGCAGGTGGAGCGCCTGCCTGCGCGCCAGACCCAGAACCTGCTGGGCGTGAATATCCCGGTCATTCGCTTGCCCGTGGTGCCGCATACCAACGCGCTTTTCATGATGACCGCCGTGCGCGCGGTGCAGGAAGGGCGCATCCTGCCGACGGATTGGCGGCCGGGGGCGTGAGTCGCCCGGAAATCCTTGCATTTGCAGGCAGCTCGCCGTAAATCCAGCCCTATGATTGGAATCATCCTCGTAACCCATGGTGCGCTGGCCCGCGAACTCATCGCGGTGGCCGAGCATGTGGTGGGCAAACAGACCCACGTGGTGCCCGTGTGCATTGGCCCGGAAGACGATATCGACGCGCGCCGTCAGGAGATCATCGCGGCGGTGGAATCGGCCGACCGCGGGGCAGGGGTGGTCATTGTGACCGACATGTTCGGCGGCACGCCCAGCAACCTCGCCATTTCGGTGATGGCGCCGGGGCGCGTGGAAGTGATCGCCGGGGTGAACGTGCCCATGCTCATCAAGCTGCTCAGCATTCGTGATACCGTGCCGCTGGTGGCCGCCACCGTGGCCGCGCAGGAAGCAGGGCGCAAATACATCAACGTGGCCAGCAACCTGCTGAAGAAGCAGGCGGGTTAGGGCATGAACGGCACCACCGAACAGGTCATTGCGACCGCCCGTATCTGCAACCGCAAGGGCCTGCATGCGCGTGCGGCCGCAAAGGTGGTGAAAACCGCGGGTGAGTTCGACGCGAAATTGTCGCTGCACCATGCCGGGCAATCGGCGGGTGCCACGTCCATCCTCAGTCTGCTGATGCTGGCGGCGGATATGGGCTCGGAAGTGGAGCTGCGCGGCGAAGGCCCGCAAAGCCAGCAGGCGGTGGATGCCGTTTGCGCGCTGATCGCGCGTCGGTTCGACGAGAGCGAATAAATCTTATCCACTTCATTTTTAAATCGCCGTCAAACGAACCTTGCGCAACCGTGCATCCAGTGCGTGTTTCAAAAAAGTCAACGCGCTGTGCAAAAATATTTATCTCTGCTTGACTAGGGTTTTACTTGCCTTAAAAGGGCCGGTTTGCTTTTATTTGGTGACCACGTTGGATCAAGATCAGTTGCTTAAAACTGGCTTTAGTCACTACCTCGGAATGCAAGGGTCTGTCCCCCTTATTGGTGTTCCTATTTTAGCGATGAAAGAAGGTTTCCCCATGACTGTTCATGCCCATTTAGCCATGCTGCAAGATAAGCACAGCCGCCTTGAGTCGGTGATCGGTGAAGAAGCGCACCGCCCCAGCCCGGATTTCGGCCTGCTGCAGACGCTGAAAAAGCAGAAGCTCCTCCTCAAAGAAGAAATCGAACGCCTACGCCATCTGGGCGATCCGCGGCTTGACGCTGCGTGACGCTTAGGCGGCTGGGGCTGCGCGTAGGCCATGTGCCGAAGCAGCCCACCCCATACCGGCCCCAAGAGGGAGCTTCCGGTAGCAAACCCTGAAGGTAACAGCTCAGGGCTATCAACAGGGGACATACATGCCCCCTTAAACGAAAACCCCGGTTAACCGTTAAGGTTCCGGGGTTTTCTTTATGTTTGCGAGCAAACATAAACCTTATGTAGTGGCGCTGCGCGCTGGAAGGGATCTGCTATCCCTTCGTCGCTGCGCTCCTTACCCTTTCCGCTATGCGGCTCGCGCCATAAAGCGCTACGCATTTGGTGGGTATTTGCTTATGCATGAGCGAAGGCTTTGGTCTGATGGTGAGGACAGGATGTCCGAACGAGCCATCAGCCCGCGAAGCGGCGCGAAGGGCTAGGCAGCATGCCGATGCCCGAAGCATCTAAAAGCGCGCAGTGCGCCAGCACTAAGCGGCTTCTTCTTCCTCGAAGCTGGATTCCATGCCCAGCGCGCGCTTGTACAGGTCGAGCATGTACTCGGCCTCGGTGCGCTCGTTGGTCTTCATTTTGCGCAGTTTCAGCACCTGGCGCATGGTCTTGGTGTCGAACCCGTTGGATTTGGCTTCCGCGAACACGTCGCGCACGTCGGCGCCGATGCCGGCCTTTTCTTCTTCCAAGCGCTCGATACGCTCGATGTAGCTCTTGAGTTTGCTGGATTCTACGCCGCCGGTCTGGACCATGGTGCTTACCTTTTTGTGGGATTGTTATTGGTTGCCCACAGCATAGGCGGGCAGGGTGCGAAGTCGCAACTTGGCCCTTGCCATTGTCCACAGGCTGGGGATATACTGCCCGTCCTTAAGAACTCTAGCCATCTGGGAAGGGGGTATTGTCTGTGGTTGAAGTAGTTGTACGCGATAATAACGTGGATCAAGCGCTGCGCGTTCTGAAAAAGAAAATGCAACGTGAGGGTATCTACCGCGAGATGAAAATGCGCAAGCATTACGAAAAGCCTTCCGAGAAGCGCGTGCGTGAGAACGGTGAAGCTGTTCGCCGTGCCCGCAAGCTGGCTCGCAAAAAATCCGAGATGTTCGACTAGTGTTCGGCAAATCTGAGATACGAAAAGGGCGGCCAATGAGCCGCCCTTTTTTATTGCCGTTCGGCCAGCTGGATGATGCAGCCGCGCAGGCACCTTTTCTGTCATTGCGAGGAGGGCAGCGCCCGACGCGGCAATCCATTGGCCTGTGGGTGCGATGTGCCATCCTGAGCACAGCGAAGGATCAGGGATGCTTCGTTCCACTCAGCATGAGAAAGAGCTGGATTGCGTCGCTACCGCTCGCAATGACGGATGGTGGAGGCTACAGCGCCTTCAGCGCTTTCACCAGTTCTTCGGTGGCTTTCTTGGCGTCGCCGAACAGCATCATGGTGTTGTCCTGATAGAACAGCTCGTTCTGGATGCCGGCATAGCCCGCCGCCATGGAGCGCTTGTTGAAGATGACGTTGCGCGCATCCGCCACGTTCAGAATGGGCATGCCATAGATCGGTGATTTCGGGTCGTTCTTCGCGGCCGGGTTGGTCACGTCGTTCGCGCCGATCACATACACCACGTCGGTGGTGGCGAAATCGCTGTTGATCTCTTCCAGCTCGGCCACGGCTTCATAGGGCACGTTGGCTTCGGCCAGCAGCACGTTCATGTGGCCGGGCATGCGGCCTGCCACCGGGTGGATCGCGTAGCGCACTTTCACGCCTTTGTGCTCCAGCGCTTCGGCCAGTTCACGCACCGCGTGCTGTGCCTGTGCCACGGCCATGCCATAGCCCGGCACGATGATGACCGAATCGGCGTTGCCCATGAGGAAGGCGGCATCTTCCGCCGCGCCGGACTTCACCGGCCGGTCGTCCTTACCGGCGCTCGCGGCGCTGGCCCCAGCATCGCTGCCGAAGCCACCGAAGATCACGTTGATGATCGAACGGTTCATGGCCTTGCACATGATGTAGGAAAGAATGGCCCCCGACGCACCGATAAGCGCGCCCGCAATGATGAGCAGCGGGTTGCCCAGCGTGAAGCCGATGCCCGCAGCCGCCCAGCCGGAATAGGAGTTCAGCATGCTGACCACCACCGGCATATCCGCCCCGCCGATGGGGATGATGAGCAGCACGCCCAGCGCCAGCGATACCGCGATCATCACTAAGAACAGCAATTTCCATTCGGTGGCGCAGAACAGCAGCATGAGCAGGATGGCACCGCCACCCAGCAGCGCGTTCAGCAGGTGCTGCCCGGTGAAGCGCACGGGCGCACCGCTCACCAGCCCCTGCAGTTTGGCGAAGGCGACGATGGAGCCCGTGAACGTGATGGCGCCGATGATGACGCCAAGGCTCATTTCAATGAGCGAGCCGAAATGGATCTGCCCCGGCGTGCCGATGCCGTAGGCCTCCGGCGCCCACAGCGCCGCCATGGCAATGAGCACCGCGGCCAGCCCCACCAGCGAGTGGAAGGCCGCGACCAACTGCGGCATGGCCGTCATGGCGATGCGCTTGGCAATGATCCAGCCCACGGCACCGCCGCCCGCCACCGCCAGCACGATGAAGCGGTACGATTCTACCTGCGGCAGCGCCAGCGTGGTGAGGATGGCCAGTGCCATGCCCGCCATGCCGTAGCGGTTACCCTGCTGCGCCGTGCTGGGCGACGAAAGGCCGCGCAGCGCCATAATGAAGCACACCGCTGCCGCGAGGTAGAGAACGTAGAAAATGCTGGTCATGGACGCCGTATCCTATTTGATCTCTTTGGGATAGAACACCGCCAGCACCAGGCCCACGATCAGGCCTTTGGTGAATTCGGCAATGAACCACGAAAGCGCCAGCGTGCCGCTGATGGGCAGGTAGGCATAGAAGCCCGCCATGGTGATGCCCGACATGAGGCCGAGGAAACCGCCGAACGCGATGCCGGTGCCGTAGGGGCAGTTCTTGCCGCCCACTTTGCCAATGGTGATGTGCTTGCGGATGCAATCGTAGAACACCACGAACACCAGCGCATAGGCCACCTGATGCAGCGCGAAGAATTCGCCACGCCCACCCATGATGTTATGGTCGATCCACACATCCTTCGTGGCAATGTAATGCGGCAGAAGGATCAGCGCGTGTACCATGAAGTCCCACGCGAAGATGATAAAGAACGCAACGAAAAAGCTAAAGAACAGGCGCACGAGGGAAGTTTTGTTTACGGTAACGGTAGCCATTATTTACGCTCCTTTTTTTTGAACATTTCTAACATGCGCTGGGTCACCACGAACCCACCGAAGATGTTGATGCTGGCAATGAACACCGCCACCAGCCCCAGCCAATGCGAGAACCCGAACCCCTGCGGCCCGAGCGCGATGATCGCACCCACCACGATGATGCCGGAGATCGCATTGGTCACGCTCATCAGCGGGGTGTGCAGCGCGGGCGTCACGCGCCAGACCACATAATAGCCGACAAAGCAGGCCAGCACGAACACGGTGAGGCCGAAAATGAACGGGTCCACGCCCGCATGCACCGTTTCGATCACGGTGGTCACGGTGGTGGTCTTGGTGGTGATATCGGCCATGCGTGCCTCTTATTGCGGTTGCAAAGCAGGGTGAATGATCTGCCCGCCCTTGGTCACGAGCGTGCCTTTGACCAGCTCGTCGTCCCACGCCACGTTCAGGCGCTTGGTCTCTTTGTCGAGCATCAGCGTGGTCACGAAGGTGAGCAGGTTGCGGGCGTAGAGCGGGGCCGCATCGCTCGCGGCGCGGCTGGGCAGGTTGGTGTAGCCAATGAGCGTGACACCGTGCGCCTGCGTCACCGCGTCGGCCTTGGTGAGGGCGCAGTTGCCGCCGCTTGCCGCGGCAAGGTCCACGATCACGCTGCCGGGCTTCATGCTTTGCACCATGGCTTCGCTGATGAGGCGCGGGGCGGGTTTGCCGGGAATGAGCGCGGTGGAGATCACAATATCCTGCGCCTTGATGCTGTCGGCAATGGCCTGTTCCTGCCGCTTTTTGTAGTCCTCGTCCATCTCCTGCGCGTAACCGCCGGCGGTTTCGCCCGTGCCGGCCGCGGCGGGCACTTCCACGAATTTCGCGCCCAGCGACTGCACCTGTTCCTTCACGGCGGCGCGCACGTCGAACGCACTGACGACCGCGCCAAGGCGCTTGGCCGTGGCAATGGCCTGCAGGCCTGCCACGCCCGCACCCAGCACCAGCACTTTCGCGGGCGGAATGGTGCCAGCCGCCGTCATCATCATGGGGATGGTCTTGGTGGTGGCGGCCACCGCCTCGATCACTGCGCGGTAGCCAGCAAGGTTGCTCTGCGAGGAAAGCACGTCCATGCTCTGCGCGCGGGAAATGCGCGGCAGCAGTTCCATGGCGTAGGCCTGAATGCTACGTTTGTTCAGCGGCGTGAAATCGGTGAGCTTGTTCAGCGGGTCGAGCATGCCGACCAGAATGGAGCCCTCGGGAATGAGCGCGATGGTAGCGTCGCTCGGCATTTCTACGGTGAGGGTCACATCCGCTCCGGTGAGGGCGGCGGCCGCGCTATCGGTCATCTGTGCGCCCGCTTCGGCAAAGGCTTCGTCGCTGATGGCGGCGCCAAGGCCCGCGCCGCGCTCGATGGCGACATCCATGCCGAGGGCACGGAATTTCTTCACGGCATCGGGCGAGGTGGCAACGCGGCTTTCACCTGCCGCTGTTTCTTTGACGATGGCAATTTTCATGGGCGCATCCGTTATTTAAGTATTTCATTCGTAACCGAGATTTGACGGGTGCGCAACATTCCTGTAGGAACGCGTTTTAATGCGCGAGGGGTTCAGCATGGCCGCGAAAAAATCAGCATCGCATGCATCTGCCACACCGGTGGTGGGCATCATCATGGGCAGTCAGTCCGACTGGTCCACGCTCAAGGAAGCGGCCGATATTCTGGATACGCTGAAAGTGCCTTACGAAACCAAGATCGTCTCGGCGCACCGCACGCCGCAACGGCTGTATGAATACGCCACCACGGCGCACAAGCGCGGCCTGAAAGTGGTGATCGCCGGGGCAGGGGGCGCGGCCCACTTGCCGGGCATGGCCGCATCGCTCACCACGCTGCCAGTGCTTGGCGTGCCGGTGCACAGCAAATCGCTGGACGGGATGGACTCGCTACTTTCCATTGTGCAAATGCCCAAGGGCGTGCCGGTTGGCACACTGGCCATTGGTGCGCATGGCGCGGCCAACTCGGCGCTGCTGGCCGCCATGATCCTGAGCCTCAGCGATGCGAAACTGCATGCGCGCGTGGTCAAATGGCGCACCGCGCAGACCGAATCCGTGGCGCTGGAACCGCAATAATGCGTATGAAATATGGTTGTCATTCCCGCGAAAGCGGGAATCTACTTCATAAGAAACAGGAGATCCCTGCGTTCGCAGGGATGACAAAAGGGCAAGGTACATAATGCGCAGCGACGGTGAGATCATCGCGCCCGGTTCCACTATTGGCATTGTCGGCGGCGGGCAGCTGGGGCGCATGCTGGCGCGCGCGGCCAGCCGCATGGGCTACAAAACCCACATCTTCACGCCGGATAAAGATTCGCCCGCCAGCCACGTGGCCACGCAGACCACCATCGGCGCCTATCAGGACACCACGGCGCTGCGCGCCTTCGGCCAGAGCGTGGATGTGGTGACCTTCGAGTTCGAGAATATTCCCGCCGAAACGCTGGAAATGCTGGAAAGCCTGGTGGCCGTGCGCCCCCGGCCGGAAGTGCTGTTCACCACGCGCCACCGCCTGCGCGAGAAAGAATTCATTCGTGCGCAGGGCATTCGCACCGCACCGTTCGCTGCCGTGCACACGGCAGAAGAGTTACAGGCCGCGATTGCCAGCATCGGCACGCCCGCCGTGCTGAAAACCACCGAGCTTGGCTATGACGGCAAAGGGCAGGTGGTGATCAAGACCGCCGACGCGGCCGACGACGCATGGAAAAAACTTGGCCGCACCGAATGCATTCTGGAAGGGTTCGTGGAGTTCACGGCCGAGGCGAGCATCATCGTCGCGCGCTCAACCCATGGCGAGGCGCGCTGCTACCCGCTGGTGCAGAACATTCACCGCGACCACATCCTGCACACCACCATCGCGCCCGCGCCGTTCATCGACGCACATCAGGACGAGGCGGTGCGCATCGCCAAAACGCTGGCCGAAGCGCTCGATGTGGTGGGGCTGCTGGCGGTGGAACTGTTCGTCACGAAGGATGGGCTGCTGGTGAATGAGCTGGCGCCGCGCCCGCATAATTCCGGCCATTGGAGCATGGAAGGCGCGCCGACCGCACAGTTCGAACAGCATATACGCGCCATTTGCGGCTGGGCGCTGGGCGACACCACCGCACGCGGGCAGGTGGAAATGATCAACCTGCTGGGCGACGATTGGAAGCAGTGGGAAGTGTATGCGCGCAACCCGGAAGCGCATGTGCATCTCTACGGCAAGACCGAATCACGCCCGGGCCGCAAAATGGGCCACGTCACCATCGTGAAGCGCTAGCCTAGCGCGGCGTGCGCCCGGCAGGGTTCCAATCAATGCGGAAGCTGCGCGGCATGCGTATGTTGTTGCGCGGTATATTCACGCGCGTGTCACGGAACGCGGCATCGCTGTAGGTAGGAATGCGCGGTTGCTGGCTGTACGCCGCGATCTGGATGCGCTGCGGGCGATAATTCGGCACCGCTGCCGTTTTCACCGGCTGCGGGTTATTCACCGCACCACGGAAGCTTGATGCATCGGCATTGGGCATGTAGCGCGCCGGGGCCTGCGCATGGGTGCTCGTAGCGAACAGGGTCAGCGCGAAAATGGTCAGCAGGGTTTTCATGGGGCAAAGTCATAGCCCAAACCGCCCACACGAGTGTGACGATTGCATGAACATTACGCGCGTAACGTCGCACCGCTTTTCATGGCGGATGCCACGATGGCCTGACTGACTGTTTCGAT
Source organism: Azospirillum brasilense (assembly GCA_003241645.1). Taxonomy (GTDB): domain Bacteria; phylum Pseudomonadota; class Alphaproteobacteria; order Rickettsiales; family UBA3002; genus QFOX01. The sequence continues at coordinate 4,177 of QFOX01000016.1, read as the reverse complement.
TTCCGCGTCGGTCAACGTGCGGTCGGCGGCTTGCAGCGTCACCGACAGCGCGATGGACTTCTTGCCTTCGGGCACGCCTTTTCCGGCATACACATCGAACACGGTCACGTCGCGCAGCAGCGATTTTTCGGCCTTGTTCACCGCCACGACCAGTTCGGCCGCGGGGGTTGCCGCATCCACCACGAAGGCGAAATCGCGGGTCACGGGCTGGAAGTCCGACACGGTGATGGGCTTGCGCTTGGCCGGTTTCACAGCAGGCAGCGCATGCACGAACAGCACGCACGCGAACACCGGCACGTCAATGCCAAGCTGGGCGGTGATGGCCGGGTGGATCTGGCCGAACTGCGCCAGCGTGTTCTTTGGCCCGAGGCCGAGCGAGCCGCTGCGGCCCGGGTGGAACCACGGCACGTCTTTCAGCGGCAGCACGGTGGCCTTGGCGGCATCCACACCCGCGGCATCCAGCAGGGCCATGGCGTCGGCCTTCACGTCGTACATGTCGATCGCTTTGCTGCCTGCCCAATGCAGGCCGGTGCTGCTGCCCACGCGCACACCCACCAGCATGGCGCGTTGGCCGGTCGGGCTCACGTCCTGGAAGGTGGCGCCCAGTTCGAACATGGCAATGTCAGCCTGCCCACGGGCGATGTTCTCGCGCACGCTGTCCAGCAGGTGCGGCAGCACATGCGGTCGCATCACGCTGAGCGCTTCGCTGATGGGGTTGAGCAGCGTGAGCGCCTCCGGCTGGCCACCGAACATGGCGGCCTGCGCCTGGCTGCAGAAGCCCCAACTGTACGTCTCGTGCAGGCCGCGGGCGGCGGCCACGCGGCGCAGCAGCGCCTCGCGCGATTGTTGCGGCACCAGCGCCGGGCGGTTGATGGAGGGGTGCTTGGGCAACGACACGGCGGGGATATGGTCGTAGCCGGTGATGCGCAGCACTTCCTCGGCCAGATCGGCCTTACCGGAAATGTCATGGCGCCAGCCGGGCACGATCATGTCAGTACCATCGGCCGTGAAGCCAAGCGCGGTGAGAATCTTCTTCTGCGCGCTGGCGGAAATATCCGTGCCGCCCAATTGATTGGTGAAATCCGCATCGAACGGCACGCGCTGGCGCGCTTCGGGCACGTCGCCGGCCAGTACGCGGTCGGTGGCCTCGCCGCCGCACAGCTCAAGGATCAGCTCGGTGGCGCGCACATCAGCAATGGCGAGGAAGCCTGCGTCCACCCCGCGCTCGAAGCGCGAACGCGCGTCCGAATCGATCTGCAGCGCGCGGCCCGTTTGCGCGATGCGCAGCGGGTTGAACAGCGCCACTTCCAGCAGCACGTCGGTGGTGGTTTCGGTCACGCCGGTTTCTGCGCCACCCATGACGCCGCCGAGGCCAAGGGCTTTCTGCCCGTCCGCCACCACGCAGTCACGCGGGGCGAGGCTGTAGGTTTTCTCGTTCAGTGCGGCGAGCTGTTCGCCCTCGCGCGCACGGCGCACCACAATGCTGCCATCGAACTTGGCGAGGTCATACACATGCAGCGGGCGGCCAAAGGCGAGGCTGAAATAGTTGGTGATGTCCACCAGCGCCGAGATGGGGCGCATGCCCGCCGCGGTCAGCGCGCGTTGCAGCCAGTCGGGCGAGGGGCCGTTCTTCACGCCGCGAATCACGCGGCCGAGGAAGGCGGGGCAACCATCCGTATCTTCGATGGTGATGTTCACCGGGCAGGCGCCATGCGCTTTCACGCTGGGCACGCACGGTGCCTTGAAGGTGCCAAGGCCTGCGGCTGCAAGGTCGCGCGCCACGCCCAGCACGCCCATGCAATCCCCCCGGTTGGCGGTGACGTTGATGTCGATCACGGGGTCGTTCAGATGCAGCACATCCACAATGCTGGCGCCAATCGCAGCATCCAGCGGTAGCTCGATGATGCCGGCGCTATCGGTGCTAAGGCCAAGCTCTGCACCAGAGCAGAGCATGCCCTGGCTTTCCACACCGCGCACGGCGGCTTTCTTGATCTCCATGCCGTTGGTCGGAATGATCGTGCCGATATTGGCCAGCGCCACCTTGATGCCCGCGCGCGCGTTCGGCGCGCCGCACACGATCTGCAACTCACCGTTGGCGGTGTGCACGCGGCACACTTGCAGCTTGTCGGCCTGCGGGTGGCGCTCGGCATGCAGGATCTCGGCGACCACGAACGGTTTGAGTTCGGCGGCTTTGTCGTCTACCCCATCCACCTCAAGGCCGATGGCGGTGAGCGTCACGAGGATTTCTTCCAGCGGGGCCTCGGTGATGAGGAAGCGCTTTAGCAGTGAGAGGGGGAATTTCATGGCAACGACCTTTATTATTTGTCATCCCTGCGAACGCAGGGATCTACGTATTGGTGAGTGGTGCAAGGAGATTCCTGCCTACGCAGGAATGACAAGGCATGTGTTTCATGCCGCGACTCCTTTGATCAGCGAGGGCACATCCAGCGCGGGGAAGCCGTAATGTTTCAGCCAGCGCATGTCGCCGGCGAAGAAGGTGCGCAGGTCAGGGATATTGTATTTCAACATGGCCAGCCGCTCGATGCCGCAGCCGAACGCAAAGCCCTGCCACTCCTCGGGGTCGAGGCCACAATTGCGCAGCACGTTCGGGTGCACCATGCCGCAACCGGCCACTTCCAGCCAGTCGCTGCCTTCGCCGATGACAAGCGCGTCTTTGCCGCGTTTGCAGCCGATATCCACCTCGGCCGAGGGTTCGGTGAAGGGGAAGAAGCTGGCGCGGAAGCGCATGGGCACGGCGTCCAGCCCGAAGAAGGCGGCCAGCGCATCGTGCAACAGGCCTTTCAGGTGGCCCATATGGATGTTCTTCTCGATGACGAGGCCCTCGATCTGGTGGAACATGGGCGTGTGCGTCTGGTCGGAATCGGAGCGGTAGGTGGTGCCCGGCGCGATGATGCGGATGGGCGGTTTTTCGGCCAGCATGGTGCGGATCTGCACCGGGCTGGTGTGGGTGCGCAGCACCGGGCGCTCGCTGCCGTTGCCGTGCAGGTAGAAGGTGTCGTGCATCTGCCGGGCGGGGTGCGATTCGGGAATGTTCAGCGCGCTGAAATTGTGGAAATCATCCTCGATCTCCGGGCCTTCGGCCACGGTGAAGCCGAAATCGGCGAAAATGGCGGTGAGTTCCTCCACCACCTGCGTGATGGGGTGGATGGAGCCGCGCGCCACCGGGGCTGCGGGCAGGGTCACGTCCAGCGTTTCGGCGGCAAGGCGGGCGTTCAGCTCGGCGGCATCCAGCGCAGTCTTTTTCTCGGCCAGCGCGGCTTCGAGCTTGGTCTTCACGGTGTTTACCTGTGCGCCGAAATCCTTGCGCTGTTCGGGTGGCAGGGTGCCCAGCGTTTTCATTTGCGCCGTTAGCTCGCCGCTTTTGCCGAGGAAGGCGACGCGCACGTCTTCCAGCGCCTTGCTGGAATCGGCGGCGGTGATGGCGGCAAGGCCGCGGGTTTCGATCTCGTTGAGTGGCATAACCATTCCTTGTCATTCTGAGCAACGCGAAGAATCCTAGATCCTTCACTGCGTTCAGGATGACAAAAGGATTCCCATGGGCGTGGGATGCACACTCATAAAGCCATGCGGAATGGTTGCAATAAAAAACCACGCCATAAGGATACGTTGCGTAGGCGAAAGCCGAGCCGCGGAGCGGGAAGGGTAAGGAGCGCAGCGACGAAGGGATGGCCAATCCCTTCTGCATTCGTACAAAAACAAAAAAAGGGCCGGTGTTGCCACCGGCCCCTTCTATTGTCTGGCGGCTGAAGCTTACGCTTTCAGGGCCTTGCTGGCTTGGTCGGCCAGCTGCTTGAACATGGCGGCGTCTTTCACCGCGATGTCGGCAAGCACTTTACGGTCCAGCGTGATGCCGGCCTTGTTCAGGCCGTTCATGAACTGGCTGTACACCAGGCCGTGCTCACGGGCGGCAGCGTTGATACGCTGGATCCACAGAGCGCGGAAGGTGCGCTTTTTGTTGCGGCGGTCACGGTATGCATATTGCAGGCCGTGCTCGACGCGGTTGATCGCGACGCGGTAGCAGGTACCAGCGCGGCCACGGAAGCCTTTCGCGAGTTTCATGATTTTGCGGTGGCGGGCGCGCTTGGTCACGCCACGTTTAACATGTGCCATGGTTACGCTCCTTAACCGTTGGGGAGGAAATACTTGCGGATAACGG